>JAEZYZ010000018.1 GCA_023418705.1 Pseudomonadota bacterium | reverse complement strand
CCGCGCCAACCCGGTGATGACCGGCGAGCGCCAGGAGTTCAAGAACAGAAAGACGACCAGCACCGTCAGCGCGGCACCTTCCACCAGCGAACGCTCCACATCCCGCACCGAAAGATCCACGCGCACGCCGGCGTCGCGCACGATCTGCAGCTGCACGTCGTCTGGCAAATCACCCTGAATTTCGCTGATGCGCTCCCGAACCCGCTCGCTGACGGTCGTGGTGCTGGCGCGGGTGTTTTTGACGATGTCGATGCCGACGGCCGGTTTGCCGTTGAACAGCGCGAGCGTGCGCGGCTCCTCGCTCCCAGCGCGCACCTCCGCCACGTCGCCCAGCCGAACCACCGAAGGTCCCAAAGACGGCACGACGAGCTGCTTGAACTCGGCGGGCGCGTCCAGCCTGCCCCGCAGCCGCAGCGTGCGCTCGGTGAACTCGGCCGTGACCCGGCCGACGGGGGCCGCGAGGTTCTGCGCCTCGAGCGCTTGCACGACTTGTTCGACGCTGGTGCCGGTGGCGGTCAGGGCGGCGGGCAGGAGCTCGACGGTGAGCTCTGGTTCCACGCCGCCGACCAGCTCGACCTCCGCGACCCCGGGGATCCCCCGCAGCTGCCCGGTGATCTTGGGGTCCGCCAGCCGCGTGAGCTCGGCCGAGCTCCGGGTCGTCGACGTGAGGGTCAGCGAGACGATGGGCAGATCATTCGGATCGAAGCGCGTCAGGACCGGCTCTTCCATCTCGAGCGGGAGGTCCTGGCGGATCTCGGAGATCTGATCGCGGATGTCCTGCGTCGCTTCCTGCAGGTCTTTTTCGAACACGAACTCCACGATGATCGTGGCGAAGCCGTCGACGGCCGTCGACGTGATCCTGTCGACGCCACTGATCGAGGAGATCGCCTCCTCCATCGGATCGATCACCTCCTGTTCGACCACCTCGGGGGAGGACCCCGGATACGGCACCGAGACGCTCACCACCGGGGGATCGATCTCGGGGAACTCGTCGGTCTCGAGGATCAGGAGCGCCAGCGCTCCGAACACGACCAGCGCGAGCATCACGACCGTCGTCACGATCGAGTTTTTGATCGAAAACTCCGAGATCCACATGGTCGTCACCGATGGCTGGCGCGCTCAGGGCGACCCGTCCCGGCCGCTGGCATCCTGCACCGCCCCTTCGACCCTCACGGGGGTGCCCGACGAAACGTCACGCGCGGGACCGAGCAGGACCAGCTCACCCTCCGCGAGCCCCGACGTCACCTCCACCCGGTCGCGCACCTCGTCGACCAGCCCGGTCTCGACCGCCACCACGCGCACCTTTCCGTCCCGCACCACCGTGACGTTTCGCTCGGCGTCCTCCAAGTCGACCGCGTCCGTCGGCACGGTGAGCGCGCGCTTACGCTTCGCCGCAACCCGGCCCTCCGCAAACAAGTTGGCGACCAACTTGCCGCCGGGGTTCGGGATCGAGACGATGATCGGGATCTGGCGCGACGCCGGATCCGCCGCGGGCGCGATGCGCTCGACCCGCCCCTCGAAAGTTTGTCCCGGATAGCCACGCACCGAGAACTCCACCGGAGCTCCGACGGCCAGGCTCGCCAGGTGCTCGGAGGGCACCGTCGCCTCCAACCGCATGCTGGTCGGATCGACGACCGTGAACAGGTGCTCCCCCACGCTCACCACATCGCCCTGGTTGACCGGCTTTTCACTCACCAGACCCGAGATCGGCGCGCGGACGACGGTCCCGGAGAGCTGCTCGCTGGCTTGGGCGAGCTCGGCGCGCGACACCGCGAGCTGTGCTCGAGCGGCGGCCACTCGGTTCTGTTCCAGCTCGACATCCCGCGCGGCGAGCGCCCCAGCCGCCGCGAGGCGCTGCACCCGCTCGAGCTCGCGTTCGGCGATGACGAGCGCCTGTTCGGCGGAGGCGACGTTGGTGCGCGCCGCCTGGACCGACTGCCCGAGGCCGCTCGGGTCGATCCGCCCGAGCAGCTCCTCCCGCCGCACCGCTTGACCGAGGTCGACGGTCACTCGCTCCACCGATCCGGCGGCCTCGGCGCGGATGACGGCCTGCTCCCTCGGCTCGAGCGATCCGGAGATCGTGGGCCCGACCTCCACGGTCTGCTCTGTCACCGCCGCGACGTTCTCACGCCCGAGCACCATGGGTTCGACGGCGTCCTCGCGAGTGGGCGTGTCGTTGCGGCCACAGGCAGCGAGCAGCAGCAGACCGAGCGCCGCCCGCCACCCCCACGCTGTGCACGCCGCGCGCCCGTCCATCAGAACGCTCCTGGCAGGCCAGTGGGCCACGGCACGCCTGGCATGTCGGTCACGCCCGGAATCGAAGCCCCAGTGCCGGGTGTCGCGGCGGCGCCGGATCCCGGCGCGCCCGCACCCATGGTCCCAAGTGGGTCCAGCTCCGGCGCGCTGACGACGGGTGGCGTCGCGACCGAGAGAGGGAGCGCCGGCAAGAGCTCCCAGCGAACGCGTGCGACCTGCAGGTCGCGTGCGGCCACGGCGCGGTTGAGCCGCGCGCGCTGCAGGAGCAGCCGCGCGTCGTCCAGCTCGAGCTGCGTCGAGACCCCCTCGCGGTAGCGGAGCTCCGCCAGCTCGTAAGCGCGCTCGGCTTGCTCCACCGTCCCGGCGCTGGCACGCCACACCTCGATCGCCGCGCGTAGCCGTTGCCGAGCCTGCTCGGTGTCGTACTGCGCAAGCTCGCGGGTCTGCGCGACCCGGATGCGAGCCTCTTCCAGATCCGCTCGCGCGGCCCGAACCCGCGCGACGGTCGCGAAACCCTCGAAGATAGGCACCTGCAGCACGAGCCCCGCGTTGAAGTTCGTCCGGAAATCGCTCCACGACGGCAGCAGATCCTCCGGGTACGCGAAGCGCGCATAGGTCGAGGTCAACGTCAGGCTCGGGAAGTGCGCCGCGTTTTGCAGATCCACCGTCGCCTGTTGCAAGCGCACCGTGTCGAGGGCTTGTTGCACCGGCACGCGCTCTCCGCGGCGCGCGACGGCAGCCGAGGCTTTGGCCCGAGGCGCCAAGGCCGGCAGCGCGTCGTGCTCGAGCTCCGTGGTCAACACCAAACGCCCGGGGGCATCCAAGTCGAGCACCTGCTTCAACCGGAGGTGCGCCAGCTCGAGCTCGGTCCGGCGCTGCACGACTTGGGGTTGCTCGTTGTCCCGGGCGACCTGGGCCCGGAGCAGCTCGAACTCGGGCTTTCTGCCTTCCTGGACCTCCAGCCGCGTCTGCTCGAGGGTCTGCTGCGCCTGGTTCAGCGTGGCCTCGGCGATCTCGACCAAGCGCGCCGCGAGCACGGCGTCGTAGTACGCCTGCACGGCCTCCAACACCGCTTGCGCTCGGCTCGACGACAGCTCGGCGCGGGAGATCGACAGGTTGGCGCGCGCCTGACGGCCGAGCGCGAGCGTACTGCCGCCAGCGAACAAGTTTTGCGACGCGGTGAGTGCGAGTTGATAGATATTGGGTTGGCCGAACGGCAGCTCCCCGGCGCCCTCCGCCTGCCCCATCTGACCGCCGCGCGCGTCGAACAGGTCGTCGAACTGGGAGATGAACGTGCGCGTGTAGGAAGCGCTGGCGCTCAAGGTCGGGAAAAAACCGCTCCTGGCTTCCGTCACCCGAGCCTTCGCCCGCTTCACCCCGGCGGCCGCGACCGCCACGTCCTCGCTCGTTCGTTCGGCGAGGCGCATCGCGTCCTCGACCGACAGGCGCAGGTCACCGCCGGTGGTGCCCCGCGCAGGCGTTTGTGCTCCCGCGGCGGTCACCAGGAAAACACCGGCGCACACGATCGAACAAAGGGCTCGTCTGGAGTGGGTATCAGCGGAACGGCGGCGCATCGGCTCGAAGCTAGGTGAGGGCTGTTGGCCAACATGGCCACGATCGGCGCCGTGAACCGCGTCTGGTGTCGTAAAGGAGATGGCTGATCGCGCCTCGGGGTTTCCCCGTGTGCAGGGCCCCTGGTGCGGTCGCCGCGGCGCTTCGGCGCGCCGGCCACATGACCGAAGCAGCCGGCCAACGCGCCACGACCGCTCCGAAGGCGCGTCACGTGCGCCGCTCGAGCGCTTCGAGCTCACCGCCGCTCCTTCGCGGGACGCCTCCTAGAGCGACACACCGTCCAAGCGCCACGCCACGATCGTCAGCTTGCCCTCGGACGAGCTCGCACCGGTCCGACGCACGCGGTGGCAGGCGCCGCCGCTCGGACCCGTGCGACGCCCGAGACCTTCGATCGAGAGCTCGCCCGACGAGACGAGTCGAAGCGGCGCCAGGCGCTCCGAAGCAGCCCCTCGAGCGCGCTTGTCCGCCTCGTTGCGGCGAACACGAGACCGAGATTGCCGCCGAACGGCGACATGGTTATGCGGCACCGATGCCGTCTGGGCTCTTTAGAGGTGGTTCGTTTCTCGTGGCGTGCCCGGCGCTGATCGCCGCCGTCGGGTGCAAGAGCCCGGAGGCGGCGGCTCCCCCCGCGCAGCCGGCGACGGCAGCGCCGACCGCGGCGGCCACGCTGCGCGGCGCCGGTGGGATGTGGATGCCATCGCAGCTGCCGGAACACGCCGCCCGCCTCCAGCAAATGGGGCTCGAGCTCGATCCGTCGAAGCTCGCCGACCCCATGGGCTACCCGCTGGGCGCGGTGGTGAGCTTGGGCGGCTGCTCCGGCTCCTTCGTGTCTCCCGAGGGGCTGGTGGCCACCAACCATCATTGTGTGACCGGCGCGCTGCAGTTCGTGTCGACGCCGAAGGAGAACTTGCTCGAGAACGGCTTCGTCGCAGCCGAGCGGCGGCAGGAAAAGCCGATTGGACCCACGGGGCGCGTGTACGTCACGCGGGCGTTCACGGACGTGACCGCGGAGGTGCGCGCCAACCTCGAGCAGATCAGCGGTGACCTCGAACGCCACCGGACCGTCGAGGCTCGCATCAAAGCCATCGTCGAGCGCTGCGAGAACGATCGGCCCTACCTGCGTTGCGACGTCGCCCCGTATTTCGGGGGGGCGACGTACCTGGCGATCGAGCGGCTCGAGATCCGCGACGTTCGGCTGGCCTACGCGCCCGCCGAGGGCGTCGGCAACTTCGGAGGCGACATCGACAACTGGCGCTGGCCACGCCACTCGGGGGACTTCGCGCTGTACCGCGCTTACGTCGGCAAGGACGGCCAGCCCGCGGATCACGCTCGCGACAACGTCCCCTACCGCCCGACGGTCCATCTGCGCATGCCGGATCGACCGCTCGCCCCCGGAGACCTGGTGTTCGTCGCCGGCTACCCGGGCAGGACCTATCGGCTGCACACCGCCGCCGAGGTTCAGGAGGCCGTCGAGTGGTACTACCCGTACCGGATCGACATGTGCACCGAGTACCTGGCGGAAATCGCGGCGCTGGGCCAGAACGATCCCGAGCTGGCTTTGAAGGCGACGCCGCTCGAACGGGGCTTGAGCAACGCCCTCAAGTATTCACAAGGCGCGCTCGAAGGGCTCACCAAAGGCGGCGCGGCGCAGGAGAAGCAGCGCCTGGAGGCGGAGCTCGCGCGCTTCATCGCCCAGTCTCCCGAAACGAAGGCGAGGTTCGGCGGGGTCTTGGAGCAGCTAGCGACGCTCTTGGCACATCATCGACAGACGCGCGCCTTCGAAGCGGCCGTCGGGGAAGTCGTGCGGCTGCCGGCGCTCGCGGGCGCCGCCGTCAACATCGTCGACCTGGCCGTGGAGCGCCCCAAACCCGACGCGGAGCGGGACCCGGAGTATCAGGAGCGCAACTGGAAGCGGCTCGAGCAACGCCTGACGGAGCTCACCCAGCGCTCCTCTCGCAAGCTCGATCAGGGGCTGTTGACGCTGGCCACCCTGAGGGCCGCCCGGCTGCCCGACGCCAAGCAGCGGCAGAGCCTGGTCTTCGCCATCACCGGCCTCACCGACCCGGACGAGCAGCAGATCCGTACGGCCGTCGCGGCGATGTTCGCCAAGACACGGCTCGTCCAGCCGGAGGTGCCGGTGCGGCTCTTGAAAACGGGAAAGCTGGCCGATCTCGCCAAGCTGGGCGATCCGATGATCGACATGGCCTTGCGGCTGCACCCCATCCGCGAGCAGCTGAGACAGGCCGAGCAGACCCTGAGCGGAGCCCTGCTGCTGCTCAGGCCGCGCTACATCGCCGCTTTGCAGCAGTTCGTTGCCGCACCCATCGCGCCGGACGCCAACGGCACGCTCCGAGTGACGTTCGGCAACGTCAAAGGCTACCGTCCTCGCCCGGATGCCACAGAATACGAGCCCTTCACCGTCGCGCCGGAGGTGGTGACGAAGCACACCGGCAAGCAGCCGTTCGACGCTCCTCTGCGCCTGGTGCAAGCGATCCAGACGCGAAACTTCGGGGCCTACCGCGATCCGCGCCTGGGTGACCTGCCGGTGAACTTCCTGGCCGACACCGACATCACGGGCGGCAACTCGGGGTCGCCGACCCTCGACGCGCGGGGGAGGCTCGTCGGGCTCGCGTTCGACGGCAACTACGAAGCCATGGCGTCGGATTGGCTGTTCATGCCAGAAATCACCCGATCCATCCATGTCGACATCCGCTACATGCTCTGGATGATGGACGCGGTCGATGGCGCCGATGCGTTGCTCGCCGAGCTCGGCGTGACGCCGACGATCGGGCCCTGATTCCTGGGCGGGCGCCCGCGGCGCTGGCCTGGCCTCGCCGGCCAACGGTGCGGACGCCAAACCGGCGTGTTAAGTTCTCGAGGTCGGGCGGCTATCGAACCCCGCGGCACCGACGAAGGAGGAAGGTGAACGATCCGCAGACAAAGCGCGCTGAAGACGTCGAGGGACTGCTCCTGGTGCGGGCGCTGCGCCCATCGGACTACGAGCAGGTGCGCGACCTGCAGCTCAAGTGTTTTCCCGGCATGAAGCCGTGGCTGCGGGAGCAGTTCGAGAGCCAGATCCGCCATTTTCCCGAGGGTCAGCTGTGCGTGGAGATCGACGGCAAGGTGGTGGCCTCTTCCAGCAGCCTGCTCGTCGACTTCGATCTGTATTCCGAGTGGCACAACTGGGCGGAGATCTCCGACAGCGGCTTCATCAGAAACCACGAGGACGACGGAGACACGCTCTACGGCATCGAAATCATGGTCGATCCGGAGTACCGCGGCTATCGATTGAGCCGCCGCCTGTACGACGCTCGCAAGCAGCTCGCGCGTGAGCGCAATCTGGCGCGCATCATCATCGGCGGACGCATCCCCGGCTACCATCGCCACGCCGCAGAGATGAGCGCGCAGGAATACGTCGACCGCGTGATCGCCAAGGCGCTCTACGACCCCGTGCTGACCGCGCAGCTCGCCAACGGTTTCGTGCTGCAGCGTTTGATCCCGAACTACCTGCCGAACGACAGCGAATCGTGCGGCTACGCGACCTTCCTGCAGTGGACGAACTACGACTACCGCACGGTTCAGAAGCGGCACTTCCGCGCCGTCGAACCGGTGCGCATCGCGGCGGTGCAGTACCAAATGCGGACGCTGCGGTCCTTCGAGGAGTTCGCGCTGCAATGTGAGTATTTCGTCGACGTCGCGGCGGACGCTCAATCGGATTTCGTGCTGTTTCCAGAGCTCATCACCGCGCAGCTCCTGTCGCTGGTTCCGCCCATGCGCCCTGGCCTGGCCGTGCGGCGCATCGCGAAGGAGTTCGCCGAGCCCTACCGGGCGCTTTTCAGCCGCCTCGCCATCAAGCACAACATCAACATCATCGCCGGCTCCCACTTCACGCTGGACGACGAGGACGTCCTCAGGAACACCGCGCACGTGTTCATGCGCAACGGGCGGGAGGTTCGGCAGCACAAGCTGCACGTGACGACGCCGGAGCGCAAATGGTGGGGCCTCGAACCCGGGGACCGCCTGGAGGTGTTCGACACCGACCGCGGAAAGATCGCCATCTTGGCGAGCTACGACGTCGAGTTTCCGGAGCTCGCGCGGATCGCGGCCAAGAAGGGCGCCCACATCCTGTTCGTGCCCTTCAACACGGACAGCCGGTATGCCTACCTCCGAATGCGCTACTGCGCGCAGGCGCGCTGTATCGAGAACCACGTGTACGTCGTGTCGGCCGGCTGCACGGGAAACCTGCCGTTCGTCGACAACGCCGATGTCCACTACGCACAATCCGCGATCTTCACCCCGTCCGACATTTCATTCAGCCGCGACGGCGTCGCCGCCGAGACGACGGCGAACGACGAGACGGTGCTGGTCCACGACCTCGACATCGAAGCCTTGCGCCGCCACCGCTATACGGGGTCCACACAGAACTGGAACGACCGCCGCCGCGATCTCTACTTGTTGCGGTACTTCGACGGCAACGAGACCAGGGAGGTTTGAGGGACGGCGGGGGGCGGGGGGCGCTCGCTTTCGCTCGCTCGGATCGGGGCATGGGGACGCTCGCTTTCGCTCGCTTTGGGATGGGGCGCGGGCGCGCTCGCTGGCGCTCGCTCGGATCGGGGCATGGGGGCGCTCGCTCAGGGAGCGGGATCGGGGCGCTCGCTGGCGCTCGCTTTGGGGGATGGGGGCTCGGGCGAGCCCGCTCCCCAAGCGACCGACCCCGCTCCCAGCGAGCTCAGGCTCCCGCGCGGGCGCCGGCGACGCGCCACCGTCCGCGGCGGACGAGCCGTGCACGCGCGAACCACCATGATAAAACCGCGGGATGCCCGCGCCTCCAGCGACCATCAAAGTGTGCTTCGTGTGCCTCGGGAACATCTGCCGCTCGCCCACTGCAGAGGGCGTCATGCGGCATTTGCTCGAGCGAGAGGGCCTGAGCGATCGGGTCGAGGTCGACAGCGCCGGCACCGCGGCCTACCACACGGGCAATCCTCCAGACCGACGCTCTCAGGCGGCGGCGCGGCGGCGCGGCATCGAGCTCGGCGGGCGGGCGCGCGCGTTTCGGACGCAGGATTGGCAACGCTTCGACCACGTGCTGGCCATGGACTTGGAGAACCTCGATGATTTGCGCCGCACGGCGCCGAACGAGCAGGTGCTGTCCAAGCTCCGCTTGCTCCGGTCGTTCGACGCAAGCGCGGCGCCGAACGCTCCGGTGCCCGATCCGTATTACGGCGGGGAGCAGGGCTTCGACGATGTGCTCGACATGTGCGAGCGGGCGTGCCGCGGCCTCATCGAGCACTTGCGCAAGGAGCACGGCCTCTGATGCAGGCGCGGCTCCGCACGGCAGTGGCAGAAGGGCTCGGGGCGCAGGTCGTGAGCGTCTTGGCGCTCGCGGGAGGCGACATCAACGAGGCGTGGGAGGTGACGCTGTCGGACGGCCGCGCGGTGTTCGTCAAGAGCAACGCCAACGCGCCCGGCAGCATGTTCCCGGCGGAGGCGCGCGGGCTCTTGTGGCTCGCGGAGGCGGACGCGCTGCGTTTGCCCGAGGTGCTCGCCGTCAGCAGCGGCCCGTCGCACCCGCCCTTCTTGGCGCTCGAGCTGGTCCGTTCCGCGCGACGTGTCCACGATTTCGACGAGCAGCTCGGCCGCGGGCTGGCTGCCCTGCACCGCTTCGGCGCTGCGAGCTTCGGCCTCGATCAACCGAACTTCATCGGATCGCTGCCGCAAGACAACACGCCGGCCGGCGATTGGACCGAGTTCTTCCGCGAACGGCGGCTCTTGCCGCAGGTCGAGCGGGCGATCGAAAACGGCCGCGCTCCGGCCGCGCTCGCCCAGGGCTTCGATCGCTTGTTCGATCGGCTGCCGGAGCTCGTCGGCCCGGCGGAGCCGCCAGCGCGCTTGCACGGAGATCTGTGGGGCGGAAACCTGCACGTCGATGAACGCGGCTTGCCCTGCCTCATCGATCCGGCGGTCTACGGGGGCCATCGCGAGATGGACTTGGCGATGATGCGGCTGTTCGGCGGCTTTTCGGAGCGCGTGTTCGCCGCCTACGACGAGGCCTACCCGCTATCGCCCGGAGCCAAAGACCGGGTCACGCTCTACCAGCTCTATCCGCTCTTGGTGCACGTGAACCACTTCGGCGGCTCCTACCTCGCCTCCGTCCAGCAGGCCCTCGCCCGCTACGTGTGACCCTCCCGCTTGCCACGACCTGCGGTACGTTTGTTCACAGAAAGGGCGGAAGGGCGGAAGATCTTCTGGGGACTCGGCGGATACGCCGACGCGATCCTCGCGGGCTGTGTTCGCCGCGGTGGGCCGCATCCCGTCGCTCGAGATCGATGACTTTGGTCTGGGACCGATGAAGTCGGTCCCCTTCCGGTCTTCTGCTCTTCCTGTGACCGATCTCCAAGCCTGTCTCGTGCATCCCTGACCGCAATCAAGCCACGAACGAGCCGAGGCGCCGAAACCGCTGATAGCGATCTTCGCGCAGCTCCTCCGGTGACAGGCCATCGAGCGACACCAGCGCTTCGTACACGGCGCGGTCGAGCAGGCGCGCCGCGGTGTCGTGATCCTGATGCGCCCCACCGGGCGGCTCTTCGACGATGGCGTCCACCGCCCCCAGCTCGAGCAGGTTCGGCGCGGTGATTTTCAGGCGCGCCGCGGCCTCCGGCGTCATCTCGCCGTTCTTCCACAGGATCGCCGCGCAGCCCTCGGGTGAGATCACGGAGTAGTAACCGAACTCCAGGACCAGCACTCGATTGGCCACCCCGAGGGCCAACGCGCCACCCGAGCCGCCTTCGCCGATGACCGTGGTGATGATCGGCACCCCGACCCGCGACATCACCTCCAGCGATGCGCCGATGGCCTCACTCTGCCCACGCTCCTCGCCCTCCACGCCCGGGAACGCGCCGGGCGTATCGATGAACGTCAAGATGGGCAAGCCGAACCGATCGGCGAGCTCGTAGAGCCGGATGGCCTTGCGGTAGCCTTCGGGGTTGGGCATCCCGAAGTTGCGTTTCATGTTCTCTTTGGTCGTGCGGCCCTTCTGGTGACCGACGATCATCACGCTCCGGCCATGGAAGCGGCAAGGTCCGCCGATGATGGAACAGTCGTCGGCGAAGCGCCGGTCACCGTGCAGCTCCACGAAGTCGGTGAACAGCCGCTGCACGTAGTCGAGCGTGTAGGGACGGTTCGGGTGGCGCGACAGCTGAACCTTTTGAATCGGCGAGAGGTTCTGAAACACCTCTCGGGCGAGCTGCGCGGCCTTTTGCTCGAGGCGCTTGAGCTCCCCCGAATAGCGCGCATCGGCGCTCGCGAGCTCACGCAGCTCGCGCACCCGCTGCACGAGCTCGACCACGGGACGCTCGAAGGCGAGGACGTGCGCCACGCTCAGCGCCTCACCTTCGCCTCGGCGAACGGCAACGGCCACCCCCTTGCCTGGCGGCTCGCTTCGAGGAGCGGCCGCAGGCATTGCCACTGCCGTCGTCGGCGGTTCGAACGTCGCTGGTTTCGCTGCATGGCGCGTGCGGAATCTGCCGCGAACGCGCGCCGCCGTCGAGGCTGAAAAAGTCCCCTCCGGGATGGGGCGCGGTCGCGCAGGACCTCAACTGGTTCTACCGCGAAGCGCCGAACGCGGCCGGTACCTGGGCGCTCGGCGACATTCGCTTCACGTTGAAAACGCGGAAAGGGCGCTCCTTGCCCTTGAGCTGCGCTGGCGACAGCTCCTCGAGCTCGAAGCGGCTCGAGAGCTTTGCGGCGGTCGCTTCGCTGACCAGAACTTGACCCGCCGCAGCAATGCCGCAGAGCCGCGCACTGGTGTTCGCAGTGTCTCCGATCACCGTGTAGGAGAGCGCCTTGGAGCTGCCGATGTAGCCGGCGACCAACGGCCCGGTGTGGATCCCGATCCCAATGGCCAGCGGCGGCTCGTTCATCTCGACCCGCTTGCGGTTGAAACGACCGAGGATTTCGAGCTGCTCCAGAGCGCAGCTCACGCTGCGCAGCGCGTCGTCTGGATGCGCGACCGGCGCACCCCACAACGCCATGATGCCGTCGCCCATGAACTTGTCGAGCGTCCCTTCGTACTTGAACAGCGTCTCGACCATCTGCTCGAAGTACTCGTTGAGCATCTCGACGATGCTCTCGGGGGGCGCGCCTTCGCTCATGCGCGTGAACCCGCGGATGTCGGAGTTGAAGACGGTGCACTCCTGCACCAGCTGCCCGCCCTTTTTCACCTCGAGCTCGCCCGACAAGACACGCTCGGCGACGTTTGGCGACAGCAGCCGGCTGAACCGCTCGCGGTTGACGATCTCCTGCTCGATCTTCTTCGCCAGGATGTTGATCTCGATGAACATGGCGGCCTGAGCGGCGATCGCGGTCACGATCTCCATGTCCTTCGGCTGAAACTGCGCGAGGGTCTCGCTGTCGAGCCACAGCACCCCGAGGATATCGTCGTTGTGGAGGAGGGGCGCCACGATCGCCGAGCTGATGCGGTTCAGGATCATGCTCTTGCCCTTGGAGGCCGCGAAATCCATCGCCGCGTCGTGGGTGAGCACCGTCGCCCGCTCCTTGATCACGTGGTTCATGATGGTCGACGACACGCTGATGGGGGTCTCCGTGCCGTCGCGCCGCAAGCTCGCGCCGGGAACCAGCTGGGTGTTGTCCATCAGAAAAATCACGCCGCGATCGGCCCGGACGAACTTGAAGATCGTCAGCAGGATCTTGTTGAGCAGCGTCGGCAAGTCCCGCTCGAGCGCGATCTCTCGCGAGAGCTCGTGGCTCAGCCGCAGCCGCTCGTAGTCCGCCATCAGCTGCTGGGCATTGCCGCGGACCTGATCGAACGGCAAAAAGCCCTTCTGCGTGGCGGCGATCTGCGTGCCAATCGCGCGCGACTTGTCGCTCACGTCCACCCGCGTGGCGTTCAGCGGGGGCAGGCTGCCGCCCGGCGGGCTCGGCGGAGCGGGCTCGAACCCCATGCCTGCCGCTTGCCCGACGCCGTAGGTCGGGATCGCCGCGGTGCCCAGCGGCCCCATCGACACCGGCATGGGTCGGGTCGCCTGCGCGCTGCCGGTGGCCAGGGGCGCGTCGGGTTGGCTCTGCATCGGCGGGCGCGGGGCGACCGACGACGCCTGCCAGCCGGGCGGAGCCGCGGCTGCGAGCGGTGCGCCGATCGACGGTGGGGGCGAGAGGGGCAGCCCGGAACCATCGTCGAAGCGGGCTCGGGTGGTGCCGAGGGCGATGTCGTCGCCGTGCTTGAGCAGCTGCTCGCCCGAGACACGCTCGCCGTTGATGTACGTTCCGTTCAGGCTGCCGAGATCGCGCAAGACGAAGCGATCGCCGCGCTTTTCGATCGTGCAGTGCTCCTTGGAGACGATCTTATCGAGCAGCTGGATGGTGTTGCTGGGATGACGCCCGAGGGTGTTGTGCTCGCGCAGCTCGACGACTTGATGACCTTCGGGAGTAGCGAGCAAAATCCGCGGCATCGGCAAGGGCCAAGGCTACCTGTGGACGCCCCCTCCGACAAGTCCGGGCAGACGCCGCTTTCCGGGCCACGACGCCGCCTCGGTCGCGGCGCTCGAGCGCGCGCCGGAGCGGCCCGCGGCCCGTGGCTTTTGCCCGACTCGAACTTCGGGCAGTAGTGGTTCAACCCCGCGCTGATTTTGGGGTAGAGTCTCGCGCGTGAGCGCGCGATTCATCCTCGCCATCGATCAGGGCACGACGGGCACGACGGCGCTCGTCATGGCGCCCGACGGCGAGACGCTCGGTCGCGCCAATCGCGAGTTTCCGCAGCATTTCCCGCGGCCCGGCTGCGTGGAGCACGAGCCAGCAGAGATCTGGGCGAGCGTCACCGCGGCGATCGCGGGGGCCCTTTCGTCCGCGGGTGTAGGTGGCGATGGGATTCGAGCCATCGGCATCACCAACCAGCGCGAGACGACGCTGCTGTGGGACAGACGCAGCGACGAACCGGTGCACCGCGCCATCGTCTGGCAGGACCGGCGAACCGCCGATCGGTGTGAAGCGCTCAAGCAGGCCGGGCACGAGCAGCGGGTGCGCGACGTCACCGGGCTGGTCATCGACCCCTACTTCGCCGGGACGAAGCTCGCCTGGCTGCTCGACTCGGTCGACGGGGCGCGCGCGCGGGCCGAGCGTGGCGAGCTCGCCTTCGGCACCGTGGATTCGTACGTGATCTGGAAGCTCGCGGGCGGGGGGGCCGCCGACGCGCCGCACGTCACCGACGTCACCAACGCCTCCCGCACGCTTTTGATGCACCTGAAAGACCGGCAGTGGGACGACGGCATGCTCGAGCTGTTCGGGATCCCGGCAGCCGTGCTCCCGACGATCGTGCCTTCGGCGGGCATTTGCGCGCGCACGCGCAATGTGCCTGGGCTGCCTGACGGGATCCCGATCGCGGGCGTCGCCGGGGACCAGCACGCGGCGCTGTTCGGGCAAGGCTGCTTGGAGCCCGGAGACGCCAAGTGCACCTACGGAACGGGCGCGTTCGTGCTCGTGAGCACCGGCAGCCAGGTCGTAAAAAGTCGCTTTGGCTTGCTCTCGACGGTTGGATGGCAGATCGGCAGCGAGGCCGTGTACGCGCTCGAGGGCAGCGCGTTCATCGCTGGCGCCGCGGTGCAGTGGCTCCGGGACGGGCTGAAGCTCATCGCCTCGGCCGATCAGATCGAGGCGCTCGCCCGCTCGGTGCCGAGCAGCGACGGCGTCGTGTTCGTCCCTGCGCTCTCGGGGCTCGGCGCGCCGCACTGGGATCCCCACGCGCGCGGGCTGATCACCGGCATCACGCGCGGGACCACCGCGGCCCACCTGGCGCGGGCCACGCTAGAGGCCATCGCGCTCGAGGTGGGCGAGCTCATCAACGCGATGGCGGACGATTTGGGCCGCCCCCTGGCCCGGATGCGGGTTGACGGCGGCGCGTCCGCAAACGATCTTCTGATGCAGCTTCAGAGCGACGTGAGCGACTTGCTCATCGAGCGACCTGCCGAGCTGGAATCGACGGCGCGCGGCGCTGCAATGCTGGCCGCTGTGGGCGCCGGCGTTTTCGGGGGCGGGGCCGAAGCCGGAAAAATGCTGAAAATAACCTCTACTTTTCAACGGACTCTGCCAGATGCTCCCCGCGCTGCGCTGTGGCGCGGCTGGCATGACGCGGTGCGTCGCACAAAAGCGCAGTCCACCCCCTCCGCTTAATCGAGTAAAGTGGAGGAATTCTTCGGAAAGGCACCGGGTTTCCTACCGGATTTGAGGAAAAATGGCTGACGCGGAAAATGGGGGATCCGAAGCGATTCCGGCAGTGAGGGACGTCCCTGTCGATTGGGAGGCGCTCGAGGATGCGTTCGAAAACAACGCTCCCGAAGTGCACAGCTACTTGCACGTTGGCACCGGGGAGGTGCTGCGGGTGGTCGACGGCATTGCCGACCCGGAGATGCACGCGCGCATCGCTGCCGATTCAGCGTACATGCGTATCGACCCGGTGAGCTCGCGTGAGCAGTACCGCTGGATGGAGCGCTTCATCCCGATGGTCGACGAGCCGGAGCTCCGGGAGCGGCTCGAGCGCGCCATCGATGGCAAAGGCGCGTTCCGCCGCTTCAAGGACGTCCTGATGGGCTACGCGCCGGAGCGCGAGCGCTGGTTCGCTTTTCGAAGCGAGCGGCTGCGCGTGTTCATGGAAGCCTGGCTCAGCGCGCACGCGCTGCGACCGGTGCCTCGCACGGTCTGGCCCGCGGAGCCCGCGCCAGCCGCCGCGGATGCGCAACCGATCTCACAGGACCAGCTCGCCGGCCGTCGCGGGCGCAGCGCCGAGGCCCTGCGCAAGCAGCTCAAGGACATCGCCGACACCCTTGGCGCGCGGGATCTGGAGAAGGTCACCGCGTTCGCGGAGTTCGTCAAAGCTCGCCGAGCGGCCCGCAGCTTCTCCGTGCGCCACGGGGGAGAGGGCGAAGGCGAGGCCGAGGGCGACGCCGACGCCGACGCACCAGAGGACCAACCCAAAGCGCTGGCAGCGAAGCCCACGGACGAGGAGCCGACGCCGTCGTCGCGCAAGCGCACCGCCGCTCGGTGAGTCTTCGGCAGCGTGTCCTGAGCGCCGCCGCCCATCTGCTTCTGATTGGGACGGCGAGTGTGGCAGCGCCCGCTGGGGCGGAGCCTGCGATCCCTCTCGATCGGGTCTCGGTCCGCTTCAGCGCGCCCGAGCTTGGGGGCGCTCGGTCCCCGCGTTTCATCTACGAACGGGTCCTGGCGTTCGAAGCGCGGATCGAGGCGCTCGCCGACCCGGACCGCTCCAACTACGACCAGCAGCCCTACCGCCAGCGGCACGTCCGCGCGGCCCTCGAGCGGCACCTCGCCGAGGAGCTCCTGTCGAGCTTTGGTGTCGAGCCGCCGCCGACGGCCGACGAGCTCCGCCGCCAAACCGATGCCGCCCACGCCATGCTGGTCCAGCGGGTCGGTGGCGCCGACAGGCTGCGCGCCGCGGCGTCTGCAGAGGGGATCGACCGGCGTGAGCTGCTCGGCATCCTCCGCCGGCAAGCTCGCGCCAGCCTGTACCTCGATCGCATGGTCGCCCCGATGCTCCTGCCGAGCGACGCCGAGCTGCGGAACGTGCACCGATCGGTGCCGAACCCATTTGCTCAGGCGCCCTTCGAGCAGATCGCGGGTGGCCTGAGACGTTGGGTCGTCGGCAGGCGATTGTCCGAGGCGCTGTCGAGCTTCTACGAGAACGCTCGCGGGCGCCTTCGCATCACCGTCTTGCATCCTGCCAGCTAAGCCCCGAAGCGCTCCTGGTGTGGGCGGCGTTCCCACCTTGCACGCACCCGATGCCGGGCGAGCTGCGCCATCGGCTCGGAGATACTTTCGGAGTGTTCACGCATGAAAGAACTCCCGATGAGCGCGGCGCAGCGCGGTCGCTCCTTCGAGAACGGCGCACGTCCGTCTTCCACTTCGTTCGATGGACGTCGCATCCCGACTGTAACGACAAGAAAAATTCTAGACTCAGTCGAACACCCTTTGGGGAGCAATCGCCACTCGGCATTAGCGGACGCGGCATGAAAAGAGGGATAGACTTTGATGCGAGGGCAGAGCTTGCGGCGGAAACGAGGCAGATCATGAAACGAACGAGTGGTGCACTGGTGGCGCTGGCATGTGCGGTCCAGCTGGCGATGGGTTGCGGCGATGACGACGCGGACGGCGGCGGTCCGTTTGGAAGCGGCGCCGCGGGCGGCTTCCTCGGCACCGGCGCAGGCGGCCCCGGCAGCGGCGGCTCGAACAACGGCGGTGGTGCGGCGACCGGGAGCACCGCCTGTCAGCCGAGCCCGGACGAGGAGGGGTGCGTGGGCCAGCAGTTCGCGGGGGAAGCGATCCCGACCGACGTCTACATCATGTTCGATCAGTCCTGCTCGATGTCGTGTCCCGTCGAGCGATCGGGCCGAGGGCAGTGCTGCATGGGCGGCCCCGACCCACGCATCGATCCGGTGCGGGCCGCGGTCGACAGCTTCCTCCGCGACGAGGACAGCAACGGCATGGGCGTGGGCATCGGCTACTTCGGCTACATGGAGGTGGGCAGCACCTCCTGCGACCCGGACGACTACTCCGAGCCGGACGTCCCGATCGCGCCGCTGCCCGGCAACGCCGGAGCGCTGACCAGCTCTTTGAATTCGGTCGAACCCACGGGGGAGACGCCCACCGGATCGGCGATCCGGGGGGCGTGTGACTACACCACGCAGTTCAAGTCCAACAACCCGGGGCGCAACGTGGTCATTCTGCTCGTGACCGACGGCGTCCCCGAGACGCCGTCCACCGGAAACCAGAACGGCTGTGGGAGCACGAGCCTCGACGACGCCGAAGACGCCGCTCGAGAGTGCCTCACACAGGCGAGCACGCCGACCTACGTGCTCGGCGTCGGCCAGGCCCTGGACAACCTGAATGACATCGCGGATGCGGGGGGGACGGGGCAGGCGCGCATCGTCACCGGCGGCGATGTCGAAGGCGCCGTCCTCGAGGCGCTCCGCCAGATCCGCCAGGATGCCACGATCCCCTGCCAGCTCGCGCTGCCGCCCGCCCCGAGCGGGCAGACGCTGGACACCACCCGCGTCAACGTCGGGATCTGCGATCCCAGCGGCGCCAACCGCACGACCTTCCGCGTCCCCAACGAAGGGGAATGCGGCTCAGACGGCGGCTGGTACTACGAGGACAACGAGACGCGGATCGTGCTCTGCGAGGCCAGCTGCGACACGGTCTCCCAGGCCGGATCGCAGCTCTACTTCAGCGTCGGCTGCGCGACGGACGAGCCGCCCGTCGAGTAATGGAAGTTCGAACGGCGCCGTCCCGAAGGACGGCGCCGTGATCAACGAGGATCGAGCGTCGAGCCTCAGAGCGACAACAGGTACTCCACCAAATCGGCTTTTTCGGGATCGGTGAGCTCGAGCGCCATCAGCGCGTCGTAGTGATCGACCACGTCGAGCAAGGTCTCCGCGCTCCCGTCGTGGAAGTAGGGGGGGTGCTGCCACAAGGCTCGCAGCGGCGTGGTTCGGTAGAACCCGGTAGCGCTGCGCATCGCCGTCAGCGGCTCTTGGCCGACCTCCGCCGCGGTGTGAAAGCGCCCGAGGTTCGCGTCGGTGAAGGTCGGCCCGATGTGGCAGGTCGAACATCCAGCCACGCCTTCGAAGAGCGCCTGCCCGCGCTCCGCAGCCTCGGGATCGAACGTTCCTGCCGGCGGCGCCGGGGCGGGAATGGAGAGCTGATAGTCGAGGAGCGCCGGCAGCTTGGGCGTGAGCAGATCGGGATCGTGCTCGATGCTGACGCCGATGCGGGGATCGGAGAAGTTGCCCTGGCCGCCCATCTGCGTCACGCCGACGTAGGCGTTCCAGTAGCTGATCGGCCCGTCGCCGGTATAGGTCTCGAGCACCACACCGTCGAGCCCGTAGATCGGCGGGATCAACACAGGGTGGTTGATGTCGTCGATGTTCCACCGGGGATCGTACCTGCCGGGTCCCCACGAGGTGAGCACCTCCTGCGCCTCATCGCTCTGGAGCGCCGGCGACAGGGCCAAGATGGCTCCGGGATCCAAGTCGCGGTTGGCGTAGCCGTCGAGCCGGCTGCCGATGCCTTCCATCACGCTGTCGTCCACGTCGGAGTGGCACAGGGCGCACGTGATGCCCACGGCCACCAACTCTCCCCCTTCGACCGTGCCCTTGAGGCCGACCACCGCGTCGAGCTCGAGGAGCGCGACCGTCGTCGCTGGCTCGTCCAGGTCGGCCGTGTCGAGGATGCCGGCGGGCAGCGCATCGGCGTCCACCTTCAGGCCCACGGCCAGCGCGGTGTTGGGCGAAACGCCGCTCGCGATGACCTCGTGCATCTCGAGCACGTCGGTCCAGAGCTGCTCGTCGCCGAACGTGTCATGCCGGAAAATCTCCTGCCCGTCGAAGCTGGCACCCGCAGCGCCTGCTGCACCCGCAGCGCCTGCTGCACCCGCAGCGCCCGCGCTGCCGGACGCCCCTGCCGTGCCAGCCGCTCCGCCCTCTCCGGCGCTGCCGGCGGCCCCGGCACTGCCCGCGGCGCCGCCTTCACCTGCCGCGCCCGCCGCTCCTGCCGAGCCCCCGGAGCCCCCAGATCCGCCGGTCGATCCTCCGGTCCCGCCCGATCCGCCGCCCGTACCTCCGGTGGCGCCGCCGGTGCCTCCGGTCGCACCGCCGGTGCCCCCGGACCCGCCGGTGTTGCCGTCGTCGTCGTCGTCACCGCACGCCGACAGCGACGACGCGCACAGCGCCATCAAGGCCGTCGCTGCGAGCTTGGAGAAGGCTGCGTGACGCCGTCGCTCCCCCCTTTTCCCGGTCGATGGATCGTGCAGATGTTTGGATACACGAGTTGCTAGCGGATCAGACATAGTCGTCCTCCTCACGGATTGAGCGCTCCCCGAACAAAAATTCACCCAGCGCGAAAAGCGTTTGGACAAGGCGCTGACGATGGGTCAGAGATCACAGCGCCGCGCGCGTTACGCGTCGCGCCTCGCCTCGTGCAGTTCGGCTGGACGAATGACAAGCGTCGGCTTGCCGCGCAGGAAGCTGTGGCCGCAGCGTCGGTGTCGCAACCCTGTAACGGATCGGTCGCCGCATCATCCAATGAGGGAATCCATGACTCTGGCAACGAGCAGTGATGACACCCAGCAGCCGAACGCGACCGAGCCGGCCCCCGCGCCCTCCCCGGACGCGGCGCTGCTCGCGCGGGTTCGTAGCGGGGACGCGGCAGCCTTCGAGATCCTCATGCGCCGCTACAATCAGCGCCTTTATAGGGTGGCCCGCTCCGTCGTCAAAGACAGCGCCGAAGCAGAGGATGTGGTTCAGCAAGCCTATCTCTTGGCGTACGTGAACGCCGATCAGTTCGCGGGCCGCTCGAGTCTATCGACCTGGCTGACCCGTATCGCTTTGAACGAAGCGCTCGGTCGCGTGCGACGCCGTGGACGGGACGTCACCGATGTGAACGCCGTCCACGACTGGAGGAGCGGAAGCAACATGGCCCCGGACCCCGAAGATCAGGTCTCACGCCGCGAGCTCGCTCGATTGTTGGAGTCGGCGGTCGACCGCCTGCCCGAGAACTACCGCGTCGTGTTCGCGCTCCGGGAGCTCGAAGGCCTGGACGGCAACGAGGTTGCCGACACGCTCGGGATCACGGCCGAGAGCGTGCGGGTGCGCCTGCACCGCGCGCGCGCCATGCTCCGGGACGATCTATACACGACCGTCGGGTCGTGTGCCGACGAGGTGTTCTCCTTCGGTGGCACCCACTGCGATCGGATCGTAGCGCGCGTGCTGGAAAGGTTCGGGGAGTGGCTCGGCGCAAGCAGCAGCGAGTCAGCTCCCAAGCAGGGCCTCTAGAGCGACACACGGTTTGCGCTGCAGACCGTGTGTCGCGGTGAACGAGACCATCCAGCGGACCGAACCGTGAGCAGACGAGAGGGCTTCCCGATTCATTGGGAAACCCGTCCTGGCGAACGGATCAGCGCTCTAGCGCCTCGGCGGCCTTGGGGATGGCGCCGGTCAGGACCTCGGCGCCCGTCGCAGTGACCAGGACGTCGTCTTCGATGCGGATACCGCGCACGTCGGAGAAGGCGCTCAGGCGCTCTCGGTCGAGGGCGCTCTCCAGATCGCCGACTTCGCTCGGCGCCTGCAGCAAGGCGTCGATGAAGTACAGGCCAGGTTCGATGGTGACGACCATCCCCGGCGCCAGATCGCGGTCGAGCCGCAGGTAGCGATCCCCGAAGGCCGCGGGACGCTCCCGACCGGGCGCGTAGCCCGCTCGATCCCCCAGATCCTCCATGTCGTGCACGTCGAGGCCGAGCAGATGCCCGACGCCGTGCGGGAACAGCAATGCCGCCGCGCCGCGTTCATAGAGCTCGTCGAGGCGCCCTCGGAAGACGCCGAGATCGATCAACCCGCCGAGCAACGTGCGCCCGGCGATGCGGTGCACCTCCAAGAACCGGACGCCGGGGCGGACCGCGGCGATGGCGGCGCGCTGCGCCTCGAGGACGAGGTCGTAGATGGCCCGCTGGCTCGGTGAGAACCGGCCGCTCACCGGCCACGTGCGGGTCACGTCGGCGGCGTACCCCTCGGGCGTCTCGGCACCGACATCGGCCAGCAGCAGGTCCCCTGCTTGAAGCAGCTTGTCGTGGTGGTGGTTGTGCAAAACGTCACCTCGGACGGTGACGATCGGTTCGTAAGCGTCGCGCATCCCTCGGGCGATGATGGCTGCTTCCATCGCGGCCCGAACGCTCGCTTCGCGAATCCCTGGGCGGGTCGCCGCCCACGCCGCCGAGAACGCGGCCGCGGTCACCTCCGCCGCCTGCCGGAGCTGCGCAACGCCCGCAGCGTCATGGTAGAGGCGGAGCGCGATCATGGCGTCGGCCAAATCGGCGTCCGGGCCTTCGAGCCGATCACCGCCGCCAGGTTCGACGTCTCGATCGAACAGCTCCGAGAGCCAGGCGGCGCTGTCGCCGTCCTGAGGCGGCAGCATCGCCAGCCCCGGGACGGGGCCAAGCTCCTCGAGGGGTCGCACGTCGAGGCCCAGCTCTCGGCCGAGATCTTCGAGCGCGGGGCTCGGCCCATGCCAGAGCGCGTCTTCCGGATCCGGCGCCGGCGCATAGAGCCGTTCGCTGTCAGGCGTCAGCACGAGCGCCGCGCCTTCGATGTGGCGCCCGACCAGAAACAGGAAGTGGCTCTCCGCCCGGAAGGGATACGGGTTGTTGGGAAAGTTCTTTGGGCGCGCCCACCCCGCCGCCAGGAGCGCCGGCGCGCTCAACCGCTGACGCAGGCGGCGTCGCCGTTCCACGAACACGCTGGGATGAGAGGGGGTGGGCCAGAACGCTGTGGCAGCCATGAGGAGCTCGTGCGAGAACGCCGTAGCATGGGCCCTGTTCGGCCGAACCGCTACACCGCCGTCTGGGGTAGGACAAACGCGGCCGAGCACGGGAGGATCGCTGCGGCACGTGCTAGATATGGGCGTCCTTTCGCGGCTCGGGCGTCCACCACCGCCCGAGGATTTCGGCCCGTTGTCTGGCGGCAGCCAGAGGAGAAGAGCATGTCGTTTCACCTCGCCAAGACCATCGCTTCCGCCGCCTCCGCCGGTTTGGTGGCAGGCGCGCTGGCGGCCTGCAGCTCGAGTCAGAGCAAAGGCGCTCACGGCCCGAGCGCCGCGGGACAGTCGACGGCGGGTGCCGAAGCCAAAAACTGCTGCAAGGGCAAAAATGAGTGCAAGGGAAAGGGTCAGTGCGCGACGGCGTCCCACGAGTGCGCCGGGATGAATGAATGCAAAGGTCAGGGCGGCTGCAACATGCACTGCCCGAAGTAGGCGGAGGCAGCGTGCCCGTCGGCGGCTTTCGGGAGCGCCACGGCCTCCGCGATCTCGGCGTCGGCGTCGGCCTGCGCGTGCCGCACTATACCGACCTTTTCCGGCACTGGCCGGCGGTCGATTTCTTCGAAATTATCAGTGAAAACTTCATGGTCGCCGGGGGCAAACCGCTCCGCCACCTGGACGCGGTCCTCGACCGCTATCCGGTCGTTCCTCACGGCGTCTCGCTGAACCTCGGTGGACCGGATCCGCTGGACCGGCAGTACCTTGCCCGCCTGCGCGCGCTGCTGCGCCGGGTGAAGCCCCCGTATGTCACCGATCACCTGTGTTTCTGCGGAGCCGGCGGTGCGCACCTGCACGATCTCCTTCCCCTGCCCTACACGGCCGAGACCGTGGCTCGCCTGAGCGAACGCGCGCGCATCGTGCAGGACACCCTCGAGCTGCCGTTCGCGCTCGAGAACCCGTCGACGTACCTCGGCTACACGACGAGCTCGATGCCGGAGTGGCAGTTCGTGTGCGAGGTCATCGAGCGGGCGGACATCGGACTCTTGCTCGACGTCAACAACGTGTACGTCTCGGCGACCAACCACGGCTTCGACCCCGAGGAGTACCTGCGCCGGGTGCCTCACGATCGCATCGTGCAGGTGCACCTCGCCGGCCACGCCGATCGCGGGCGCTACCTGCTCGACACCCACGATCGGTCCGTCGCCGAGCCGGTGCTCTCCCTGTACGCGCAGCTGATCCGGCGCGCGGGACCGCTCTCCACGCTGATCGAATGGGATGAAGACATCCCGCCGCTCACGAGCCTGCTCGCCGAAGCAGACAGGGCGCGCGCCGTCCGCCGCGCCGCCTGCGCGGAGCGAAAGGTGGCGGTTTGAGCGACGGACGGGGTCCGCATCTGTCGGAGCTGCAGGCGCTGATCGCGCGCGCGGTCCGGAGCCCACGCACCCTCGTCAGCGATCCGTATTGGATCGACGTGGCCGAGCGCTGCTTCACGCGCGGCCCCGATCTGACCCCGGTGGAGCGGCTCGAGATCTACCGCGAGCAATTTTGGCTGCGCCACACGGCGTGCCTGCTCGAGGACTACGGCGCGCTGTCGGCGCTCTTGGGACAGGCGCGCTGGGAGCGGCTCGCCGAGGAGTACCTGCAGCAGACGCCGCTCTCGAGCTTCAGCCTGCGGGATCTGGGCGCGGGCCTGCCGGCCTTCGTCGCCGACTTGGAGTGGCTGCCAGAGCGCGGCCCGTGCGCGGATCTGGCTCGGCTCGAGTGGGCCTATGTCGAGGTCTTCGACGCGGCGGACGTCCCCCCCATCGACCCCGAGCGGCTCCAACGGCTCACGCCCGAGCAATGGCAGCTCGCCCGCCTCCGCCTCGACCCGGCCCTCGTCCTGCTCGAGCTCGGCCATCCCGTGGCGGAGCTCCGGCGCAGCCTGCGCTCCGGAGGGGCGCCGTCGGGGCTGCCCGCGCCGGCGGCCGAGGTCGTGGTCGTTCATCGGGGCGCCGACGCCAACGTCAGCGACGAGCGCCTGCCCAAGGCGGCCGCGCGCATGCTGATCGAGCTGCGCGCCGGAGCGACCATCGTCGAGGCCGCCCTGGCCGCGCTGCCGGGAGATCCTTCGCAACGACCAGCGTTCCTCGAAGGGCTGCCGGACCTGTTCCGCTCGTTCGCCGAGCGCGGCTACGTGGTCGACGTGGTCGTGGACGAGCGCCCGCCGCCAGCCGATCAGAGCAGATCGAACGGATAGCCGCCGTCGGCGTAAGCCCGAGCCGCCACGCGTTGGTACATCTCCTCCCGATCGGAGCGCAGCGCCTCGATCGTCGAGAGCAGCCGCTCCTCGGCGTCCTGCAGCACGAGCCGGGTGACCTCCACGTCACGGCCGGCTCCGGCTTCACCGTGGCGGAAGAGCGCGGCGGAGCAGCGGCTGAGGACGGCGGTCAGCTTCAGCTGTTCGATCAGGACGTCCGCGACGCGCGCCTGCGTCATCTGCAGCTCCGAGAGGTCTTTGCCGTGACGGTGGATCTGCTCCAGGCAGGCGTCGCTCGCCTGCAGCGACAGCCGCTCGGCCAGGGCGGCCTCGGGAGCGAGCGCGGGGTGGACGGAATGAAAGGCGGAGAGCTTGAGCACGCCTCGGGCGCGGCGCAGCAGGCGGGTCTTGACGCGCTGAACGCCGCGTTCGGCGATCCCGGTTGCGGGCGGCCGCCGCAGCTCCGCGCGGACGGCGCCCATGGCGAGCGTGCACCGCAACACCTCGTTGGTACCATCGAACGAAAACGCAATACGGGCGTCCTGCAGCGCTCGGCCGGCGGGGTTGTCTCGCAAGTAGGCCTCCCCGCCCGCGATCTGCGCCGCACGCTGCGCGGTGCGCCACAAAAGCTCGGAGCAGGCGATGCGCGTCGCCATGGCCTCGAGCGAGACCTCGCCGGGGAGACGATCGACGACCCCCGCAGCCAGGTAGCTCATGCTCTCGGCGGCGTACGTGTCCCGCATCATTTCGGCGGCGGCGCGCTTGAGCAGGGGGTACTCGCCGATCGTTCGCCCGGAGCTGCGACGCTTTTTCAAGCGCGTGATCGCGGTATTGGTCAAAAGCTTGCACTGGCCGACATAGGCCGCGGACAGCACGACGCGGGCCAGGCTCAGCATCGATGCAGCGACCCGGAACCCCTTGCCGGCGGCTCCGAGCAGGTGATCGGCCGGGATCCGCAGATCGTGAAAGCGCACCTCGCACACGTGCAGCCCTGGGGTGCCGAGGGTGTCGTGCGGCGGCTTCACCGCCACGTTGGGTTCTCGCTCGACGAGCAGCGCGTTCATGCGCGGCTTCTTGCCTTCACCGGGCAGGTGGGTCGCGCCGAAGACCACGAACACGTCGGCGTCGTCGGCGCCAGCGACCCACTTCTTGTGACCGTTCAACCGAAAGTTGCCCGCCGGCTCATCGTAGACAGCCAGGGTGGCGCTGGCCGAAGGATCGCTGCCGGAGACCTGCTCGGTGAGCGCGAACGCGGCTCGGCGCACCCCGCGAGCCAGGTCGGGCAACAGGCGCTGCTTCAGCGGCTCGCTGCCGAAGGCCAGCACGGCGCGGGCGCCAAGCGCCTCGTGCGCGATCACCCGCAGCGCCAACGCCAGGTCGATCCTCGAAAGCGCCTCGATCAGCCGAGCCCAGGCCAGGGTCCCGAGCCCGAGCCCGCCCTGGGCGGTCGGCAGGCTGGTGCCGAGCCCGCCGAGCTCCTGCAAGCGGGCCCAGAGCAGCGATCGCTCGCGCTCGGTGAGGCCGTGCAGATCACCGCCGCTGTGCCGGAGGGCGTCGATGATGCCGTAGGTCGTCTGCCGCTGCTCTTCGGAGAGCTGTGGGTAGGGGAACGCGAGATCGGCGGCGACCTGGCCGGCGGCGAGCGAGCTCAACAGACCGTGACGTGCTCGTTGCATCAGCTCGTCGACCGAGGGAGCCCACCGGGTTTCTCCGCCGGAGCGTCTGGGGTCGCTTCGGTCGGGGCGTCAGCCGCCGCGGGCGGCGCCTTCGGCCTCGCCGCCGCCCCCCCCATGGCCTGCGACGGCACGCCGAACTCTTCGGCGCGCTTGGCCTGCCACTGATACTTGATCCGGTGGTGGTGCATGTTGACCAGCGTGTCCGCCATCCGTTTCGTCAACACGCGCAAATCCGACATGTCGAGGCCCGAGTCGTCGAGCTGACCTTGCTTCAGTTTGGTGAAGATGACGCGCTGGATCATGTTCTCGAACGCTTCGCGTTCGGGGGGATCGATGGTCCGCGAGGCCGCTTCGATGGAGTCGACCAGCATCAAGATCGCGGTCTCCTTGGTCTGCGGCTTCATGCCCGGATAGCGAAAATGGGAGGCGTCGAGCTTCTTCGGGTTGCCCTGCTGCTGGCACTTGTTGAAGAAAAATTCCACCACCTGAGTTCCGTGGTGGGTGTAGGCGAACTCCACGATGGGTTCCGGGATCCCCCCGTCGCGCAGGAGCTTGGTGCCGACCACGACGTGCGCCATGATGGCGTCGGCGCTCACGTCTGGGTCGAGCTCTTCGTGCGGCGATCGTTCGTCCGGGCCCAGGTTTTCGACGAAGTACTTGGGCTGGCTGGTCTTGCCAAGGTCGTGGTAGTAGGCGCCGAGGCGAGTGAGCAGCGCGTCGGCGCCGATCGCGCTCGCCGCCTGCTCGGCGAGGTTCGCCATCGCGCGTGAGTGCTCGTAGGTCCCCGGCGCCTCGGCCGCCAGCTTCTTCAGCAGCGGCTGCTCGAGGTCCGCCAGATCCAGCAGGCGCTCTCGAGAAACGTGGCCGAGCAGCCGTTCGGCGGGCGACCGCAGGGCGGCGGCGATCACCCCTTCGAGCACGCCGCCGCCGAGGCAGCCGAGCAGGCTGGAAGCCGCGCCGCGGCCCAGATCCTCGAGCACGTCGAAGCCGCCGCCGAAGCTCATGCTCAACGCTCCGTACAGGGCGGCCGCGCTGACGCCCGCCAGTACCCCGGAGAGCAACATGTGCCGGGCGCGCTTGCGGTCGAAATAAAGCAGGGTCGCCGCCAGGCACCGCGCCATCATCACGCACAGCAGGATCAAGTCGAAGTCCAGCAAGGACGCGGTGAAGAACGCCAGCACGACGCTCACCACGAACGCCGCCCGGCGATCGAAGCTGGTGGCCACCCACAGCGGGACGGTGGCGGCGGGGATCCAGAACGCGGGCAGTGCGGTGAACAGCAAGAGGCCCTTGGCGACCAGCAGCAGCCCCAGCATCGCGGCCGCGACGCCCACCTGGGGCCGCAGGAGGCGCAGCCGGCTCTGCGCGAACTTCCGCAAGTAGGAGGTGAGCGCCATCGCGAGCGTGAAAAAAATCACGAGCATGCCGACGAGCCGGGCGCCCGTCGGCGGTCGCCGCAACGACTCGTGGACGTACGCGACCCAGTTTTCCTCGACCTCCCGACGCAGCTGGGTGCCCGGCGGGATCACCACCCGCTCGTGCCGGAACAGAAACTCGACCCTTCCGGTCCGCTGGTCCCGCTGGAGCCGCGGCCCGTACGGCACCCTCAGGGTCGTGCGGACCGGCTCCTCGAAGCCCGGGGCCCAGGCCGGCACGAAGCGATCGAAGGACTGGACGGCGGTCAAGGCCGCCGCCAGAAGCAGGCTCAGGACCAGCCCGGCAACCGGTCCAACTCGTATCCGCGTTCGCAGCATCGGGGGCCTTTGGCGCTGCCCCGCGCCAGGGCCCGACGCTACTTTAGACGCTCTGGGCGCGGCAATCGGAATGAACGGCCCCGACCTTGCGTGGGCTGGGCCGGCTTGCTACCCGAATCTGGTGGGGTCCGTCGAAAGCAGCCTGGAACGAGCAGCCCGCGAGCGCGGCGCGGCCCTCATGGGCATCGTCAACACCACGCCGGACTCTTTCTACGACGGCGGGCGCTACCTGGCCCGGACGGCCGCGGTCGCCCGCGTGGACGAGCTCGTCGACCAAGGAGCCGACATCCTCGACATCGGGGGCGAATCGAGCCGCCCAGGGTCGGAGCCGGTGCCCCCGCGAGAGCAAATCAGCCGCATCGAGGCCGCCCTCGGGCGCGCGGTCGAGCTCGGCCGCGCCCTCGTCTCGGTGGACACCGCGAGCCCGGAAGTGGCCGACTACGCGCTGTCTCGGGGTGCCGCCCTGATCAATGACGTCTCGTGCCTGGCCGACGAGGGGCTGGCGGCCGTGGTCGCCGAGCGCCAGGCTATTCTGATCCTCATGCATTCCCGCGGCCCCATGGCACGAATGAGCGGGTACTCTACGTACCCGGAACAAGGCTACCGGGATGTGGTCGAGGACGTGATGCGGGAGTGGTGCCAGGCGCGCGACCGAGCCGTCTCGAAGGGTCTCGACGCTGGTCGGGTGTATTTCGATCCCGGCCTCGGCTTCAACAAGAGCGCACGCCACTCGTTCACGCTCTTGGCCCGGCTCGGGCATTTCGCGCGCTTGGGTGTCCCGTGCGTGGTGGGGCCCAGCCGAAAATCCTTTATTTCGAGCGTCGACGGGTCGGGGCCCGAGGAGCGTCTGGGCGGGACCGTCGCGGCGTGCCTGCTCAGCGTCCAGCGCGGCGCTCGGGTGCTCCGGGTGCACGACGTCCCGGCCGTGCGCCAGGCGCTCCTGGTGGCGCGGGCCACAGAAGAGCTGGAAAGGGGTGGCGATGCTTGAGGGCATCATCAGCTACCTGCAGACGCGGTCGGCGCTGCAGCTTGCGAAGGACGCCCTCGACGTCGGTATCGTCTACTACATCTTTTACCGCGCACTTTTGGTGTTGCGCGGCACCCGCGCCATGCAGGTCGGCATCGGCCTCGGCATGGTGTTCCTTTTGTATCTGGTCGCCCAGGCGCTCCAGCTGACCGCGGTCCTCAGCATCATCGGCGCGCTCATTTCGAGCATCATCCTCGTGATCGTGGTCGTGTTCCAGAACGACATCCGGCGCGGCCTGCAGCGCATGGGGAGCCACGCCTGGTTCAGCGGCATGGCCCGCGCCAGGGAGACGGAGGTGATCGAGAAAGTCGTGGACGCCGCCACCGAGCTCGCCCGTCACCGCATCGGCGCGCTGATCACCTTCGAGCAGGACGCCAACCTGGACGAGTTCGTCGGCGTCCACAAGGGGCATCCGATCGACGCCGCCGTCTCCAAGGAGCTGCTCGTTTCCCTGTTCATCCCGGAGAGTGTCAACAAGCTGCACGACGGCGCGGTGATCATCCGCAACTTGCGCATCGCCAAGGCAGGCGTGTTCTTCCCGATGCCGGAGAGCCGCATCGTGGACGAGAGCTTCGGCTCCAGGCACCGCGCGGCGCTCGGCATCACGGAGGAGACCGACGCCGTCGTCGTGATCGTCAGCGAGGAGCGCGGCACCATCAGCTTCTGCTTCAACGGCAACATCGCCTCCAACCTGGACGGGCCCAAGCTCCGCACCATGCTCGACGCTATCTTCAGCCCCAAGGTGCGCAAGAAGTCACGCAAGCTCGCGAGCCGCCGCAGCCAGGTCCCCGCGGAACCGGCGTCGCAGCGGGCGTCGGAGGCGCCGCGACCGCTGCGCATCGAGATCGACTCGGCGCCGCCGAGCCGGCGCACCCCACGCGGTGAACCGCCCCGCGTGCGCACCCCTGCGCGCGGCGTGGAGGCGGACGCACGGCCGCCGCTGCGCCCGCGCGCCGGGGACGGGGAGAGCTCGATCTCCACCACCGGCCCGCAGCAAGCGGTCAAGCTGATGACCCCCGCGATCGCGAGGTCCTCGGAGACGCCCACCCCAGCACCCGAGCCGCTGCGCGGCCGCATCTCCACCCCGGTGGCAGAGAAGCTCGCGGACCGCGAGTCGGTGGTGGAGCCGGAGCGGGACCGCGGCGAGGTCGACTGAGGACACGATGCAGGTTCCGTCCTTTTTCACGGTCCTCGGCATCTGGCTGCGCGAGGCGTTCACCGAGAACATCGGCCTCAAGGCGTTGAGCCTGAGCTTCGCCATCGGGCTCTTTGCCTACCTGCAGGGGACCCAAGACGAACAGCAGCGGACCATCCCGGTCGGAGTGGTCCTGCGGCTGCCGCCCGACAGCGCCAAACGCGAGCTGATGACGCCGATCCCCGCCAGCATTCACGTGACCTTGCGGGGCTCGACGCGGGCCATCGACCGCCTGATCCAGACCGGCGTGGCGCCGGTGGAGCTCGACCTCAGCGACGGGCAGCGTGACACCGTCACCTTCGAGCCGGACATGTTCTCGCTGCCTCACGACGTCGCGATCACCATCGTCGATCCACCCGTCATCGACCTGGAGTGGCAGGACGTGGTGACCCGACAGATCCCGGTGCAGGCCTCGATCACGGGCAAACCCGCGGAAGGCTACGTCGTCAAGGGGGAGCCGGAGGTGGATCCGAAGCAGATCACGGTTCGCGGACCGGTCAGCTTGGTCGAGGTGATGCAGTTCGCGCGCCTGGCAGCCTTCGACGTGTCGGGCTTGACCGAGGGGGTCTATCGCCGGCGGATCGCGATCGATGCGCCGCCCGCGCGTGTCAGCTACATCGGCCCGCAGAGCGCCACGGTCACGGTGACCATCGCTCGCCGCGTCAGCGAGGCGAAATTTACGCGCCGACCCATCGAAGTCGTGGGCATGGTGGGGGCGAAGGTGACGCCCCGCTTCGTCGACGTGACGGTGATCGGTCCCCCCGAGGTGGTCCGGGCGCTCAGGCCGGAGCAGGTGGTGCCGCGCGCCGACGTGAGCGCGATCGTCGGGGACGACGAGACGAAGCACGGCTCGGCCACGGTGCCGATCCGGGTGGATCTGGCCCAGGCGGAGACCGAGATCCAGCCGCCGGCCGCGAACGTCAAGTGGTGAAGCCCGAGCCGGCGCGGCAGCGGAGCTGGGGCTGGCGCGCGAGCTTGCCGCGCGCTCGTTCGCCCTACGCCACGGCCCGCCGCAGGCGCTCCTCGGCTTCGAGGACGACGCCCCGGAGCTCGGGCGGCACGGGGCACACCAGCGCGGCCACATCGGCGGGCGGCGCGCCGTCGACGATGGCTTGGCGCGCGGCGCTCGAGCCCGTCAGCAGGTCGAACGCGGGGATCTCCGTCTCGAACTCGTACGGCTCGCTGCGAAAAGCGAAGGCCTCGGGAGCCTGTGCCCGGGCGAGCGTGACGAGCGTCAAGTAGGTGGCGACCGGCCTGAAGAGATCGGCGTCGGTGACGTGCAGCATCACCCCGTGGCAGATCTGGCCGGCGTGCTTCTCGAACGTCGGCCGAAAGCTGACGGGGCGCACCAACGCACCCGGCGTGCCGTGCTCGACCAGGGCCGCGGCGAGCGCGCGGCCGTCGAGATAGGGAGCCCCCACCGTCGAGAACGGGAGGGTCGTGCCACGTCCCTCGGACAGGTTCGTCCCCTCCACCAAGCACCCACCTGGGTACACGAGGGCGGTCTCGAGGGTGGGCATGTTCGGGGACGGCGGGATGAAAGGCCGGCCCCACGCCTCGGCCGTCTTGAACCGCTCCCAGCCGCGCGTCGGCACGACGCTGACCGCGCCGTCGGGCCCGAGCGCCAGGCCATCCCGTTCGCAGAAATGGAGCAGCAGCTCCGCGATGGTCATCGAGTGACGGATCGGCAGCGGCTCGAGCCCCACGAAGGACAAGTAGCCCTCCGCTTGAGGCACCCCCTCGAGCTTGCCGGGGTCGCCCGATATGGGGTTCGGCCGATCCAAGATGACCACGTGGACCCCCGCCGCGGCAGCCGCTCGCAGCGCGAGCAAGGCCGTCCACACGTAGGTGTAGTAGCGGCTCCCGATGTCCACCAGATCGATGACCAAGAGGTCGATCTGGGCCAGCTGATCGGCGGTCGGCGTCAAGGACTCTCGGCTGTCGCCGTACAAGCTGATCACCGTGATGCCGTCCTTGCCGCTGCCGGGCACCGCCTCTTCGGCCTGCGCCACCGCGTCCAGGCCATGCTCGGGCGCGAACAGCAACGCCGGGCCGACCCCCAGCTCCTCGAGCACGTCCAGGCCGTGCCGCCCCCGCCGGTCGATGGCCGCCGCGTGCGTGAGCAGGCCGACGCGCGCGTTGCGCAGGCGCCGGCGGAGGTTGCCTGCGTGACCACTGGAGAGCTGATCGAGACCGCTGAGCATTTCGCCCGAGTCCCTACCAAATCCGCGAGGATGCGAAAACCACCCCGATCCGGAGAGGCCGGGACGCGCCCGCCAGAAGGTCCCGCCGAGGGTATGAATCGGTTGCATATATGGCAGAAATTTGGTAGAAATATTTGCAGAGTGAGACGCGTTCTGGTCGTGGACGACGAGGAGAACCTGCGGGTCGTGCTGCGCACGCTGCTGCGGCGCCATGGTTACCAGGTCGAGACCGCCGAAGGCGGCGAGGAGGCGCTGGCGCTCGTCGATGCCTTCGGCCCCGACTTCATCCTGACCGACGTCCGGATGCCGAAAATGGGCGGCCTCGACCTGCTCGCCACCCTGCGCGCCAAGGGCAACGACGCCACCGTCATCGTGATGAGCGCCTACGGCAACACCGACATGGCGATCGAGGCGATGAAGGCCGGGGCGTACGACTACGTTCAGAAGCCGTTCAAACCCGACGAAATCGTGCTGGTGCTGCGCAAGGCCGAGGAGCGCGAGTCGCTGCGGCGCGAGAACCGCGCGCTGCGTGAGGAGATCCGCAAGGAGCACAAGTTCGAGGACATCTTGGCGAAGAGCCCGAAGATGCAAGACATCTTCCGCACCATCGCCAAAATCGCGGACTACAAAACCACCGTGCTCGTGACGGGGGAGAGCGGCGTCGGCAAGGAGCTGGTCGCGCGGGCCATCCACCGCCGCAGCCAGCGGCGCGGGGGCGCCTTCGTGGCGGTCAACTGCGGGGCGATCCCCGAGAACCTCTTGGAGAGCGAGCTCTTCGGCCACAAGAAAGGGGCGTTCACGGACGCCGTGCACGACCGGCGCGGTCTGTTCGAGGAGGCCAGCGGCGGGACGCTGTTCCTGGACGAGATCGGCGAGCTGCCGCTCGGCCTGCAGGTGAAGCTGCTGCGCGTGCTGGAGGACGAAAAGATCCGCAGGCTGGGTGAGACACGGGACCTGCAGGTGGACGTGCGCATCATCGCGGCGACGCACCGCGACCTGCACGCGGAGACCAAGGCCGGGCGGTTTCGAGAAGATCTCTTTTATCGCTTGAACGTGCTGCCGATCCACTGCCCGCCCTTGCGGGAGCGGCGGGAAGACATCCCGCTGCTCATCGATCATTTCATCACCCGCAACAACGCGCGGCTCGGCACGGACATCCGCGGCCTCGATGGGGAGGCGCGCCGCCTGCTCTACGAATACGCCTGGCCCGGCAACGTGCGGGAGCTCGAGAACACCATCGAGCGCGCGATGGTGCTCTCGGAGGCGGACCGGATCGGCGCGGCGGATCTGCCGGAGCGGGTGCGGGAGGCGCGCGATCCGGTGCAGATGCAGCTCGCCAGCGGTGAGCTCAGCGTGAAGCGAACGATGCGCATCATCGAGGAAATCCTGATCCGGCGGGCGCTCCAGAAGACCAAAGGCAACCGCACCCGCGCCGCCGAGGTGCTGGAGATCAGCCACCGCGCGCTGCTCTACAAGATCAAGGACTACGCGATCACGGATCTGTGAGCCGGCGTTTGGTCGGAGCCGAGCCCCACGGAGAAGTACGATCGGATCGTAGACGCGGGAGGTCCGGCGGAGGCTTCGCCGGGCCTGGCCCACGTGGGGCCGGCGCAGGCGTAGCAGAGCCGAGCTTGCTGCCTTAGACTCACGGCGTGACCCCCACATTGCACAACAAGACGCTGCTCGTGACCGGCGCGAGCCGCGGGATCGGCAAGGCCATCGCGCTCCGCGCCGCCCGAGACGGTGCCAACGTGACCGTGGTGGCCAAGACCTCACAAGAACACCCGAAGCTGCCCGGGACCGTGCACAGCGCCGTCGCGGAGATCGAGGCCGCGGGCGGCAAGGCCATCGCGTGCATCGCGGACATCCGCTTCGAGGACCAGGTCGCTCGTGCGGTGGAACAAACCGTCGCCTGCTTCGGCGGTATCGACATCTTGGTCAACAACGCCAGCGCGATCAGCTTGACCGACACCGCCAGCACCGAGATGAAGCGGTTCGACTTGATGCACGCGGTCAATACCCGCGGGACGTTCTTGTGCTCGAAGCTGTGTCTGCCGCACCTCCTGCGCGCGGAAAACCCTCACATCCTGACGCTGTCGCCGCCGCTGAACCTGAAGGCCTCCTGGTTCGCGCCGCACTTGGCCTACAGCCTGGCCAAGTACGGGATGAGCTTGTGCGTCCTGGGGCTGGCCGAGGAACACCGCGGCAAAATTGGGGTCAATGCCCTGTGGCCGAAGACGGTCATCGCCACGGCCGCCGTGCAGAACCTGCTCGGCGGTGAGGAGACCCTCAAACACGCTCGCACCGCGCAGGTCGTGGCCGACGCCGCTCACGTCATCCTGACGCGCCCTCAGACCACCTGCACGGGCACCTTCTTCATCGACGAAGAAGTGCTGCGAAGCGTTGGGGTGACCGATTTCGATCGGTACGCACACACCCCGGGGCAGGATCTCTGGTCCGACCTGTTCGTCGAGGGTTGGAGCGCCTGAGCAAGCCGCTCGACCCGAGCCCTCGCCCTCACTGGTAGACGATCGATAGGATCTCGATCTCGATCTCTCCGGCGGGGCGCTGCACCGACACGACGTCGCCCACCCGCCGCTTCAAGAGCGCCCGGCCGAGCGGCGACTGAAAGCTCAGCTTGCCCACGCTCGGGTCGGCTTCGTCCGGCCCGACGAGCAAATACTGGCTCTGCTTGCCGTTCTCGTCCTGCACCACCACGGTCGCACCGAACCGCACCACGTCCCCCCTCGCCTCCCCCGCCGGAACCACCACGGCGCTCTCGAGCCGCTTGGTCAGAAAGCGAATGCGCCGGTCGATCTCGCGCAGCCGCTTCTTCCCGTAGATGTACTCGGCATTCTCCGAGCGATCGCCCTGGGCGGCGGCGTCGGCGACCTCCTGCACGACCCGTGGTCGCTCCTTGTGCAAGAGCTGCTGGAGCTCCTCCGACAGTCTTTTCGCCCCTTCAGGCGTCAGGTAGGTGGGCATGGCGGCCGAGGATCTAACATTCGGCAAGCCGTCGGGGTAAGGTTCCATCGACCGAGTCCTCGATGCCCCTATCCCTGCTGCAGCGGCGAGCCGTGAAGGTCGGAGCGGTGGCGCTGCTCCTGTCGTTCAGCGCTGCGCTGCTCGCGCTCTTTTTGGTGGAGCCCGTGGTGCGAGGGCTGCTATTGCGCGCCGCCCGCGAGCGCGGGGTCGACCTGCAGTTCGACACCTTCGACTTGGAGCTCGGGCGGATCGAGCTCCAAAACGCGCGGTTCTCCCTGCGCGGCGTCGACGGCGTCCGCGCCACTTGCAAGAAGGTGGATCTCTTCCTGACCGGCCTCGACGTGGCGCTGCTCGAGGCCGACCAGGTCGGCGTGAGCATCACGGGCACGTCGGCGGCGATCGCGGTGGATGTGGCCCGGTGGACGAAGGATTACCCCACCACCTCGCGCCTGCCCGTTCGGGCCACCAACGTCAACTTTGCCTGGCAGACCGATCCCGGCGCGCGGCCCTGGCTGGTGCTGGAGCACGGGCAGGTCGAGCGCACCGGGCAGGGCGGGACGTTTCGAGCCACGGCGGTGCAGCTCGCCGGCGCCGACGTGGGGGAGGTCCAGAGCAGCTGGACCTCGGGCGAGGCGGACGTTCGGATCGGCTTCGCAGGAGCGGCGGACGCCACGGCGCCGATCCGGATCGTGGTCCGCCACGCCGCGAGCCCGCCGACGGCCGACGTGAGCTTTCGGTCCCTGCCGCTCGAGCGGCTCTCGGGACCGCTCGGCGTCGCGTTCCCAGCGAAGGGCATCGGCGTCTCGGGCGACGCGCACCTGGTGTTTCGAGAACGGGCAGGGCTGGGCGGCACGCTCGACGTGAAGCTCGAGGGCTTCGTCCCGCCCCACCCGGCCGAGCTCCAGGGGTTCTTGTTCGGTGACCACACCCGGGTCACCACGCGCTTCTCGACCCCCCCCGAGCGCGAACGGATCCTGCTCGAGGACATGCTCGTCCAGGCGGGCAGCTTTCGCCTGAAAGGCTCGGGGACGATCGTCAGCCAGCCCGACCACGCGAGCGTGACCCTCGACTTGATCGGGGCGCTGTCCTGCGTAGAGGTCTTGGGCGCCGCCGCCAACACGCACCTCGGCAAGGTCGTGGGCGCGTGGGTCAAGCAGGCGGCGCGCCAGGCCGTCGCCGGGTTCATCCAAATCCTGGTGCGCGTCGACGCCGACACGCGAGCGCTCGCCGACGCGCGGGTGATCCGGACCATCACGCCCGGTTGCGGGCTGAAGCCGCTGCCGCTGCCCGATCTGCACGAGCTGCCCAAGGAGTGGCTCGAGCTGCCCGGCAAGCTCCCCGCGCTGCCGCCGGAGCTGGCGCTGCCCTCGGGGCTCCCGGCGTTGCCCTCGGCGCTGCCTCCCCTCCCCACGTCCCTGCCCTCGCTGCCGAAGCTCCCGAGCGCCCTGCCGCCACCTGCCCTCCCCAAGCTCCCGGAGCTGCCTCGCCTACCAAGGGCGGACCGCGACGCCGGGCGCTGAGGCTCCGTTTTCACGCCGCGTGCGATCGCGGTACGCTCGGCCATGGCAGTCGTCACGGTCCTTGGCGCCGGCATGATGGGCAGCGCGTTGTGTGTGCCGCTCGTGGACGCCGGTCACGAAGTTCGTCTGGTTGGCACCCACCTCGACGGAGAAATCATCGCCGAGCTGCGGCGGAGCCACACGCATCCCAAGCTCCAATTGCCGCTCCCTGGTTCCATCCTGCCGTTCTCGCTCGAAGAGCTGCCGGCGGCCATGTCGGGCGCGGAGCTCGTAGGTGTCGGCGTGAGCTCGGCGGGGCTCTCTTGGGCAGCGCAGACCTTGGCGCCGCACCTGCGCCCCGACCACGACGTCGTCATGATCACCAAGGGGCTCCACGTCGAAGGGGACGCCGCGCGCGTCCTTCCGGACGTGTTTAGAGCGACCTTGACCGACGCCGCGCACCAGCCCCTCCACCCCGCGGCCATCGCGGGACCCTGCATTGCCGGTGAGCTCGCGCGCCGCGTGCCCACCTGCGTGGTGCTGACCGGCCGAGACCGCGCGGCGCTCGAGCGCATCGCGGCGGCGCTCGAGACCTCCTACTATCACTTGTTCATCGACGATGACGTGGTCGGCGTCGAGGTCTGCGCGGCGCTGAAGAACGCCTACGCGATGGGCATCGCGTTGGCGCTCGGCCTGCACGAGAAGTCCGGAGGGCAGCCCGGCAGCGTCGCCATGCACAACTACGAAGCCGCCGTGTTTGCCCAGGCCGTGTGGGAGATGCAGGCGTTCGTGGCTGCGGCCGGCGGCGCGCCAGCGAGCGCCAGCTGGCTGCCCGGCGTCGGCGATCTCGACGTCACCACGAACGGCGGACGAACCGGCCGGTTCGGCAAGCTGCTCGGGCTCGGGCTCCGTCCCGACGAGGCGGTCGAGCGCATGCAAGGCGCCACCCTCGAGTGCCTGGAGATCTTGGCCGCCGCTCGGAGAGCGCTGCCGGCGCTTCGCGCTCGCGGCATGGTGCGCCTGCCGCTGCTCGAGCACCTCGTCCAAATCGCGCTGGACGGCGTCGCGGTTCAGATGCCCTTCGCCGACTTCTTTGGTCGGGGCGGAGCATGACCGCTGGCGACTTGGTGTTGAGCGTCGACTGCAGCACGACCGCCTGCAAGGCCATCGTGTGGGACGCCGCCGGGGGCGAGGTCGCCAGCGGCCGGCAGGGCTTTCCGCTGCTCAACCCGGCGCCCGACGGCTACGAACAGGACGCTGGCGACTGGTCGAGCGCTCTGTTCGCAGCGATCGGCGAGGCGGTGCGGCAGCTCACGCCGGAGCGCCGGCGCGCCATCCGCGCCCTCGGTCTGACCCATCAGCGTGAGACCTTCGTCCTCACCGACCGCGGGGGCCAGCCGCTGCTGCCCGCCGTGGTCTGGATGGACTCCCGCTGCCGGCGCCACGTCGAGCTCGCCCAAGCTCGGCTCGACCCGGACGAAATCCACCGCATCAGCGGCAAGCCCGTCTGCACGACGCCGTCGCTGTACAAGCTGATGTTCCTGCTCGCCGAGCACCCCGAGGTCGCACGCCAAGCGCCGATGGTGCTCGACGTGCACGGCTACCTCGCCTTCGCGCTGACCGGCCGCTTCGCCACCTCCCTCGCCTCGGCCGATCCGACGGGACTGATCGACATGCAAGCACGAGATTGGTCCCTGGAGCTGCTCGAGCTCGCCGGGATCGGGCGGGCGCAGCTGGCGGAGCTGTTCGCGCCGGGCGCCGTTTTCGGCGTTCTTCAGCCCGACGCGGCGACACGTTGCGACCTACCGCCGGGGTTGCCAGTGGTGGCGGGAGCCGGGGACGGCCAGGCCGCCGGGCTCGGCGCCGGCATCTCCGGTCCGGGGCGCGCGTACCTGAACCTCGGCACCGCCATCGTCTCGGGCGTGTTGTCGCGAACGTACACGACCGACCGCGCGTTTCGCACCATGTACGGGGCGCTGCCCGACAGCTACTTTCTGGAGACGGACCTGAAGGGGGGCACCTTCACCCTCGGTTGGCTGGTGGAGACGCTGCTCGAGCGCGACGGCTCGGAGCTCGCTCGTCTAGAGCAGCAGGCACGGGCGCTGCCACCCGGCGCCGGTGGGCTCTTGCTCTTGCCGTACTTCAACGCCGTGATGAACCCCTATTGGGATGACGACGCGAGCGGCGCGATCTTGGGGCTCGACGGCAGCCACGGCCCGGCGCACCTGCTGCGTGCCGCCCTCGAGGGCATCGCGCTCGAGCAGCGCCTGCACTCCCGCGCGGTCGAAGCCGCGAGCGGCGTCCCCATCGCTGAGCTCGTCGTGATGGGCGGCGGTTCCGAGAGCGATCTCTTTTGCCAGATCGTCGCCGATGTCCTCGACCGCAGGATCGTGCGCGCGCGCAGCGCTCAAGCGACCTCCCTCGGCGCCGCCATCCTGGCCGCCAGCGCCGCCGGCCTCCACCCCGACATCGCCGCCGCCACCCGCGCCATGACCGCCGACGGCGACGCCTTCGAGCCCGGTCCGCACCGCGAGATCTACGATCGTCTCTTCAACGAAGCCTACGTCGGCCTCTACCCCGCGCTGAAGAACACCATGCACGCGCTGAAGAGGCTGAGGGTGTGAGCTCCAGGTTGGCCACGGTGTCCGGACCGCCCAGCGCGTGCGCTTCGCGGTGGTGCAGCTCCAAGCTCCCAGTCTCCGGGAAGCGCCGTCCTCGATCGTCGGTGTAAGCACATCGCCCCGCATCGCGCGCCCACACCTCACGCCGGATCGCGGCGCTCACGTGCCGCCGCGCCGGCGCGGCCGGCGCTCGCAAGGTCACGGTCTCCCGCGCCAGCGCGGCCGGCGCTCGCAAGGTCACGGTCTCCCGCGCCAGCGCGGCCGGCGCTCGCAAGGTCACGGTCTCCCGCGCCAGCGCGGCGGGCGGTCTCGAGGTCACCGTCTCCCGCGCCGACGCAGCGGGCGCTCGCGAGGTCACGGTCTCCCGCGCC
>JAEZYZ010000470.1 GCA_023418705.1 Pseudomonadota bacterium | reverse complement strand
CCGGTGATGAGATTGCCGAGCGCATCGAGGACGTCGCGATCCGGGCTGACGCAGACGCCGCTATCCGTACACTGTTGACCCGGGACGCAGTCGTCCTCTTCGATGCACAAGTCACGGCACTGCTTGTCTTCGGCACACCCCTGAGCGCCGGGGCAGTCGCTGTTTTTGCTGCAATCGGTCTCGTCGGGCAGCTGACAAACGTTGATGCCGGCGGTTCCGAGCACACAGCGCAGCGAGATCGGGCAGTCCCGATCGTCTTCGCACTGCACGTGACAGCGCTCGAACATGCACACGTACTGGTCGGCACAGTCCGAGTTGAGCGTGCAGCCTTCGGCCAGCGCCGCGGCGCGCAGCTTTTCGTCGTCGGTGTCGCCGCAAGCGCCGGCGGCCAAGCCGGTGCAGCCGCCGGCGAGGACCACTCGTGCCATCCAGCCCCGGGCGCGGCCAATCGGTCGTCGTCTCATCGTCCGAATCCCGTTCGCATGTTAGAGCCAGTTTCAGCGGCTCGAAACACGCAAATGCTCCCGCCGGCGATCGGCTGCCACGTCTCGCCGACGCTCGATCGCGTGAACGGCCCCCGATGACGCACGGCGCGAGCGCCGCGAAGCGGGCAATTGCTGGCGCTCGGGGAGGTGTATACACTGCGCGCATGTCCGGGCCGCCGAGCGCGAACGCCACGGAACCGAAGGCGCCCTCTTCGGGCTGGTTCGCGTCCTCGAGCCTGGCGCTTTCGATCGTTCATCCGCCGGAGCTCGCCGCCGTTCGGCTCGAGCTGGGTGACGGCCTGGTGCTCGGCAGGCAATCCGAGCCGGGCGTCGCGGTCGTCGCGCACTCGACCGTGTCGCGGCGTCACGCGGCGATCCAGCACAAGGACAGCGGCCTTTGGCTCGTGGATCTCGACAGCCGCAACGGCACCAGCGTCAACGGAGCGCCGGCGCGAGAGCCGACCTATCTGCTGCCGCAGTCGATCGTGCGACTGGGGGACGTGCTGGCCGTCGTGGACCAGGCCGGCGCGGGGGTCTTCGATGCCGCGGAGGCCCTGGCGGGCACGAGTCCGGCCATGGTCCGCGCCCGAGAGCAGCTCGCCCGTGCGGCGCCGGAGCGGGCCCCGGTGCTCATCGTCGGGGAGACCGGCGTCGGAAAGGAGCGGCTGGCCTTCGAGGTGCATCGCCGAAGCGGGCGCTCGGGCGCGTACGTGACGCTCAACTGCGCCGAGCTGACGCGCGAGCTCATCGAGAGTCAGCTGTTCGGCCACCGCCGCGGCGCCTTCACCGGCGCCAGCGGCTCGCAGGAAGGCCTCTTCGTCGCGGCGGACGGCGGCACGCTGTTCCTCGATGAAATTGGCGAGCTCTCGCTCGATCTGCAGCCGAAGCTGTTGCGCGTGCTGGAGGACGGCCAGGTCCGCGCCCTGGGCAGCACGCACTCCCGCGCGGTGGACGTGCGCATCGTCGCTGCCACCAATCGCAACCTCGACGAATGGGTGGAACAGGGCGGCTTCCGACGCGATCTGTACGCGCGGCTCGCGCTGTTCGAGATCCACCTTCCGCCGCTGCGCGAGCGCCGGCAAGATCTGCTGGCGTGGCTCGAGCTGCTCCACCGGGTCGAACAGCCGTCGGCGCCGCCGCTGGCCGCGCGTTTTCACCCCGATGTCGTCGAGCGCCTGCTGCTCCACCCGTGGCTCGACAACTTGCGGGGGCTGAAGCGGCTGGTGGTGCGGCTCGGCAGCGGCGCCGCGGCGGGGCCGATCGGTGTCCGCGCCTTGCTCGAAGCCTTGCCCGAGCTCGAGGGCGGCCGGACCCGCCAAAGCTCTCTCCCCGCGCCCCCGCAGCGCTCGCCGAGCGCTCCGCCGGGGCAGAAAACGCCGACGCGCGAGGAGCTGCTCGCGGTGCTCGAAGCGAACGGCTTCAGCGTGCGCGCCACGTCCAAGCACTTCGGCCGCGATCGCCGCCAGATTTACCGCTGGATCGAGGCGTACGGCATCGAGCGCGACGGCCGCTGAGGTTCGATCGGCAGCACGCGAACGCATCGACCTGGCGAACACCGGCATGCGCGGCGCTGCTGCAGGCATCGTGCCGCACCGAAGGCCTTGTGGGAGCCGAGGCTCTCGGCGCTTTTCAAGCCGACGTCCCATGGGACATCCCAGTGGGACGTCCCATACGTCCCTCGCTGGTGGCCGGCCCCTCGAGCTCATCTGCTTTGGTGTAAGCTCGCGGGGTGGCTCCGAAGAACGGCCTAGAGCCGGGCACGCTGCTCGCCGGCAAGCTCCGGGTTCTGCGCCGCCTGGGGGCGGGCGGCATGGGGGCCGTCTACGAGGTCGAGCATCAGCTGACCCAGCACCGCCGCGCCCTCAAGGTGCTGCACGCCGCGCTCGAGCGGACACCGGCCATGACCGAGCGCTTTTTGCGAGAAGCTTCGGCCGCGGGTCGCATCGGCAGCCCACACATCGTCGAGACCTTCGACGCCGGCGTCCTGGACAGCGGTGAACCCTACCTCTTGATGGAGCTGCTCGAAGGGAAGACGCTGGCCGACTGGATCGAAGAGCGGCGGCGGCTGCCGGCCAGCGAGGCGTGCCAATTGGTCGCTCAGGCGTGCCGCGGCCTGTCGGCGGCGCACGCGGCGGGCATCATCCACCGCGACCTGAAGCCGGAGAATTTGTTTCTCGTCGGGCCGGAGCTTTCGTTCGTGAAGATCCTCGATTTCGGTATCTGCAAGTTCGAGGAGAACGTCGTCGGCGTCGAACCCCTGACGGGTGACGGCTGCCCCATCGGCACGCCGAGCTACATGTCGCCCGAGCAGGTGCGCGGGCGAGCGGCGCTCGATGCCCGCGCGGATGTCTACGGCTTGGGGATCGTGCTGTACGAATGCCTGACGGGCGAGCTGCCGTTCACCGCCAGCAGCTTGCCCGAGCTCGCGGTGCGGATCCACGAGGGGCGGTTCAAGCCGCCGAGCGCGCACTGTCCGGACCTACCGCCGGAGCTCGACGCCGTCGTCGCTCGCGCGCTGCATTCCGATCCGGACGCTCGATTTCCGTCGGCGCGCGCGCTCGAGGCGGAGCTGGTGCGTTTCGCGGGCGGAAAGCACGCCAGCTTGGATCTCACCTTGCCCGGCGCTCCCAAGGAAGCGGAGGCGGAGCCGGCGCGGACCGAGCCGCCCGCTCAACGGCGCTCGGGCGTCCTACTCGCTGCGGCGCTGAGCTTGATCACCCTTGCCGCTCTGCTGCTCTGGTCGGCCTTCTGGCGTGCGCCCGCGGGCGTCGGCGCGGCTGACGCGGCGCCCCCCGCCACCAGCTCGACGCGTCCCACGCCTCCGGCGCCAAAGGCCCGCAGCGTCGAACCGCCAAGGCCCGAAGCCGCTCCGGACGCCGCCCAGGCGGGGTCGGACGAACGGCCTCGCACACCCCCTGCCCCGCGCGCGGGACGGC
>JAEZYZ010000468.1 GCA_023418705.1 Pseudomonadota bacterium | reverse complement strand
GCTCCGGGGCGCACCCGGCCAGCGCGAGGCCCCCGAGCAGCACCGGCAGCCAGCTATGAATCGACCCGCTCCCCCAGGCTGCGCTCGACCGCGTGCACCTCGGTCACGATGCGCTCGACCACCTGTTCGATGTCGAGCGTCGAGGTGTCCACGCGCACGGCGTCGGTCGCCTGACGCAGCGGCGCCACCGGGCGCAGCGTGTCGCGCCGATCGCGCGCCGCGACCTCCTCCCGCACGGTGTCGAGGTTGGCCGACAGCCCGCGCCGGCGCAGCTCTTCGTAGCGGCGCACGGCCCGGACCCCCACGTCCGCGGTCAAGTAGAACTTCGCGTCCGCGTCCGGGAAGACGACCGTCCCGATGTCGCGCCCTTCGAGGACCACGCCGCCCGCCTCACCGGCGGACCGCTGCATCTGCAGGAGGGCGTCCCGCACCCCGGCGATGGCGCTGACCTTGCTGGCGCCCTCGCTGATGTCCTGGGTGCGGATCGCTTCGGAGACGTCTTCCCCGTCGAGCAGCACGCGCTGTCCGCGCGCGGGGTCGGAGCGAAACTCGATCGCCCGCGTGTCGGCCAGCTGCGCCGCCACGGCCGAGACCCCTTCGGCGTCGTCCCAAGAGACCGCTCGTTGCTTGGCGCAGAGCGCCACGCAACGATACAGGGCCCCGGTGTCAACGACCAGGTAGCCCAAGCGTTCGGCGACCTTTCGCGTGACCGTGGTCTTGCCGGCGCCGGCAGGACCGTCGATCGCGACGACCGGTCGCCGGCGCTTCACGAGACCACCTCGATGTCCGCCCCCAGCGCCCGCAAGGTGCCAACGAAGCGCGGGAAGCTGGTGGCGATGCAGTCCACGTCGTCGATGAGGGTCTCCCCGCTGGCCAGCAGCCCGAGCACGGTGCCGGTCATGGCGATGCGGTGGTCGCCGCCGCTCTTGACGCGCGCCGGCTTCAGCGCGCCATCCGGCTGCCCGTGGATGTCCATCCCGTCGGGGCGCTCTTCAGCCTCGACGCCGAAGGCGCGCAGCGTCTCGACCATCAGCGCGATGCGATCGCTCTCCTTGACCCGCAGCTCGCCCACGTCGAAAAACTGCGTCGTGCCGCGAGCCCGGGCCGCCAGCGCGCACGCGATCGGGATCTCGTCGATGGCGCGCACCGCGAGCTCGCCGCCGATGCTGCCGCCGCGGAGCGCGGCGCTCTGCGCCGTCACCTCACCGTAGGGCTCCCCGAGCGCGTCGCCGCCGGGCGTGATGCCGACCGATCCGCCGAGCTGCCGGATGATGTCCAAAATGCCCGAGCGCGTCGGGTTCAGACCGGTGTGCCGGGTGGTGACCTGACTGCCCTCCACGAGCTGCGCGGCCACCAGCAGAAACGCCGCCGCGGACAGGTCCCCCGGCAGCTCGACGTCGAAGGGGCGGATGGAGTTGCGATCGGCCGGCGGGTGCAAGGTCACCACCGAGCCCACGGTCTCGATCGGCATGCCGAGCGCGTCGAGCATGCGCTCGGTGTGGTCGCGCGAGACCAACGGCTCGTGCACCAAGGTCGGCCCGGAGGCGTACAGCCCCGACAAGAGCAAGCAGCTCTTCACCTGCGCGCTGGCGATCGGGGAGTGGTACTCGAACGGATCGAGCCGCCGGCCCGCCTCCAGCGGACCGACCACGAGCGGCGCCGTCAGATCGTTCGGCTTCGTTGGATGCGGCACCCCTTCGATGCGCGCGCCGCGCTCCCTGAGCGGAAACACCACGCGCCCCATCGGCCGGCGCGTGAGCGAGGCGTCCCCGGTCATGCGCGATCGGAACGGCTGCGCGGCGAGCACGCCGCACATCAGGCGCATGGTCGTGCCGGAGTTGCCGCAGTCCAGGTCCACCGTGGGCTCCCGCAGACCGTCCAGGCCCCGGCCGTGCACCCGCACCACGCCCTGCCCGTCGTCTTCCGCTTCGATGCCCATCGCCCGGAACGCGTTCAGCGTCGAGACGTTGTCTTCGCCGTAGGAAAAGCCACGCAGCTCCGACCGCCCGCCTCCGAGCGCTGCAAAGATCAGCGCCCGATGGCTGATGCTCTTATCGCTTGGGACCGGGACGCTCCCGTAGAGTTTTCCCTTTGCCGGCCGGACCTTCAACTGAGTCATGACTTCAACCTTCCCGCGCGGCGGCGGAGGGCGCAGCCGGGCGATGCGGGCCTATTTAGCAGGTAGCTGGCCAGGCTGGGACGGTGTGGCCAGGTAATTTTGCAGCTGGTCGAGCAGTGTGCCGACCGCGGCGCCGTCGACTCCTAGCGCGAACTGTGCGGATTTGCCCGAAGCGCGTGCCTCGAGCTGCCGAATCGGCTGCGCGATGCCGATAATCGCCATGATCCAGCCGTAGGATTGCAGCAGTTGCTGCGATTGCTGGAGCGAGCTGGCCCCTTGGGCCGCCGCCTGTTCGTCGGCGTAGGTCATCGTCCCGACCAGGTTGATCCCGGGCGGCTCGAAATTGCCGACCGCGCGCAGGGTCTCGAGCCCGTTCAGGAAGGCGAGCTCTCGGCTCGCGGCCTGGGTGACGGCCTGCTGGCGCAGGTCCGCTGCCACGGCAATCGGCGCGGTCGGCGAGTCGAGCATCTCCAGCATGAAGGCCGGCATCTGCCGGCGCACCCGTCCCTCTTGGATCCGATCGAGCGCCCGCCGCAGCGCGGTCTCGTTGCCGACCAGGAGGGTCTCGGGGGTCAGCGCGACGAAGCCGATGTTGCGCGAGGTGTACAGGTCTCGCCCGGCGTAGCTGCTCTTGACCACCGGCGCCCCGAGGGGCGTCTGCTCCGTGCTCTCGGCGGCCCGCGCGAACGCGGCTGGATCGAAGCGACCCTTGGCGACCGCCACGAAGTCGGCCCCCTGCATGCTGTACAGGCCCAGGTAGATCCGGGACAAGTCCCGGTTGGGCTCGAAGCCGGCGGAGGGTGGCAACGGCATCAGGTTGCGGGAGATCCCCAAAAGCCGCGCGCCGAAGGCCGAGGTGAAGAGCTGGGGCGCATCCAGGTAGGCGACGGCGACCGCCCCGCTCGGCAACACCGCGATCGGGTCGCGGTTGATGACGTCGTCGCTCGTCTGGTGCTCCCCGGCCGTCTGAACGATGATCTCTTCCTGCTTGCCGCACCCAAGGGTCACGCCGAGCAACGCGAGCAGCCCGATCCCGGCGCGTCCGAGCCCCCTCACCCAAGCACCGCTTTCAGCGCGCCGAGCAGCCGCGTGTTCTCCTCCGGCAGCCCGACGGTGATGCGCACGCAGGTGCCGGGGCCGAGCGCCCGAACGATCACCCCCAAACGCAACAAGCGCTCGTAGACCTCGCGGCCGTCCCGCCGGAGATCCACGAACACGAAGTTGGCCTGGCTCGGGGCGACGCTGAGCCCCATCCGCTCGAGCTCCGCGGTCACGCGCGCGCGCTCGCTGCCGTTCATGGCGCGGCTCCGCGCGACGTGGTCGGCGTCGTCGAGCGCCGCCAGCGCCGCGACCTGCCCCACGGTCCCGACGTTGAAGGGGTTCCGCAGCCGATTCAGGTAATCGATGATCGGGGCGGGGCCGATCGCGTAGCCGATCCTGAGCGCGGCCAAGCCGTAGATCTTGGAGAAGGTCCTGAGCACCACTAGCCGCTCGCGCAGGTGCCGCAGCTTCAACGAATCGGGATAGTCGGCCGCATCGGCATACTCGAAGTAGGCCTCATCCATCACGACGATGACCTCGGGCGGCACGCGGGTCAGGAGCTCTTCGACGGCTTTCTGGCCGACATAGGTACCGGTCGGGTTGTTCGGGTTCGCCACGAACAGGAGCCGCGTCGCCGGCGTGACCGCCGCTGCCATCGCTTCCAGGTCGTGCGTCAAATCGCGCAGCGGCACGGCGGTGAACGGCGTGCCGTGCGCCATCGCGGCCATCCGGTACACGACGAACGCCGGATCGGCGAAGACGACGTGGTGCTCGCGGGTGGTGAAGGTCCGCACGAGCAGATCCAGCAGCTCGTTCGAGCCATTGCCCTGGATCACCTCGGCCATCCGGACGCCGTGGCGGGCGGCGAGCGCCTCGCGCAAGCGGTAGGCGGCCGCGTCAGGGTAGCGGTGCACTCCTTGGAGCGCGCTGCGAGCCGCCTCGATGGCCCGCGGGCTCGGCCCGAGCGGATTTTCGTTGGACGCGAGCTTCACCGCGTCGGTGACGCCGAGCTCGCGCGCGACCTCTTCGATGGGTTTACCGGCTTCATAGACCCGCAGCGCCTCGATGGTGTCGATCACCAAGCCGCCGCCCGTTCGCTCCTCGGATTTCATCTCTGCACCCATGGGGACCACGCCGCGCATGGTCGCGCGGATCGGCTGCGAAAGTCACCTGTTTCCGCGCGGACGCGCGGTGCCCAAAGCCACCGCGCGGCGCCTCCTCACGGCTCGTCGGGAAAGCAGCCCAGGATCTTCAGGTACTTGGTGTTCCGCTTGACGCCCTCGAGCGCGAGCACCACTGGCCGATCGGTGATGTGGCCGCTCACCTCGACGTAGAAGACGTAGTCCCAGCTGCCGCCATTGACCGGCCGTGACTGCAGCTTGCGCATGTTGATGCCGCGCTCGGCGAAATGCCGCAAGACCTCGAACAGCGCTCCGGGCGTGTCGTCGACGCTGAACAAGAGGCAGGTCGTGTCGTTGCCCGTGCGGATCGCCGGCCTCGGGCTGGCGACCCCATAGCGAAACTGCTGGTCGGGGCTGTCGCCGACGTTGGACACCAAAAGGTCGAGGCCGACCTCGGCCCCGTAGCTCTCCGGGATCAAGGCGGCGGTCGCGGGCCCTTCCAAACACAAGGCCGCTGCCCTTGCCGGCGAGCGGACGTCCACGACGGCCACCCCCGGCAGCTCCCGCGCCAAAAACATCTGGCAGCCGGCGTGCGCCGTCGCCGTCGCCACCACGCGCTCGACCTGCCCGAGGCTCTTGGCGCGTCCCATGAGCCCGTACGTGGCGGGAAGAGAACGCTCGGCGACCAGCACCAAATCGGTATTGGCCAGCGCCGTGATCGAGGGCTGCACCAAACCATCCACCGATGATTCGAAGGGGAACACCGCGTACACGGCCCGACCGCGCGAGACCTCATCGAGCGCGGCCGCCGCGCTCGGCGTCTCCACGAGGGTCGCCCGTCCGCCGAAGTACCCGCGCGCCATCTGGTGACCGAAGCCCCCTTCGGGGCCGATGTACGCCACGCGCACCGGCTGCTCGAGCGCGCGCGCTTCGGCGCGGATCTGACGAAAGATGGCGTACAAGCTCTCTTCGGGCAGGTCCCCGGTGGCGAGGGCCTGCAGCTGGGCCAGCCACTCCCGCTCCCCGACGTCGACCGCAGCCGTGTCTCCCTCGAGCAAGGAGTAGATGTCACGAGAGATCCGCGCGCGCGCTTCCAGCGTCTGCAGAAGCTCGCGATCGATCTCGGCCATTCGCTGGCGGAGCTCGGCTACCTCGCGCTGCTTATCGCTCATGGTTGACCTCGAAGAACTCGATCGACGCCTGACAGAGGCGGCGATTCAAAATGATGTCGGACCGCCCGAGCGGCGCCGGCGTTCCCGGGCGACTGGCCCTTTGTGATGCGAACGCCGGCCGGCAGGAGCAACGGCGGTCAAGCCGCCCGCTGGTTCTTCGGCCCGCTGGGCTTGTCGCCAGAGCCCCCGCTGGAGGGCTTGCTCGTGTCCGCCTTGGCCGAGGAGTCGCTGCTCTTCTTGTCCTTCTTGGTGTCGGACGCCCTGCTCTCCGACTTGTCCGAGTCGCCTTTGGCGCCGGGCTTGGCCGAGCTGTAGAGGTCGGCGTACCAGCCCCCGCCCTTCAGGATGAACCCGGCGCCGCCGGAGATCTGGCGCTTGGCGGCGTCCTTTTCGCACTTCGGACAGGTCTTGAGCGGATCTTCACTGATACGCTGTTCGGCTTCCCACTCGTGTCCGCACGCGGTGCATACGTAATCGTAGGTCATGGCGAGATCCTCTTCGACAGGCGCAATGCGTCGGCCAACGCCGCGCGTCAAGCTCCTAAAATGATACAGGAACCACCCGTTGGAACCAAGGCCGGCCGCGGGCGGGTGTGCTTGATCTAGCGCGCTCGCGTCCAAAAATCACGGCAGCGGCCCTTGGCCTCGCGCGGGCGATCCGACAAGGTGTGGGCAGCGGGCGCGCGGGGCACTCCCTGCTCCGGGTTGCTCTTGTGGTCTCCGGCGCTAGGTCGTCGGAGGGATTGGGGAGGCCCAGGAAATTCGGTCAACAAAAATCGACAGACAGCACATCGCGGACTTGTAAGCGTCTGTTCAGGCGCGTACAAGTGTCCAGTACCCGTCACTACGCTACGTGACACTATGTGGCACCATACGCAGCGGGCCGTCTGGCCGGCTGCGCTGTCGATGCCGCTTCCCCAGGCGCCGCGAGGAACACCACCGATGCACATCAAGAAGCTCGAAATCGCTGGCTTCAAATCGTTCGTGGAGCGCACGGTCATCCACTTCGACCACGATGTCATCGGCATCGTCGGACCGAACGGCTGCGGCAAGTCCAATATCGTCGACGCCATCCGCTGGTGCATGGGCGAGCAGAGCGCCAAGCACCTGCGCGGCCGATCGATGGAGGACGTCATTTTCAACGGCTCCGACTCGCGCGGGCCCGCGGGCCTGGCGGAGGTGACCCTCACCTTCGACAACAACGACCCGGAGATCATCGCCGCGCTCCCGCTGGAGTTCCGAGACTATCCGGAGATCGCCGTCACCCGCCGGCTGTTCCGCGACGGGACGAGCGAGTACTTGATCAACAAAGCTCAGGTGCGCCTGCGCGACGTGACGGATCTGTTCCTCGGCACCGGGGTCGGCACCAAGGCGTACTCCATCGTCGAGCAGGGTCGCATCGGCCAGATCGTCAGCGCGCGCCCCGAAGACCGCCGGCTCTTCCTCGAAGAGGCCGCCGGCATCACGAAGTACAAGCAGCGCAAGCGCCAGGCCGAGCGCAAGATGGAGCTGACGCGGCAGAACCTGCTGCGCATCACCGACATCGTCTCGGAGATCGATCGCAGCCGCGCCTCGCTCAAGCGGCAGGTGGCCAAAGCCGAGCGGTTCATCGAATACCGGAGCGAGCTCGAGGATCTCGTCCTGCACGAAGCCTCGCACAAGCTGCTGGAGCTCATCGTCACCGAGCGGGTCGAGCGCGACGGCCACACCGCGGCCAGCGCCGACGCGAAGGGCGCGCGGGACGCGATGGCCGACGCCGAGGCCCAGCTCGAGCAGGCCCGGCTCGAGTCGAGCTCGATCGAGCAGCGCACGGACGACGCTTCCAGGAGCGCGTTCGAGGCCGACAACGAGGTGAGCGCGCTGCACGCCGAGCTCGAGCGCTCGCGCGACCGCCTGCAACACCTCGAGCAGCGGCTCGGCGCGGCCGAGGCCGAAAAGGAAGAGATCACCCGCAGGCTCGCCGAGCTCGAGGCGGAGCGGGGCGAGCTCGAGCAGCGGGTGACGGCGCTCGGTAGCGACGAGCGCGCTCGTGAGGAAGACGCAGCGGCTGAAGACGCGGCCCTGGCGGGCTTGCGCGATGAAGCGCTGCGGGCCGACGAGAGCGTGCAGGCCCTGCGCCGGGAGGTCTCGGAGGCGACGTCTCAGGCGGCGGCGGTCGAGGCGCGCCTCGACGGCCTCGCCCAGCGGCTGTCCGAATCGCGCGCCCGTCGCGATCGCCTGGTGACCGAGCGCGAGAGCCTGAGCGAGGAGCTCGCGGATCTCGAGGTGCGCCGCCAGGCGCTGGAGCGCAGCGTGGCGGAGCTTGCCGAGGGCAAGCGGCTCACCGCCAGCGAACGCGAGGAGCTCGAGCGCGAGATGGAGGCCTTGCGCGGCCGTCAGCTCGACAGCGAGCGCGCCGTCGACAGCGCGAAGAACGAGCTCGGCCTCAAGCGAAACCGCCTGCGGGCGCTCGAGGATCTCCACCGGCGGCTGGAGGGGGTTGGCGCGGGTGCGCGGGCGCTTTTGTCGCGCGGCGACGACTCCGTGCTCGGCCTGGTCGCCGACCGCATCGAGGCGCCGGAGGAGCTGACGCTGGCGTTCGCCGGCCTGCTCGGCGAGCGGCTGCAGTACGTCGTGGTCTCCGATCCGGCGCGGGGGCTGGCCTTGCTCGAAGAGCTGCGCCGCAGCGAGCGCGGGCGGGCCAACATCTTGCCGGCGCGGCCACGCTACATCGCGGGCGGCAGCCGGCACGCCGCGGCGCTGCAGGATGATCTCTGCCTGGGATTGCTCGCCGACCGGCTCTGGTACGCGCCGCAGGACGAGGCGCTCGTGCGGGCCCTGGTGGGCGACACGCTGCTCGCCCGCACCAGCGAGGACGCGCTGGCGCTGTCGCGCCGCTACCACGGCCTGACCATCGTGGCGCTCGACGGCACCGTGATCCGCGCCGACGGCGTGATCAGCGGCGGCAGCGGCGACGACGTCGCCTCCGCCATGGTCGAGCAGAAGCGGGAGATGCGCGCCCTGGCCGAAGAGGTCGAGCGCCTGCAGGAGGAGGCCGCGCAGCTCATCGCCGACCACAACGCCCTGCGCCACCGCATGACCGAGCTCGGCACCGCCCTCGATCGAGCGCGCCAGGGCGCTCACGAAGGCGAGCTGCAGCACGTCACGGCCGAGAAGGACCTGGTGCGCACCAAGAGCGAGATCGAACGCGCCGGGGCACGGCAGCTCGCGGTCAGCTCCGAGATGGAGGACCTGGACGCTTCGCTCGAGGAGGCCGCCGCGCTCGAGCGCGACAGCCGCGGCCAGCTCGACGCATTGCGCGCACAGCTCGAGCACATCGGCCATCAGCTCGCCAGGGCCGAGGGGCGGGCGACGGAGTGGAAGGAGCAGGTCGCCGCTCAAGCGGCGCTCGTCACCGAGCGCAAGGTGCGCCTGGCGCAGGTGCGCGAGCAGATGGAGGCGGCGCGCTCGGCCGCCGAGCGCGTCTCGGGCTCGATCGCAGAGCTCCAGACCCGCTCACAGCGGCTGGACGAGGAGATGATCGAGGCCGCGCGCGTCATCGGGCAGACCGCAGCGCACATCGTGCTCACCCGCGAGGCCCGGATCACGGCGGTCGAGCGAGCGCGGGTGGCGCATGCCGAGCTCGAAGAGGCCCGCGCCCTGCTCGACCAGGTGCGCTTGGCGCTGGGCACCAAGGAGGGCGAGCTCAAGCGCCTGCGCGACGAGCTCGCGCTGTTCGACGACGCGGTCAGCAAACACGCGATGGCGCTGCAGCGCATCGAGATCGAGCGGGACCACCTGCTCGCTGGCGTGCGCGAGAAGTTCCGCGGACTCGACCTGCCCCGCGTCGTCGGCGACTACCACTCCCGCCCGGCGCCCGACGGGGAGCACCGCCGGCGCATCGAAGAGCTGACGCAGCTCATCGATCGAATGGGCCCGGTCAACCTGGACGCCAAGGCCGAGTACGACGACGCCGAGAAGCGCTTCACCGACCTGAACAACCAGAAGGTCGACATCGAGAAGGCGCTCGAGGAGCTCGAGCGCGCCATCAAACACATGAACAAAGAGTCGCGGCGCCGCTTCCGCGAGACCTTCGACTCGGTCAACGAGCTGTTCAAGGCGACCTTCACCCGCATGTTCCGGGGCGGGCGGGCAGAGCTCCTGCTCACCGATCCCGAGGACCTGCTGAACAGCGGCGTCGAGGTGGTCGCGCAGCCGCCGGGCAAGAAGGTTGGCAACATCGAGCTGATGAGCGGCGGCGAAAAGGCGCTGACCGCGGTGTCGCTGATCTTCGCCATCTTCCAGCACAAGCCCTCTCCCTTCTGCGTCCTGGACGAAGTCGACGCCCCGCTCGACGAGGCCAACGTCGCCCGCTACAACGAAGCCATCCGCGCGATGACCGATCGCTCCCAGTTCATCTTGATCACGCACATCAAGAAGACCATGCAATCGGTCGACGTCCTCTACGGCGTCACCATGGGCGAGCCCGGCGTCTCACGCCTCGTCAGCGTCAAGGTCAACGACCAGGCCGTCGTTCGCAGCGACGGCCGCGCCCTGCGCACCACCCCTCCCCCCGTCGGGACCGAGGGCGACGACAAGCAGTTCCAGGTGGCCTGAACGTGAACGCCGGGCGGCGCGCCCGTTGCGGCCCCTCTGGGCCGCGGCACGCCGCCAGCGCTCCGATGCTTCCTACTTGGCGAAGGAACGGACGTGCTTCACGAGCGCGTCCAGCACCTCGGGCTTGTTCTTGAGATCCGGGGCGGGCGGCATGGCCGGGCTCTTCCCCACGGCGGCGCCGCCCAACAAGATCGTCTTGCGGATCTCCTCGTCGGTCACGGTCTTCTGCCACTCGGCGTCCGTGTAGTTTCTGGGCTTCGGCGTGAGCGCCGCCGCCCCCGGACCGCTGCCGGTGCCGTCCGTCCCGTGGCAGACCGCGCACCGAGTGGAAAAGAGCTTTCGCGCCTCCGCGGCCGGATTCGCCTGGGCGGCGGGCGCGGGCGCCGCTGGCGCAGCCGTCTGGGCCGTCGGTTGCTCCTTCGCCGGCTCCGGCTCCTTCTTGGAGCAGGCAGCGACGGCCAAGGCCGCTGACATCATGGTGCAGAGTACGTACCTCATTTCAGGCTCCTCCCGGTCGACAGCGGCGCGAAAACACGGGCTTCGCGCCTTGCCCAGATTGCAGCACGAGATCCGAAAGGCAAGCAACAAACCGCGCAAGAAATCCCATGCTGCGCATTTGCTGCGCTCGTATCGCAGCTGGGGCTGACAGACGAGCCGCCGGCCGGCAATCGCTTACAGATGCAAGAGGATCGTAGCTGTCGGTCGCTTGCATTGTCGCGCCGCACCGATGTAGCCTGCCCCACGAGCATGTGAGGCCCGCGGGGGTTCGAGAGCGCCTGGAGGACAGCATGCAATCCGCACCGATGCACACGTCATTGAAAGTCGCCGCCCTGGTCGTTTTGCTGCTCATGCTGGTCGCGGCCGTTTACGCCGGCTACATCAGCATCACCCATTGGGCGGGGATCGCCGTATAGGAGGGTTGCGCGGTGACCAAAAAGCAAGCTCGACTATTCGCGATCGTCTCCACTGCCCTCGCGGCGGCGGCGTTCATCGGCATGACCATCCACAGCCACATGCGCTTTGGAGAGCTCACCAACGCCGAGAACATCACGCCGGCCGTCACACACGGCAAGGACGTCTGGCACAAGTACAACTGCATCAACTGCCACACCTTGTTCGGTGAAGGTGCCTACTACGCGCCGGATTTGACGAAGATCACCCAGCACCGCGGCGCCGCTTATCTGAAGGCGTACATGCGTGATCCGTCGAAGTTCTACGATGAGACCCGGCACCGCCGGCTCATGCCCAAGCAAGATCTGTCGGAGCAAGAGATCAGCGACTTGATCGCCTTTTTGGACTGGGTGTCGAAGGTCGACAACCAGAACTGGCCGCCCCGGCCCATCCTGGTCGTCGGCGCATCCATTCCTGGCACCGACTTCAGCACGGCCCAGCAGACCTCCGGCGCGCTGCAGCGCGGGGAGCTGCCCCCCGGCGCTCGGCCAGTGAGCCCGGATTCGGACCCGATCGCGCTCGGGCAGGCGCTGTTCAGCACGGTGGCGCCGGCCTGCGTGGCCTGCCACTCGGTGGCCGAGGGCGTGAACATGGCCGGTCCGTCCCTGGCCGGCATCGCTACGCGCGCGAAACAGCGCATCGAAGCTTCGGAATACACGGGGCAGGCGAAAGACGCCGAGGGTTACCTCCGCGAGGCGATCCTGAACCCCAGCGCGTATGTCGTGCCCGGCGACATGTACTCGGCCGAGGGGCAGTCCTTCATGCCGGCCACGTACGCGAAGGACCTGACCCCCGAGCAGATCGATCAGCTCGTGGCCTACCTCGCTTCCCTCCAGTGAGGCCAAACGCCCACGGCTCGCCCCGCTCACTGAGGCGTCCAAACGACCAAAAGAGAATCCGGGATATCAAAAGGATCGCGTCATGAGGTATCGCTCGCAGGAAGTCGCCTACTGGTATTTCGCCGTCGCGATGCTGCTCTTCGGGCTGCAGCTCGTGTTCGGCCTCCTGTCGGCGGCGAAGTATTTGGGCCCGGACCCGCTCCTATACATCTTGCCCTTCGACGTGACGAAGGTGATCCACACGAACCTCTTGATCGTGTGGGTGCTGACCGGCTTCATGGGCGCGACCTACTGGATGGTGCCGGACGAGTCACGCACCGAGCTCTACAGCGTCAAGCTCGCCTACGCGCAGCTCGGGCTGTGGGTGTTGATGGGCGTCACCGCGGTGATCGGCTATTTTTTCCGCTACGGCACCGGCAACAAGCTGCTCGAGCAGCCCCTGCCGCACAAGATCGCGATCGTCGTCGTGATGCTGATGTTTCTCTACAACATCGGCATGACGATCCGGAAGTCGGGTCGCTTCACCACGACGGAGGGGGTCCTGCTGGGCGGGATCGGCCTCGCCGCCGTCCTCTACTTGCCGGCGCTGCTCGAGTTCCACAACTACACCGTGTCGATCTTCTATCGCTGGTGGACGATCCACCTCTGGGTCGAGGGGGTGTGGGAGATGATCCAGGGCGGCTTCCTGGCCTACCTCCTGATCCGCTTGTCCGGCGCCGACCGTGAGGTGATGGAAAAGTGGCTCTACGTCATCGTGGGGCTCGTGTTCATCGCCGGGATCATCGGCACCGCGCATCACTATTACTGGGTCGGGGTCCCAGGCTACTGGTTGCCGATCGGCGGCATCTTCAGCGCCCTCGAGCCCTTGGCCCTCTTGGGCATGGCCGTCTATGCCTACATGGCGATGCGCCGCGCCGGCATGTCGCACCCGAACAAGCTCGCGCTGCACTGGACGCTGGGCAGCGCCGTGTTCACGCTGTTCGGCGCGGGCGTCTTGGGGCTCGCGCACACCTGGCCGTCCGTCAACCGCTGGACCCACGGGACCTTGATCACGGCCATGCACGGGCACGCGGCCTTCTACGGCGCCTACGCGATGATCGTGATGGCGATGATGACCTACGCCATGCCCTCGATGACGCCAGGCCGTCGCACCGAAGGCACGGCCCTCGGCTACTGGGCCTTTTGGTTGCAGGTCGGCGGCATGTTCGGGATGACCATGGCCTTCGCCGCCGCGGGCATCGGGCAGGTGTACCTCGAGCGCATCCTGGGCCTCGGCTACCTGGACACGCAGCTCAAGATCCAGGTGCATTTCTTGATGCTGCTCGCGACCGCCAGCGTGTTCGCGCTTGGCGTGGGCATGTTCATCTGGGATTTCTTCCGGTTCCGTCCCAAGTTCGAGCTTGCGGCGGACGCGGACGAGCCGCCGGCGGCGAACGCCGCGGTCGCCGGCTCCGCCTAGAACGTGCAGGGCGCTTCCGAGGTCCGCCCGGCGGGCGAAGAGCCTTTCTACCTCCCAATCGCGGACGAGGTCAGGCTGTTCGAGCAGTGTCACGCGCGAGAGCTCGCCGTGATGCTGAAGGGGCCGACCGGTTGCGGCAAGACGCGCTTCGTCGAGCACATGGCGTGGCGGCTCGAGCGACCGCTGGTCAGCATCGCGTGCCACGACGACCTGTCGGCGAGTGATCTCATCGGCCGCTACCTGATCCACCACGACAGCACCGTGTGGCACGACGGTCCCCTCACCCGGGCCGCGCGCGAGGGCGCCATCTGCTACCTCGACGAGGTCGTGGAGGCGCGCGCCGACACCGTCGTCGTGCTGCACGCGCTGACCGATCACCGGCGGCTTTTGCCGATCGACAAGACCGGTGAACTGCTGCACGCCGCGCCTGGCTTCATGCTCGTCGTGTCGTACAACCCCGGCTATCAGCGGATGCTGAAGGACCTGAAGCCGAGCACGCGCCAGCGCTTCGTCGCGCTCGAGTTCGATTTTCCGACCGCGGACGTGGAAGCGCGCATCGTCGAGCGCGAGAGCGGCGTGAGCCATGCCGATGCCGTCGCGCTGGTCGACCTCGCGGAGCGGCTGCGCGGCCTGCGCGATCGAGGGCTCGCGGAGGTGCCGAGCACGCGGCTCTTGGTCGCGGCGGCGCGGCTGGCGGTCTCCGGCATCGACCTGCGGACCGCCTGCGCGGCCGCGGTGGTCGCCCCGCTGTCCGACGATCCTTCCCTGCTCGCTGCCATGCACGACCTGGTCGACGCCACCTTCGTCTGAGAATCGGACCCGTCCCTGGCCGCTGGCCGCCGGGCCCCTCCCCCGCTAGATGGACGCGCGATGGCCGAAGCCGAAGACGTGATCGTTGACGCGGCTCGCCACGCGACCGAGTACCTGCAAACGCTCTGGGCCCGGCGGCGCGGCCGGACGTCCGAGCCGCCGGGCCTCGCAGAGCTCGCGCCCCGCCTGTCGCTGCTGCTCGCCGCGCTTTTCCAGGAAGATTGGTCGCTGCCCGCAGCGCAGCCGCCGCCGCCGATCACCACCTTGACGCGGCTGTTCGCGCGCGGGCGCAGGCCCTGGGCGACGCTCAGCGTGCCGAGCAGCGCGGGCCGCGCGATCTGGCTGCCGCGGCGGCTCGACGGGCTAGCCAAAGAGCGCATCCCGGAGGTGTATCGAGCGATGGCGGTGCAGCAGGCAGCGCGCTGCCGCGCGCGTCCGGGCGATCTACCGTCGCGCCTCCCTAGCCAGCTGGCGCGGGAGATCTATCTGGTGCTCGAGGCCGAGGCCGCCGACGCCGCGCTCGGCCGCTCACTGCCTGGCCTGGCTCCGGCGCTCCAGCTGCTCCGCGAGGAGGCCGGCCGCCGCCGCCCCCCGCTGTCAGCGTTCGCCCCGAGCCGCCTGCCGCTCGAGCACTGGCTCCGGGCGCGTCGCGAGGCCTCCCCACCGGCCGAGCCGCTGGAGGTCGAGGCGCTGATCGCCGCTGCCCAAAGGTTGGCAGCGGCGCACCCGCACGCGCTGGCTGGCGGATCGCTGGTGAAGGATTGGTGGACCGGGGACTGGCCCTCCCGCGAGTCCGCCGGCGCCGTGACCAGCTTCGACGGTGAACGCGCGACCGGCGTTGCCGCCAAGGCGAAGAGCGCCCAGCTTGCCCGGCGGCCAAGGGTGCGGGAGGCGAAGCCCGACGAAGACGACGCCGAACCCGGGGCATTTCTGATCCAGACCTCGGAGCCCCATCAACACGCCGAGGACCCGATGGGCGCACAGCGCCCGACCGATCGCGACGCCGACAGCGCGGCCGAGGGACACGCCGAGTCCCTCTCCGAGCTCGCCGAGGCACGCCTCGTCCGCAGCGCGCAGCCCGCACACGAAGTGCTGCTGTCGGACGATCCGCTGCTGATCACCCAAAAGCCGCAGGTGTCGCCGGTAGACACCTCGGCGACGGCGGTACGCTATCCTGAGTGGGACTACCGCACCAACGCCTACCGCGACGGCGCCGTCACCGTCTGGGAGTCGCTGGCCGTGCCCGGGCCCAGCGCCTGGGTCGAGCGCACCCTGGCAACGCAACACGCGATGCTCACGCGCATCCGCCGGCAGTTCGAGATGCTGCGCGCCGAGCGCGTGACCTTGCACCGCCAAGACGAGGGCGACGAGATCGATCTGGACGCTTGCATCGAAGCCTGGAGCGACTGGCGCGCCGGCGCAGCCCTGCCCCAACGCCTGTATCAGCGCAGCAGCGTCGCGCGGCGGGACACCGCCGTCCTGGTGCTGGTGGACGTGAGCGGATCGACCGACGGCTGGCTCGCCGGAGAGCGCCGCATCATCGACGTGGAGCGCGAGGCGCTGCTCCCGCTATCGGTCGCGCTCGACGGCCTGGGCGAGCCGTACGCCATCCTGGCCTTCTCGGGCGAGGGGCCGCGTCGCGTCGCCGTGCGCAACGTGAAGCGCTTCGACGAGCGCCACGGCGCCGCGGTGGCGCTCAGGATCGCCGGGCTCGAGCCCGAGCACTACACCCGCGTGGGCGCTGCGCTGCGCCACGCCAGCTCCCTTTTGGTGAAGCAATCGGCGCGGCATCGGCTGCTGTTGGTCCTGTCCGACGGAAAGCCCAACGACTGCGACGAGTACGAGGGTCGCTACGGCGTCGAGGACACCCGCCAGGCAGTGCTGGAAGCGCGGCAGGCCGGGCTCTCGACGTTCTGCCTCACCGTCGACCGCCAGGCGGCCGCGTACCTACCCCGCGTGTTCGGGGCGCACCACTACGCCCTGTTGCAACAGCCCGAGCGTCTGCCGACGGTGCTGCTCGACTGGATGAAGCGCCTGCTCGCGGCCTGATCATCCCAACCGAAAGAGGGCCCAATTTTTCTCTAAACCTCGTAAGATCAACGCTGCTGCAGCGGGTGAGGACGACAGATTTGCCATGCCCACCCTGCGACGATCTTGTCGCCTTACGCACGGCTGAACCGCGCGGCTAGCTACTCGCCATCGGTTCGCGACCCGCCGGCGTGTCGCGACGACCAGAGGCAAGCATGGCGCATTCGAGACCCCCGAGCAATTGGGCTTCCGGTTTG
>JAEZYZ010000460.1 GCA_023418705.1 Pseudomonadota bacterium | reverse complement strand
CGCTGCAAGTCAACCCCATCACGGTAGCGCTCAGCCGAACCGCCAAGGGGGCACGCCTCGAGGCCATCGGGCAGACCGCTTCCCCTGAGGACGCGGCGCGCGCGGCGCAGCAGCTCGAGGCCTTTCGCGAGTTTGGCAAGCAACAGGTCGCCGATCGAGCGGCCGAGGGCGCCGCGGCGAGCTCCGCGGCGTCGTTGCTGGACGCCATCGCGCTGACCACGCGAGGCTCGGCGGTCAGCGCGGCGCTCGAGCTCCCCGAACGCGAGTTCGAGCTCGCGATCACGAGCATGCTCTCGTCGATCGCCGTTCATGGGGTGCGTCGCTACGTCGCCAACGCCAAGGCGGCCCAGGCCCGTGAAACCGTCGGCGCCATCGCCGCCGCGCTGGCCGCCGCAGCTGAGAAGACGCAGCGGTTTCCGGCGTCCGCCCCCCGAGTGCCCGCTCAGGTGCCCGCGGGCACGAAGGTCACCCCCGATGCGACGGCGTGGAGCCACCCGAGCTGGAAAGCCATCGGCTTCGCGCCGACGGAGCCGCAGTACTACGCGTACGAGTTCGAAACGGCGCCCGACGGCAAGCAGGCCACGGTGCGCGCGCGCGGCGACATCGACGGCGACGGCACTCCGTCCACCTTCGAGCTCACGCTCGAGATCCGCCCCAATGGCGCGATCGCCTTTCCAAAGAAGCTGACGGAGACCGATCCGCTCGAGTGAGGGGGCTGGAGCGGCAATGAGAGCCCAGGCCCTGTGCGCGATGATGTCCCTGAGCGCCCTCGTGGGGTGCTCGGACACCGAGCCCCTCGACGAGCGCGCCCCAGGCTCCGGTGGCAGCGCGGGGCTGGCGGCGGCTGGGGCAGCGGGACTCGGGGCGGCCGAGAGCGGCGGCGCTGGACCGAGCGCGGCTGGGGGCGGCGGGATCGGTGGAACGCAGATCGGTGGCGCGGCAGGTGCCTCGGTTGGGGCTTCCGGCGCCGGCGGCAGCGGCGGGGCGAGTGGCGGATCGGGCGGCGCTGCTGGCACGCCAGGTGGTGGCGCTGCTGGTGCGGCTGGAGCCGCGGGCGGGGGCATCGCTGGCTCTCCCGGATCTTGCGGCAGCTCGCTGGTCGGTTCGGTGCGGGACTTCAGGGAAACCTTCCCCGACATGGAGATCGTTCAGCACAACCCATCCAAACAATACGTGCACGATCCGGGCATGGTGCAGCGCCAACTGGGTGCGGATGGAAAGCCTGTCTACGCCGGCCCCGCCGGCGGCACCCTGTCTACCAGTGGGCCCGATGCCTTCTGGCACTGGTACAACGACTCCGATCAGAACCTATCTATGCAGCTCGAGCTGCGGCTGAAGGACACGGGGTACGGGACGGTGGCCATCGACAGCAACGCCGATGCCGAGTGGCAACCTCCGCTTGGCCCCGGTGGCTTCTTTCCGCTCGATGACGCGGGTTTCGGCAACGAGTCGGCGCCAGCGCACAATTACCACTTCACGTTCGAGCTTCACACTATGTTTCGCTACCTTCCGGGGCAATTGCTCACGGTGCGTGGCGACGACGACATCTGGATCTTCATCAACGAGCGTCTGGTGGCAGATATGGGGGGCGTTCACGCCGTGATGGAATCGAGCGTCGCACTGGATCCGATCGCCGATATCTTGGGGCTGCAGCCAGGCGACGAATACCCCATGCACCTGTTCTTGGCGGAGCGGCACAAGACGCAGTCGAACTTTCGATTGGAGACCAACTTCGTCTTCACGCGCTGCGGGACGGAACGATAGGCGGGCCGCACTAGAGCCTAATCAAGCGAGACTTTCGGCATAGCTGCTGCAGTTTTTCAAAACTTCCGGTTTTTTGGTGGTTGGAAAACAAACCAAACAACCCCGGGAGCCTTTTCAGGTGAAACCGAAGATACGCGCCGTCCTCGATCGTCGGTGTAAGCCATCGTCCCGCATCGCGCGCCCACACCTCACGCCGGATCGCGGCGCTCACGTGGCGCCGCGCCGGCACGGCGTGCGGTCTCGAGGTCACAGCTTCCCGCGCCGGCGCGGTGGGCGGTCTCGAGGTCACGGTCTCCCGCGCCAGCGCGGTGGGCGGTCGCGAGGTCACAGCTTCCCGCGCCGGTGCGGTGGGCGGTCGCGAGGGTAGGGTCTCCCGCGCCAGCGCGGCGGACGCTCGCGAGGTCACGGTCTCCCGCGCCGGCGCGGGCGTTGCTCGTGATGTTGGGGGTTCGGTCCCCGCCGCGGGTTCGGTCCCCGCCGCGGGTTCGGCCCCCATCGCGGGGCTCGGCCCCGCTCGCGAGCGTTGGCTACGTTGCAGGGTCAGATCTGGCGCCACCGCCCGCGAGGTCAGATCCTTCCTGCGCAGCGAGGCTCGGCGGCGCCTTGCCGCGCCTGCTGTCCATGTGGCTTCGACCGAAGTCCTGCTCGGCCGCCAGCAAATTGTGGGGAGGACACCGAAGCTCCAGGTTGTCCACGGAGTCCGGGCCGCCCAGCGCGTGCGCTTCACGGTGGTGTAGCTGCAGGCTGCCGGTCTCCGGACAGCGCCGACCTCGATCGTCGGCGTAGGCACATCGCCCCGCGTCGCGCGCCCACACCTCACGCCGGATCGCGGCGCTCACGTGGCGCCGCGTCGGCGCGGCGGGCGCTCGCGAGGTCTCAGCCTCCCGCGCCAGCGCGGCGGGCGGTCGCGAGGTCTCAGCCTCCCGCGCCAGCGCGGCGGGCGCTCGCGAGGTCTCAGCCTCCCGCGCC
>JAEZYZ010000446.1 GCA_023418705.1 Pseudomonadota bacterium | reverse complement strand
CCGAGGTGCGCGAGCAGGTCGGCGAGGGTGACGTTGGAGCGCGCCGTGAGCCGACGCACGGCAGCGTGAAGATCGTCATCGGACAGAGATCTCAATGAGGATTCCATGAGATCCTTATACACCCTGGATTTCCATGCCTGAGGATGCGCGCTGTCGAGCTCGCGGCCACGCTGACACCTCGCGAGTCGAATGGCTCACGAAAAGCCGCTACAGCCGCCGCTGGGCGGGCTAGCAGCGCTCTTCGGACAGCTGCGCCGATCCAGCGGGAGCTTTGGCAGCGGATCGTGTCAAGCTCAATCGACCTCGATCGACCTCGATCGATATGGATGGGTGAAGACTTGAAGCGGTCTCCTGTTCGCTGACGTCCCAGTATCGTTTTCAGCGCACCGCATGTGCTCGTTCGGATCACCCATCGTTCGAAAGCGCGGGAGATGCACTTGATGGCGGTTGTCCCAGGTGCGGAGCCACCACCGCACGACGATTGAGCCCGCCGCTATCCTGCTTCATTTCAGTCGTGCTCGGCCCCACGCGAGACACGACGGCGGAGGGGACGATCCACGCCCGCGCGGGCGCGCGGACGCCGGGGCGACCGCGGCAGTACGAGTTCGCGGACGATCCACGCCCGCGCGGGCGCGCGGTCTTCGGCGAGGCCGCGCAACACTCGCCTTGCGGACGATCCACGCCCGCGCGGGCGCGCGGCTCCCGTCGCCGCTGGCAGGCTCTGTTAGGGTCGCCTTTGGTGCGGTTCGAAAAGACGTTCCGATTGCCGGACGGCGATCTGAATCCCGAGCGTCAGCTCGCCTTCATCGCGGGCGCGGTGGTGCCGGGCTGGTCACCCACGCTCGACGCGCTCAGCGTCAGCTGGGGGAATCAGCACGGCGAGTACTGGGTGGCGAGCTGCTACCTTCCGGACGACACCAGCGTCGAGCTGCGCGTGGACCGTGCCACCCTGCAGGCGAGCCTGACGGTCGACTCCAATCCGGCGCTGAAGCCGCTCCGCGGTCCGCCGGCGTGGTTCAACAAGTTTCTGCTCGGTGCGCTGGCGCTCGGCGTCGCTGTTGGCATCGCCACCTCGAGCACGGGCTGGGGCATCGCCGCGGCGATCCTACCCATCGCCGCGCAGACGGCCTGGGACATGTTCGTCCTGCAGCCACGGCAGGAGCGCGCCGCGGCCCTTCGAACCGTGGACAATGCCGCCTGGGAGCGAAAGCTCGAAGGTGCGCTGGCGCGCATCCGCTCGGGAGCGCTCCGCGAGCCGTGAGGGCCGACCAAGCTCATCGGCTCAGAGGGCGAGCCAGACCGCTCACCCCCTGAGCCTTCGAGCGGCCTGGTGCCCCCAGGCCGCGCTCCGAATCACTTGCACATGGTCATGCACACCCAGCCGGGCGAGCACTCCACGCGCTGCAGCTTCGACAGGAAGTGATAGCCGTCGTGGAACATGCTGCAGGGCTCGTCGGCGCGATTGATGGCCCCAAACTTGGCGCCAGGCTCCGGCCCGTAGAAGGACATGGTGTGGTAGTAGCCCGGCGTGAGCAGGAACGGGTTGGCGTCCTTCTCATATGCCGTATTGACGAGCCACCAGGTCGGGTCGAGCAGCAGCGTGCCGCGCTCCCGATCCACCTCCAGGATCATGGACGGGCCGTACCCGCCGGCGCAGGCGGCGGCACACTCGGCGTCGGACGAGCAGCCCTGCTTGGGCGGCGGGGAGGGATACCCGACCGCGTACAGGTAGTTCTCCTTGCCGGCGGCGGGGCGCACCCGCCCGTCAGGGACCGGCAGCTTCGGCAAGTCCCGGCTGTAGGAGGGAACGGTCTCCTTGTCCGGCGGGTTGATGGTCTCGACCTTCTTCCAGCTCGGGCAGCTCTTGATCCCGCTCGCCTCGAACTCTTTCTGCCAGGCTTGCCAGGTGCCGCTGAGGTAGCGCGCGGCCCCCGGAGCTTCCTTGAAGACCTGGATGCCAAGCAGGTTGTCGATGTGCTGAAGCAGCTCGCGGTCGCCGTTCCTGCATTCCTTGAAGGTCCGAGCGAGTTTGCCGCTCCTGTCGACCGCGTAAACGCGCGAGTCGGTCGTGCCGAGGCAGTCGATGGTGGCCGTCCCGAGCGCGGCCATGTGGGCGGCCATGGCCGCTTCGCCCTGGTCCTCAGTGCCCCTGGAGGGAGGGTTCTTGAGCAGCGGCAGGCGCGGGCTCAGCGTCGGGTCCGGCAGCTTCGGATCCAATAGCCCGGTCGTCGCGCGCACCGTCGTGAGGTCCACCGCCTGCCCCGAAGCATCGATCTGTTCCGTCTCGGCGGCACCCCCGCAGCCCAAGAGCGACATCCCTGCCAACGCTACCAGCCCAGCCGTCGATAACCGGTTCATCTTCTACCGACCTCCTTCGTCTCGCCGCGCACCAATGCAAAACCCTTGCCAACCAAAGCCAGCTTGAAATCCCGAAGAAACCCGGTGGGTCACACCTCTCGGACGTACGTCACCTGTTCCATCGAAGTGCAAATCCACGTACCTTTAGCGCAACTCCTTGCGTGACCTCAAGGGGCCCGCGGACGCGCATCGTCGGAACCGACAGAAGCGTGTCGCGAAAACCAAAAGCTCCTCTAACATGCCGCCTCGCGATGATGGTGCGAGTAGCGTCCTTGAGACGATGGGCGATCGTGGCTTCGTTCTTGGTGGCCCCGGCAACCGCGTGCAATGACGAGCCGCTCGTCGTGCGCATCGTGAGCGTCGAGGGTAGCGGCGGCAGCGGGGGGAACGCGGGTGGTGCCGCCAACGCGGGCGACGCTGGCAGCGCAGGCAGCGCCGGCGAACGCGCCATGACCGGAGGGAGCTCGGCGGGCGGCGGCGGTGGCGACGTGGCAGACGCCGGCAGCGGCGCCTCCGATGCCGGCGTTCAGGATGCTGCTCCGGATGGCATGCCCGCGGATGCGGGCGCAGATGCCGCCGACGCGAACCCGCGCCTGCCTCCTTTGTGCCTGCGGCTGGACAATTCGCAGAGCACGGCGGTCAATCTCGTGCCGAGCTACTTCGGCGCACTGCACGAGGATTGTCGGGTGGCAGGGCTGGTGGAAAACCCCGTGCTGCACGAGTGGGGCAATCGCCTGCTGCGGTGGACCTTGGATCTCTGGGGTTGCAACGAGGATAGCCCGCCCGCGGGGTTCGAGCTGGTGGACGCGCAGGCGAACGTGACCGTCTCGAGCGCCGACATCGCTCTGCTGATCGACCTGTATCTCGATCGCACCCATCGGCTCGTCGATCTTTCACCCGGCGAGGCGGCGCAGCTGCGCTCGGATCTCGAGCTGCTCGCGGAGGCAGCGAGCGCCGAGCCCGGCGACGATCACCCGAACGCCCGGTGCGACGATGGATCGGGGGGTGCCGGCGGGGCCGCGGGTGCCGGGAACGCAGCGGGCGCGGGCGGGCTCGCTGGTGCTGGCGGCAGCGCGGGCAGCGGAGCGGTCCAGTGAAGCGCGCGCTCACGCGCGTGCTGTTGGCGGTCGCGCTCTGCCTGAGCGCAGGCCGCGGACTCGCCCAGAACACCGACGTCGTCCTGGCGGAGACGCTCTACAACGAGGGTCGCCGGCTGGTCGAGGAGGGCAAGTTCCAGGAGGCTTGCCCGAAGTTCGCCGAGAGCTACCGCATCGATCCGGCCACCGGCACCCTGCTCAACCTGGCAGCCTGCCAGGAGGCGCTGGGCAGGTACGCGTCGGCCTGGACGCAGTACCAGGAGGCCGTGATCGCCGCTCGGCGCGACCAGCGCCCGGATCGGGTGAGCTACGCCCAGGAGCGGCTCGCCGCGATCGAGCCCAAGCTCAGCTGGCTCACCATCCAGGTGCCGGTCGCGGCGCGCGTCGAGGGGCTCGCGTTGACGCTGGACGGCGTCCGCATCGGTGAGGCAGCGTTCGGGGTCGCCACCCCGATCGATGCGGGCGTTCACCACGTCGAGGCGAGCGCGCCCGGATACCGGGCGTGGACCGAAGAACTGTCGATCACCAAAGAGGGCGAACGGTACACGCTGAACGTCCCCGCTCTCGAACCCGCTCCCGAGGAGCCAGCACCGCCGCCCCCAACCGACGTCCAGGCGCGTCCGGCGTTGGGATCCGCAAATCTCCCGCCCGACCGCGACGTCGTCGATCGCCCGCTCACCGCGCCCTTTTGGGTCGCTGCCGGGCTCACGGCGGCAGCCACCGGCGCGGCGGTGGTCACCGGGGTCCTCTACATGGACAAAAAGTCGGAGTTCGAAGCCGTCAACAACGACCAATACTCGAGGGCGACCAAGGAAGACCGGCGCGAGCTTGCCGAGCGCTACAGAAACCTGAACACCATCGCGACCGCCAGCGCCGCCGCCGGAGCCGCGCTCACGCTGGTGCTCTACCTCACGCTGCCAGAGCGGCGCCGATCGGCCGCCGCCCTGGCGCCCTGGATCGGAAGCGACAGCGCCGGCGTCGTCGGAGATCTGCGGTTTTGAAATGAAGGAGCGGCGCTTCATCTGGCTGAGCTTGGGCCTCGGGACGTTCATCGGCTGTGCGGTGCTGTCGCCGCTGGAAGACATCGAGCCGGCAGGACCGGATACGGCTGCGGCCGGAGGCGGGGGCGCACGAGACGGGGGCGGAAGCGGGGGCGGCGACGCGGGCCCGGACGCGGCCACCGCCGCGTGCACGACGCACGCCGAATGCGGCGAACGCTTCGCCGATCAGGAATCCCGATGCCGCTCGAGCGACGGCACGTGCGTGCGGCTGAAGACGCAAGCCTGTCCCGGGGTCTACGGCGACTGGCGGGATCCGAACGCCGTCTACTTCGGCGCGCTCGCCCCGCTCGTCAATCAGTCGCTCGACGGCTCACAGCCGGTGCGCAACTACCGGATGGCGCACGAAGAGCTCAACGGCGACTCGATCGGCGGCCTGCCGCCGGCCGAAGCCGGGGGCGCTCGACGGCCGCTGGTCATGATCGTTTGCAACAACCACTCGGCGCTGATCGAAGACGCCCTCACGCACCTGGTGGAGGAAGTCCAGGTCCCGGGCGTCATCGCGCATCTCTTGCCTGGTGACCTGCTGGACGCTTTCGAAGCCCACGGGTTGCCGAACGACACCTTTTTCCTGAGCCCGGTCGGGGCGGTCGACGCCTTGCTCATCGACAATGACGACGGCCTGCTCTGGCACTTGCTCGGTCAACCCTCCGACCTGGTTCCCACTTATGCCGCCGTGCTCGATCGTGCCGAGCGGCGCATCCGGGCAACACCGGGGTTCAGCGGGGACTTGAAGCTCGCCGCGGTGAGGGGCCAGGGTGACGGCGAGGCCTTCGCAGAAGATCTGAGCAGCGCCTTTCTAGACGACGGCAGCGTGCGCCTGAACGGCAACTCGCTGGTGGAAGAGTTCGAGGCCGAGCGCTTCGCGACGTTCACCCTCAGCGGGCCCGACGTCGCGTCGACCGCCCAGCAAATCGCCGAGTTTGGTCCGGACGTGGTGCTGTCGCTCGGCAGCGCCCACTTCGTCGGGTTGATCGTCGAGCTCGAGCAGCTTTGGAATGGACTGCTCGACAAGCCGCGTCCCTTCACCATCTTGTCGCCCATCGACGCCGGGCGCGTCGAGGAGCTGCAGGATTTCATGGGCGTCATGCAGCGCAACGACATCGATCCCTCACCGCACGATCGATTCGTCGGCATCAACGTCGCCGGCAGCCCCGACCGCGAGACGTACGTCCGCTATTTGAGCCGGCTGCGCTCGCGCTTCCCGATGTCCGAGGAAGAGCACGAGAACTTCTACGACGCGGTCTACTACCTCGCGTACGCCATGTTCGCGGGCAGCGCCGAAGGGCGCCTCGACGGGCCGGCGGTCCGCGAGGGCATGCTTCGGCTCGTCGGAGCTCCCGACGCGAAGCGCTTCGGCGTCGGGCCGAGCGAGATCATCGACGTCTTCGAGGCGTTGAAGGATCCGAAATCGATCATCGCGCTCGACGGGGTGACGGGCCCGCCCGATTTCGATCCAAAGACCGGAGCGCGCGTCGATACCGGCAGCCTCTACTGCTTCAACCCCAACTTGAGCGTCAGCTTTTCGGTTGAGCGCTTCGAACCGGAGGCGGGCGCTTTCGAGGGGAGCTTCGATTGCTTCGCCGGGTTCTGAGCCGTTGCGGCCTGCTGCTCGTGTCGTGGTTGGCCGCGGGCTGCGGCGCGGGCGCCGGGCCGCAGCTGGACGAGCGCCAGGAGGGCGTCGTCGGTGGCGAAGCCTCACCCGCCGGCGGCGACGACGACGCCGTGCTCTTGCTGCGGGCCGAGACGGAGATCGGCGAGGTCATTTGCACCGCGACGCTGATCGCACCGAACCTCGTCGTCACGACGCTGCACTGCGTGGCCATCACGAGCCCGGAGCCGGTCCAGTGCACCCCGGATGGCGAGCCCCTGGTGCCCGACAACGGCCAGATCGGCGGCCACTTCGCCCCCGAAACGATCGCGTTCCACGAGGGGCCGATCCCTTCGAGCGAGCCGGTGGCGCGCGGCGCGCAGATCGTCTCGACGCTGAGCCCCACGCTCTGCCGGGACGATCTGGCCTTCGTCGTGCTCGATCGCGAGCTCGATCTGCCCGTCCTTCCGCTCCGGCTCGGCGCGCCCACCGAGGACGGGGAGCCGCTCACGCTGGTCGGCTATGGCGGCGACGGTTCACCCGTCGATTGGCCTGACCGCGAACGCGAGCGGCTTTCGGGTCAGACCGTGATCGCGGTGGGGCCCGACTCCGTCCACGAAGGGACGGCGTTGGTCAAGCCGCGAACCCTGCTGCTCGCCGGTCCCTCGGTTTGCCGCGGCGACAGCGGCGGCCCCGCCATCTCGGAACGGACGGGCGCCATCGTGGGCGTCTTCTCCGGGCTCAACAGCGGCGATTGCACGCTGCACAATGTCTCCGTCTTCTACACGCACCTGTCGCCCTACGGCTTCCTCGCCGACGAAGCCGCGGCGCTGGCTGGCGCGCAGATCCAGCGCGAGCCGGGGCCCGAACCCGAGCCGGAGCCCGAGCCCGAGCCCGAGCCCAACGAGCCGTGCCGTGACTGCGAGCCGGAGCCACCCGATCCCGGCGCGTGCCACGTGGCAGCTCGGCGCGACGCCCTGGCGAGGCCGCTGCCCGGGGCGGCGTGCTTCGCTCTCATCGTTGGGGGGCTCTGGTGGCGACGCCGCAGGCGGCCGCCGCCGGCCTAGTCTCGTTTTTTCTCGCAACGAGCGGCTCGCGCCAGGCCGTTTATCGGTCCAGAGCACCGATCCGTTTGCCAGAGCGGGAGCCCCTCTCGTCTGCTCACGGCTCGGTGCGCTAGAGGGTCTCATTTTCCGCGACAAACGGCTTGCTCCGCGGACCGTTTGTCGCTCTAGCGGCGCCCCTCGAGCGGGTGCAGTGGTTTCACCGCGGGTGACGACTCTGCTTGGGGCTCGGGCTCGGGTTTCGGCGTTGGCCTTGCGGGCGCGGGCCGCGGGGCGCGCTTCGGCGCAGGCGTCGAACGCATCGGCTGGAGCTGCGGCGGCGCGGCATCCAGGCCAGCGTCCGACCCTGCCTTGCCTCCGTCCCGGAGCTTCGCCGAGGGCTCCGGCGCGCTCGGCTCGGGGCGGGCAGAACGGCTCGGTTCGGCCGGGGCCAGCGCCGGTGAGGCCACCGTGGCGGCCGTCGGCGCCGCGTCGGGCGTGATCTCGAACGGCTTCTCGGGCGCCCCCCGCTGCGCCAGCCCATACCCGAGGGCGGCCGCGCCGAGCAGGGCGCCGACACCGGCGACACCGAACACGAGCGACCGCGCCGAGCGCGGCCGGCGCGTGGCCGCTCCTTCCCACTCGACCGCGGTGCGCTGCACCGATGGATTGGAGTCCGCGGCGACGATCAAGGTGGGAGCGCCCGAGTCGACGCTCCCCTCGGCCGTCCCCGGCTCGCTGCTGATCGGCGCTCGCGGCAGCTCGCTGTTCCGCAAGATCCCGGAAATGCGGTGCACCGCTTGCTCCGAGTGCGGCGGACCGAAGGGCGACAGCGCCGATGCGAGCTCTGCGATGTCTTGATAGCGACGGCCGGGCTCTTTCTCCAAGCAGCGCTGCACGACGCTCGCGAGCCCTGGCGGGACATCTGGGCGTCCCTCGTCCAGACGCGGCGTTGGGTCGGAGACCACCGCCGCGAGGATCGACATCGGGGTGTCTCCGTTGAACGGCAACCGTCCCGTGATGAGCTCGTGCAAAATGACCCCGAGCGCCCAAACGTCCGAGCGCACGTCGACCGTCTTCGGTTTGCGCACCTGCTCGGGCGACATGTAGTTGGGCGAGCCGAGCAGGCCTTGCGTCGCCGTCAAGCTGACCGCAACCTGCTGATCTTGCGGCAAGAGCGCCTTCGAGATCCCGAAATCGAGCACCTTGATCAGGGCGGATCCGTCGGGTCGCGAGGTCAGGAACAGGTTCGCCGGCTTGAGATCGCGGTGCACGATCCCGAGCGCGTGCGCCTCCGCGACGGCCTCGCACGCTTGCAGCACGTACGACACCGCCAGCTCGACGGGGACGGGCCCGCGCGCGTCGAGCTCGTCGGACAGGTCGTGCCCCTCCAAGAACTCCATCACCATGTAAGGCGCGCCGTCGTCGAGGGTTCCGACGTCGATCACCTTGGCGACGTGCTCGCTGCGGATGCGCACGGCGGCGCGCGCTTCGCGCAGAAAGCGCGCCACCGCCTCTTCGTTGTCGCACAGCTCGGGGACGAGGGCTTTTACGGCGACCCGCTGCTCCAACTGGACGTGGACCGCGGCCAGGACGTAACCCATCCCGCCCCTGCCAAGCACGTGCTCGACGCGGTACTTGCCCGCCAGCATGTCTCCCGGTCGCATTGAGCTGCCGGCCGTAGCATGAGCCGATCGCGGCAGGGGAGCAACGGCCGCGAGCCGTGCCGGACGCCGCGCGGCGGGAATTGCCGCGCGGCGGTCCGCGCCGCGCTCACTCGCAGGTCACGGTGGCTGCGTCGAAAATCGCAGGACAGACGTTGGCGTCGGAACACCCACACCGGCCCCCGACGCATACGTCGGCGTTGCCGAGCCCGTCGCAGTCCGCATTGCTCGCGCACTCGCAGCGATGGGTAGCGAGGTTGCACGTCGAAACGCCCGCTTCGACGCAGTCGTCGTCGCTGGCGCAGCCACACAGGCCCGTATCGACGTCACAAACCGAGCTGTTGGGCACCAGCAGGCAGTCCGTGTTGGTGGTGCAAGGCGGGCTGCACGTCCCCGAGCCGGCATCGCACAGGTAGCTCCCGTCGCCGCAGACCTCGACCATCTGCTTCGGATCTTCTCGTTTCGGGTAGGTGAGCGTGTCCGGATACAACAAGCAGCCGGCGACGAAGGTCGTCGGCGAGGCGCAGCGCCCGTCACCCCCACCAACGTCGATGCAGACCTGCTGCGCGTTCGTGCAATCGGCGTCGGCGGTGCAGGCCTCGACCCAGTTGCTTTGCTGGGAGACGCAATCGGCATCGACCGAGCACGTCGCGGAGCCTTGCACGCACGTCCCGCCGACGCAGCTGACCCCGAGCTGCGGGATGCCGCCCACCTCACAGTCGGCATTCGTGGTGCAGTGATGCACGCACTGCTTCGCCGACGCCGGTGCGCCAGCCATGCCGCCAGCGCCGCTCATGGCGCCCGCACCGGCCGCCCCGGCAGCACCGCCCATCCCGGCGGCGCCGCCCATCCCGGCAGCGCCGCCCATCCCGGCGTCACCGCCCATCCCGGCGTCACCGCCCATCCCGGCGTCACCCGCGGCCCCGGCAGTGCCAGCGGTGCCGGCGTCACCACCGGTTCCGCCCGTGCTGCCACCGGTTCCACCCGTACTGCCACCGGTTCCACCCGAGCCGCCGCTCGCCGCGCTGCCGCCGCTGCCCCCAGCGCCGCCGTCCTCGTCGTCGCTGCAACCGAAGGTTCCTGCACCGAGGGTGCCGGCCAATACCGCTCCCAAAACCCATCGTTTCATCGAAGCTCTCCCGTATCCCGTCCGTTCGACCCGCGGCCCCCAGACGCGGCGCGGCATCATCGTTCGATCGCCCACCGAAGGCAACCGGAAAGCCGGCCAGCTTGCATCCGGAACGCGGACCACACTAGAGCTAAAGGGGTGGCGCGAGACCCGCTCGAAGCCGATGATCGCGAGCAGCCGAGCACGCTGCAGGAGCGCGGCGCTCCCGGTGCCCAGACGCTGCGCTCGCCCGATTCCGATGCGACGCTGCAGTCGGATAGCGGCAAACAGCCCTGTTTTACCTTGCTCGTGGCGCACGAAGCAGGGGTGCAACACGTGGAGGTCAAGCCGGGCGGCCACGTGACCGTCGGGCGCCGCGAGGGCAGCGACGTCGTGATCAACAAGCCCACCGCGTCGCGCGATCATGCGGTGTTTCACGCGGGCGCTTGCCTGGAAGTGGAAGACCTCGGCAGCAGCAACGGCACGTTGGTTCAGGGGCGGCGCATCGCGCCTCGAGTGCCGGCGCCGCTCGAGGACGGGAACGTCGTCAGCATCGCGGGCGTCAACGTCTACGTGCGGCGGGGCAGCGTGGGCTCGGCCGTCTCGCAGGGCGCGCGGGCCTCGTCCCCTCCGCGGGGGGGTTTCGTGCTGCGTGACCCGAAGATGCAGGCCGCCTACGAGCTGGCATCCCGGGTGGCGGGCAGCGACCTGACCGTCCTCATCCTGGGCGAGACCGGGGTCGGCAAGGAACTGTTGGCCGAGCACATCCACCAGGCCTCGGCCCGCAGCGACAAGCCCCTCCTGCGGGTCAACTGCGCCGCGCTGTCGGAGGGCATCCTGGCGAGCGAGCTGTTCGGGCACGAGAAGGGCTCCTTCACCGGGGCCCATGCGCAAAAGATTGGTTTGTTCGAGGCCGCGCACACCGGCTCGCTCTTCTTCGACGAGGTGGGGGAGCTGGCTCCGGAGACCCAGGCCAAGCTCCTGCGCGTGCTCGAGAGCGGGGAGGTGTTGCGGGTGGGGTCGCACCAAAGCCGCACCGTCGACGTGCGGGTGATCGCCGCCACCAACCGAGATCTGCGCGCGCTGACCGCCGGGGGGCGCTTCCGCAGCGATCTTCTGTACCGGCTGAACGGCGTCTCCATCACGATCCCTCCCCTGCGCGAGCGGACGGACGATCTGATCCCCCTGGCAGAGCATTTCGCTGCGCAGTTCGCGTTGAAGATGTCGATGCTGCCGCCCGAGCTGTCGAACGAAGCGAAGTCGATCCTGCTCAGGCACTCCTGGCCCGGCAATGTCCGGGAGCTCAAGAACGTGATCGAGCGCGCGGTCCTACTCACGACCGGCCGCGTCATCGAGCCTGCCGCGCTGCACCTCGATCCACCGCCGGACAGCTTCCCCCCCTCGTCCCCACGGGACGGCTCCATTCGCTTCGCCGAGTCACGGCCGGCCGAGAGCCCGCGGTCGTACGCGGACCTGCGGGACCGGTCCGGGCCGAAATCTCAGCGCTCCTCGTCGCGCACGTCACGCCGCGCCGATCAGCTGCGCGCGGAGCTCGCCCGGGTCGAGCGTGATCGCATCATGGACGCGCTCCGCCAAGGCGGCAATCAGGCCGAGGCCGCCAAGATCCTCGGCATCTCACGGCGCGCGCTCTTGTACCGGCTGGATGCGTTCGGCATCCCGCGTCCGCGCAAGGGCAAGAAATAGAGCCGGCGCTCTGCCCGAACCAGAAACATTTGCCCGGTGTGTCGAATACCAGGGCTGCGAGACCGGCTATCCCGTCGTTGCCTGCGAGTACCGGGGCGGGCACCAGTTCGTGCCCAGCGCCGGCGCTACGCTCCGGGATTTTTTCTCGCAATTCTAGAATCTTCCAGCTACAGCGCACCCGGCACGCGGGGCTAGGTCCCTGACGGATTGACGGACCTGACGCCACTGCGTAATGGGCGACGCGTGTCGTCAGCGCGCGGCGTTGGCGCCCGCCCCCGTGTGCCAAGTGAAGTATCGCGACCCAGCTCAGCGTAGAGCCGGCGGCCGCCGCGGAGAGGCCCGCGGACGGCGATGAACGCCCGCCTGCTCATCGACGCGATCGTGCGCCAATCGATGGTGCTGATCGCTCAGATCTCGACCGCGGAGGGAACCCGCTCCCCGCTGTCGCACGTCGCCAACGAGGTGTTCGCGAGCCTGGTTCAGGAGCTGGAGAGCCAGGGGCTCGGCAAGAAGGTCATCGCCGATATGTTCGGCTTGGCCGAGCGCTCCTATCGACACAAGGTCCAGCGCCTCGGCGAGTCGGCCACCTCACGTGGGGTCACGCTGTGGGGCGCCGTGCACGCCTTCCTGGTCGAACGGGAAACCGCCACGCGGTCCGAAATCCTCGCGCGCTTCAAGCTCGACGACGAGGCCACCGTCCGGAGCATCCTCAACGACCTCGTCGAGAGCGGGCTCGTTCGGCGCGTCCGCAACGGACGGGATACGACCTACCGCGTGGCAACGGAAGAGGAGCTCGAGGAGCTCGGCGCTTCGTTCCACGGGGACTCCTCGGACGCGGCGGACCCCCTGGTCTGGCTACAAATCGCTCGCGACGGGCCGCTCAGCCAGGATCAGATCGCCGAGCGCGTCCAGCTCCCCCCGTCCGCTCTACGGGATGCGCTCGATCGCCTGGTCTCGAGCGGGCGCATTCGGCGGCTGACCGATGCCGAAGGCGACCGCTACACGACCGACCGGTGCTTGATCCCGATCGGGGAGGCGGCCGGCTGGGAGGCGGCGGTCATCGACCATCACCGCGCAACCTGCGCCGCCATCGCCGCAAAGATCGTGGGGGGCCCCCACACCTCGACCCCCAAGGACGAGGTCGGCGGGACCACCTTGACGTTCGACTTGTGGCCAGGGCACCCGCGGGAGCGGGAGGTGCGGGATCTCTTGGCCGAAACGCGCGCGAGGATCATCGCCTTGTGGGGCGAGGTGGAGGCCCACAACCGAACCTCCACCGAACCCATCACGCAGCGTGTCACCTTTTACTGCGGGCAGTACGTGACCAGCGAGGACGAGACGTGATGGCTTGGAGCTCGGTGATGCGGGCGTGCTCCTGCGTGGCGCTGCTCCTCGTGATGGCCACGGCGTGCAGCGGACCTCAGGCGGGCACGCAGACGAACTGGCTGCGTTCGTGCGAAGCCGACGCCGAATGCGGCGGCGCCCTCCGCTGCTTGTGTGGCACCTGCACGCTCCCGTGCGAGGACGACGGCGCGAGCTGCTCGAGCCTGGCTGGAGCCGCCTGCGTGGCCGCCTCCGAGGTGGGCGCGACCGCGCTCTGCGGCGGGAGCTCGCCGCCCACGGCGGGGCTCTGCCTGGCGCGCTGCGACAGCGCGCTTTGCCCTGACGGCACCGCCTGCGTCGGCGGCGTTTGTGCGCCGCTCGAGGCGGCGACGGACGTCGTCACCGTGGACGTCTCGACACAGCACCAGACGCTGGTCGGCTTCGGCGCGGATACGGGCTGGCTCACCGACGAGATCGCGCGTCACCCCGCCGCGGCCGCCCTGTACGACGCCCTGTTCGCCGACTCGGGGCTCAACGTCGTTCGCCTCTTCAACCGCTTTGACGACTTCGGAACCAGCGACCTGACGACGTCGCAGGCCATTCTGAGAGCCGCCAATCAGCGCTCGAGCTCGCCCGCGGTGCTGCTGCTGACCTCGACGAGCCCTCCGGCCACGCTCAAGGCCAACGGATCCGAGCTGTGCTCCGGAAACCTCGACACCTGCACGCTGGCGCGGCGCGCCGACGGCAGCTTCGACTATCCCGGGTTTGCGAGCCATTGGCGCGCGGTGGTCGAGGCGTACGCGGCGGCGGGGATCGAACCCGACTACATCAGCCTTCAAAGCGATCCCGACTGGATCCCTCCAGCGTCGATCGAGAGCGACGCCTGCCGCTTCCTACCCGCGGAAGGCGAAGCCACCGTCGATCTGAACGGCACCTCGGTTCAGGTCCGATATCCCGGATACGTCGAGGCGCTCGCCGCGGTGAAGGAGCAGCTCGGAAATCTGCCGTCGGCCCCGCGCATCATGGCGCCGGATACCCGAAGCATCGACGCGGCGTTGACCTACTCTTCGCAGGTCGATCTCGAGAGCGTGGACGCCATCGCCCACCATCTGTACGAGACGGAGACGAACCCCGCCGAGCGCGACGCGCTGCCCGTCTTGAACGAGCTCGGACAGCGGAGCGGGCTCCCCCTGTTTCATACCGGCGTCAACGTCGAAGGGCTCGAGACGGCGATCACCATGCACCAGGCCCTGGGCACGCTCGGGGCGTCGATCTACCTTCAAAACGACCTCGCGGTCTCTGCCCAGCTCGGCATCCCCAACCCGACGGCCCTGGTCGCGTTGACCGAGACGGGCTTCGTGCTCCAGGACCCCTACCATGCCCTGCGACACTTCGCGCGAGAGACCGCGCCCGGTTGGGTGCGGGTCGGGGCCAGCTCGGAGCGTGGGAGCGTGCTCGTCACGGCCTGGCAAGCGCCCGCCGCGGACGCGCTCACGCTCGTGCTCGTGAACCCCGATGCCACCACGATCACCCTACAGGTTCGTTTCGGTGGCTGGCAGCTCGGGAGCGCTCGGGTGTTCCGCACCGTGTTCCCGGGCGTCGAACGTTTTCAGGAGCTCGGAGCGCTCGCGCCGAGTGGCGTCATCACCCTCCCGGGGCAGTCCGTCGTGACGATCGCGGCGCGGGCGCCGTAGAGCGCTTGCCCCGCCACTGGAATAGTAAAGCGGCCGGCGGCGAACAATCTCCACTTCCGAGCACCCTTCGGATGCGGAGACTGTTTCGTGGTGATCCGAATGGTTGCGCTGCGAATCGCGGTTGTCGTTGCCACGCTCTCTGCTCTGCTCGGGTGCTCGGAGTCGAGCGGCCCCGCTGAGCCCGGTCCCAACGCGGGCAGCGGAGGCCAGGGTGTGGGCGGGGCGATGACCGGCGGCTCGAGCTCGACCACCGGCGGTACCGGCGGCGGGGGCGGTAGCGGCGGCAGCGAGACGGGCGGCGGGGGCGGCTCAAGCGCGGCCGGCGGATCCGGCGGCGCCAGCGGGGCGGGCGGCGGCGTCGCCGGCGCCAGCGGCGGTGTGGGCGACGATGGGTCGAGCTTCTTCGTCGCTCCCGACGGTGATGACGCGGCCTCCGGGACCCAGGACGATCCCTTCGCGACCCTCGAGCGCGCTCGCGACGCCGTGCGCGACATCAACGCCGACATGACGGAGGACATCCGCGTCTACCTGCGCGGCGGGAGGTACGAGCTCCGAAGCCCGATCGAGCTCGGTCCAGAAGACTCCGGAACGAACGGCCACGCCGTGCGCTACGAAGCCTATCCGGGCGAGGTCCCCATCCTGACCGGCTCGGTCCGAGTCAGCGGGTGGACGCAGCACGACGGTGACATCTACAAAGCCCCGCTCGACCGTTCGACCAAGCTCCGCAACTTGTACGTGAACGACCGGCGCGCCCTCATGGCGAGCAAGACGGTGCAGGCCCTGGGCGGGCACGGAACCTTCTCTGTGACCGCCGGCGAGGCCGATTGGGCCTGGATGAGCGGGAGCAAGAGCGATGGCGTGAAGTACTCGCTCGCCGACGTCCCGGAGATCGGCGAGGGCGCCGACGATCTCGAGATCGTCAACGGCACGACCTGGAACGAAAACATCGTCTGCGTTCGTGAGGTCACCACGACGGGCGACAACCAACGCGCCCTTTTGCTCCAGCAGCCCTATGGCGCCATCGCGCAGTTGCCGGGCTGGAATGCTGGTTTCAGCACCACCGGCAGCCACACGCTGTACAACGCCATGGCGTTCTTGACCTCACCCGGACGCTTCTACTTCGACAAGCGCGCGGGGACGCTGTTCTACTATCGGCGACCGGGCGAGGACATGGCCACCGCGGAGGTGGAGGCCCCGGTCGCCGAGACGCTCCTCGTGGTCGCCGGTCGATCGAATGACGAGCGCGTCCGGAACATCACCTTCCAGGGGATCACCTTCGCGAACACCGACTATCGCCTGCGCCAGGTCGGCGATTCCTTTGGCAAGGCGACCGTGCAGGGCGCCACCACCTACATCGCCTTCGGCGACGGCAACTGGCACAACAGCCAGTACGAAATCATCGACACGTTGCCTTCGATGATCGAGGTGCGGAGCGCGGACTCGATCACCTTCGTCCGGAACGTGATCAAACACAGCGGCAGCGAGGGGATCTCGATGACCAACGATGTCATCAACTCCTCGATCGTTGGCAACTACATCCACGACATCGCAGGCAGCGGGATCACCGTGGGACACCCGCAGCACGTGTACCTCGACGACGGCGGTGAGCACGAGAAGCACCCGCCCGAGGTCGAGGGGATCTGCACCGACAACCGGATCGAGAACAACGTGCTGCACGACGTCAGCTCCGTGCACGGGTTCGGCGGGCACGCAGGGGTGACGGCCTTCTTCGTGGCTGGGCTGGTGATCGAGCACAACCACATCCAAACCACCGCCTACAACGGCATCAACCTGGGCTGGGGGTGGCGCAACTTCAAGGACTCGACCACCAGTCGAGACAACTCGGTCAGCTACAACCGCCTCTTCGATACGCTGCACCGCCTGCACGACAGCGGGGCCATCTACACGCTGGGACAGATGCCCGGCACCGTGATCAACGAGAACTACGTCAAGGGCATCCCGGCGGCCACGTCCGGGCCGACCTATGGCCTACACAACGACGAGGGCAGCGCCTACATCACGGAGAACGACAACGTCCTGAACATCAGCCCCGGCGTGACCTACACCATCAACTGCGAGGATTTCGGGGAGAAGCACGATCTCACGATCCTACGCACGCACGCCACCGTGAACAAGATGGGGGCTGACCCTCCGAACAGCACCATCGATGCTCCGGTGGCCGTCCCGGACAACGTCTGGCCCCTCCCTCAATACGAGACGTGCGTCGCGTCTGGGATTGACGATGCGTACTCCGACATCCTGCCGGAGGGGCTGATCGCCCCGGCGGACTACGTCCTGCCAGCGTCCGTGGCCGTCGGTCCCGGCGCCAGCATCACGATCCGAAAGACGGGAGATCCCACCCACACGGTGTGGATCGCTCCAGAAGGAACGACGGAGTTTCCAACCCCGAGTGGGACCATGGCCGCCGGAGACGCGACCTCCATCCAGGCGCCGGATCAGCCAGGCACCTACCACGTTCACGTGGTCGCGGCGGGGGGAGCGAAGGTCGGTGAGTCTGAGTCCGTGGTGCGCGTGGAGTGATGGCCAATGATAGAGACGAGGCGTGATCGGTTTTGTCGGTGGCAGCGGTCGGCTCTGTCGCTGGCTTCGGTTTTCCTCCCGCTGGCCGGCTGCCAGGGGCAGATTTCCTCCTCGGAAGATGGCCCCGCAGGCGGCCCCGGCACGCCGGCGGCGGGCACGGGGGGATCGACAATGCTGCCAGAGCCCGGATCCGGCCCCGAACCGGGACAGGGAACCGGCGGGTCCACGGGGGGCGCAGCGCCCTCGGGCCCCGAACCCTTCTCTCCCGCTCCCGGCGCCTTCAAGCGGCTGACGCGCACGGAGTACCTGGCGTCGCTGCGGGATCTGCTCGGCGAGGTCGACGTCGGCGATCTCGAGCCCGATACGTTCGCCGAGGGGTTTGCCAAGGTCGGCAGCCGGCAGGTCGCGATCTCGCTGCACGGTGTCGAAAAGTACGAGCTTGCTGCCGAGGATGCGACGCAGCAAGTGTTCGGAGACGCCGCTCGCCGGAGCGCCTTCGTGGGGTGCACACCGAGCGGGATCGGGGACACCGGCTGCTTCGGCAGCTTCGTCACGCGGTTTGGCCGCCTGGCGTTTCGGCGACCCCTGTCCGACGCCGAGCAGCAGCGCTACACGAGCCTCGCCGGTCAGCTGGCGGTCACGCTCGAAGACCCCCTCGAGGCGCTTCGGATGACCACCAAGGCCTTCTTGATGTCGCCGCACTTTCTCTACCGGGTGGAGCGCGGGGAGCCCCAGCCGAGCTCGGCCTTTTGGCGCCTCACCAACTACGAGCTCGCCAGCAGCCTGTCGTACTTCCTGACGAACAGCACGCCGGACGCGGAGCTGCTCGACGCGGCGGCCCAGGGCGCGTTGTCGACCGTCGACGGCATCCGCGCACAGGCCGAGCGTCTGCTCAGCGGCCCCGGAGGGCGCGCGGCGGTCGCCAACTTCGCCGCGGAGCTGCTGCGCCTGGGGGTGCTTTCAGGTCGTGCGAAGGACCCCGAGCTATTTCCGGACTACACGCAAGCCCTCCAGGACGCAATCGCGCGCGAAGCCACCGCGCTGTTTCAGAGCGTCGTGTTCGATCGCCGCGCGAGCGCCCTCGAGCTCTTCACGACGCGCAGCACCGTGGTCAACGCCGACCTCGCGCGGCTGTATGGCCTCGACGCGGCCTCGTTGGCCCGCGACGCCTGGCAGGAGGTCGAGCTGCCCGCGAGCGGTCTGCGCGCGGGCCTGCTCGGGACCGCCGCCTTCCTGGCGCTGAACGCGAACCAGAAGGAAGGCTCGCCCACCCACCGCGGCAAGTTCATCCGTGAGCTCTTGCTGTGCGAGGACATCCCGCCCCCGCCGCCCGACGTGAGCACGGTGATCGAGGACCCGCCCCCCGGCGTCGTGCTCACGAAGCGCGAAAAGCTGGCGGCGCACCGCGAGCAGCCCGTCTGCGCCGGGTGTCACCAGATGATGGATCCGATGGGCCTGACGCTCGAGAACTTCGACGCCATCGGTGCCTACCGGGAGACGGAGCAGGGCTTGCCGATCGACGCCACCGGCGACCTCGACGGCATCGCCTTCGACGGCCCGGTCGAGCTGGGAGCGTTGCTGGCGGCCGATCCTCGAACCTCCGAGTGCCTGGTCGAGAACCTCTACAAGTATGCCACGGGCCGAGCGAATTCCTCGGGCGACGCCGCGGTCATCGCCGAGCTCGCCGAGCGCTTCGCCCAGAGCGGCCACGACCTGCAATCACTCATGATCGATCTCGTGAGCAGCGACGGATTTCGCTTCGTCGCGCCCCCCAATTGAGGAGAAACACACCGATGCGACGCTTGAGCCGACGCGCCGTCTTGCGAGGAACTCTGATCACCGGTGCCAGTGTCGCCGTGCCGCTGCCGATCTTCGAGCTGCTGCTCGATGGGAACGGGACGGCGTTCGCGGCGGGACAGCCGCTGCCGAAGCGGTTCGCCACCTGGTTTTTTGGCAACGGCATCCTGCCGCCGCTTTGGAATCCGGCGACGGTCGGCCGGGACTTCCCGCTGTCCGAGCAGCTCATGCCCCTCGCGGAGCTCAAGGACTGGCTCACGGTGGTCACCGGCCTGGTCAACGAGTTCCCGGGCACCGCGTTTCACCCGCTCGGCTCGGCCGCCAGCACCACCGGGGGCGGCCTGGAGAACCACTCCGCCGTCGCCCCCTCCATCGATCAGATCGTGGCGGACAAGGTGGGGGGCGAGACTCCCTTTCGCTCGCTCGAGCTCGGGGTCAGCGACGCCACGCCGAACGGGCCGGAGAACACGCTGCACGCCGTCTCGCATCGGGGCAAAAACTCGCCCAACTACCCCGAGTTCGGTCCGCGCGCGGCGTTCACCCGCTTGTTCGCCGACGTGGGCACGCCCTCCGATGACCTCGCCCGGCAGGCCGAAGCGCAGAAGAGCGTGCTCGACGCGGTGTTGGCCGACGGTGCGGCGCTCAAGAGCTCCCTCGGGTCGAACGATCAACAGCGGCTCGAGCAGCACCTCGAGGGCATTCGCCAATTGGAGAAGCGCCTCGACACGGTCGGGACCTGCTCGGCGCCCACCGACCCGGCGGTGGCCGGCATCGAGAAGGACACCCTCGCAGAGGCCCCCAGACAGGTGAACGACGTCATGGCCGAGCTGTTGGCCATCGCGTTCGCGTGCGATCTGACCCGCTCGGCCTCGCTCGTGTTCACGCTGCCGGCGGCGCACGTGTACTTCCGCCACCTCGGCGCCGACATGAACGACGACTTTCACGACACGATCTGCCACACCGATCCGGGGGACGCGGCGTCACAGCCGCGGGTACATCGGGGGGTGATCTACACCATGGAGTGTTTCGCGAGCTTCCTCGAGAAGCTCCGCTCTCTGCCGGAGGGTGACGGAACGTTGCTCGACGGATCGTTGATCTACGCGACCTCGTGCACGGCATGGGGCAAGGTGCACGGCACCGACGAGTGGCCCGTGCTCCTGGCCGGCAAGGCGGGAGGCCCGCTGCCCGGCAACCTGCACGTTCGCGCGCAGGGGCAGAACCTGAGCCAGATCCTCTTCAGCATCGCCGAGCTGTTCGGGGTCGGGCTGACCGAGCTGGGCGCCAACGAGGGGCGCGTCACCGGCGGGGTCAGCGGGCTCTTGGGCTGAGCTCCGCCAAGAGCCGCGCCCCCTCGACGACGGCGCTGCGCCTCAGGCGCGACGCCGTCGTCCGAGCAAGCGTCGAGCCGTCACCAAACCGCCAAGCAGGACGAGGCTCCAGGGGGGCGTGCCAGAGCGAGGGGCCGCGCGGCAAGCGCAGCCCTCGGACTCGCCGGCAGGGGTGCCCGCGGTGCCCGCGCC
>JAEZYZ010000401.1 GCA_023418705.1 Pseudomonadota bacterium | reverse complement strand
CGCGCGGGCCGCGTCGCCCTCGCCCGGGCCCCCTCGCGCTGGACCGGAGAGGTCGTGAGCGCGCGAGGGCGCCCGGGCCGGCTGCCCGCGGCGCGCCGGACGTCGGCGTTTTTCAGGATCGTCCGGCGGTGTCGGGCCGCCGCAGCTTCCCCTGCTCTTGCCGCGCTTGGCGCGAAACCTTCTCCTCGTGCTCCGAGCGATTCGGCATTCGGGTGATGAGCTGGTCGTCGGCGGTCTCGGTGTCGGGGACGAAGTCGCGCATCGCGCGCTCGCCCGGCCCCGCCTCGGGAGACTCTGCCGGCGGCAGCACCTCTTCTTCGTCTTCGGCGGGATGGGGATCCTGCGTCGCCTCTTCCAGACCACGTCGCCCGAGGTCCTCCGGGGCCATCGTCAGATCCTCGCGCACCCACGGACCGCCCGGGGCGGGCGTGCCCTTCGGACGCGCGGTGATTTGCGGGGGGTCGTCGGCGGCGGGGATCACGTCGACGTCCACCCGCGGGCTCTCTTGCTCACGCTGTTTCTTTGCCACGTCGATGAGTCGAGCAACGGGTGTGCCACCGACCTCCCCCGACCTCCGACCACCGCGGATCTTCCTGCATCGCAGCGTTTCGAGACGACGCGGCGTTCGAAGCGGTGGCCGCGTGTGGCCCGCTGCCACGCCGCGTGGGTCCTCGCCACGACACGCTCAGCCACCGGCGACCGAAGCGGTGAACCCGCGCGCCGCCTGTGACAAAGCCTTCCGAGAGCCGAGCAAGGCGATGCTAAAACGAGAACATGCCCCATGCCTCCCTGCAGCATCTCATCAGCGTGCTCGAGCGCCTGCCCTTCCCACGTGTCTACTTCGTCTACGATCCCAGGAGCGACACGGTCCGCTCGTCCAACGCCGAGCTCGAGCCCATCGCTCGACGGATACGCGGCAACGAGCGGGATTTCGATCGACACGAGGCGGTGTTCCTGGCGCTGGGACCCGAGACCGGCGCGCTGTTCGGCGCGTTCATTCATCGGACGACCCGCGGCCAAGCCGCCGGCGGTGTGCGCCTTTGGCCCTACGAGACCAGCGACGCCTTCATCCAGGACGGCTTGCGGCTGGCGCGCGGGATGGGCAGAAAAACTGCGCTGGCGGGGCTGTGGTGGGGCGGCGGGAAGGGCATCATCGCCCGCCAGCCCGGCGACCGACATCTAGACCCGGCGTACCGTCGCACGCTCTTTCGCGAGTATGGCGCGTTCACCAGCTCCCTGCGCGGCTTGTACGTCACGGCGGAGGACGCTGGTACGGACGCCGATGACATGGCCGCCGTGTTCGAGACGACCCGCCACGTCACCTGCATCCCGCCGAGCTGCGGGGGTTCGGGCAACCCGTCACCGACGACGGCCCGCGGCGTGGTGAACGCGATGGCGGCGGCGCTGCAGCAGCGAGGGCTTGGCGACCTGCGAGGCAAGGTGATCGCGATGCAAGGGGCGGGCAACGTCGCGTCGTTCATGATCGAGAACCTGTTGTCGCAGCGGGTGGCGCGCATCGTCGCGACCGACATCGCCGACGCGAGGCTCGAGGCGCTGCACGCGCGCTGCCCGGACGATCGCTTGCAGCTCAGGCGGGTCGAGGCGGACGATCTGTCGATTTTCTCCGAAGCGTGCGACGTCTTCGCGCCGAATGCGCTCGGCGGCGTCCTCAACGCCGAGACGATTCCCCGGCTGGCTTGCAGCGTCGTGTGCGGTGCCGCAAACAATCAGCTCCTCGACGACCGGACCGACGATCAGCGGCTGGTCGCCCGCGGCATCGTCCACGTCCCTGACTTCGTCGCCAACCGCATGGGGATCGTCCACTGTGCCAACGAGCAGTACGGCGCCCTGCCGTCGGATCCGGCGGTGCTGCGCCACCTCGATCGGGATTGGCCGGGCGGTATCTTCGCCACGACGCTTCGGGTACTCGACAAGGCGGCGACCACGGGCGTCACCCCCACCGCCGCGGCCAAGCAACTCGCCGATGAGCTCGGGAGCGAGCTGCACCCCGTCTGGCCACACCGCGGAGCACAGATACTGGCGTGCCTCATCGACGAGCAGTGGGAGCTCGGCGGCGCGGGTTCGTGCGCCTCGGCCTGATGCTCCAGGTTCAGTACCGGGCGAGGCCCCCGAGGCCGCCGAACTCGTCGACGAGGCGCTGCTCGCGGTCCCCGCGCATGAACTCCAGACGCAGGCCGTAGCGCTCGGCGAGGTCGGGCAGGACGTGCCGCAGCTGCCGCTCCTCGATCGGGGCGTTCGACGGCTGCTGTTGACGCACCTCCTCGGCCGTGGCTGCCACGAACCCGGAGTGCGGCGCGATGAACACCTTGCGATCGGCGTCCCAGGGCACGGCCAGCACGTACAGGCGCCCGATCTCGCGCAGACAGTTCTCGAAGCCGCGCACGCCGTCCTCCCGGATGCGATCGAGCAGCTCTCGTTCGGCGTGTGCCTCCGCCTCGTCGATGGTGGGCGCGACGTGTCGGAGCACCTGAGCTGCGCTCGCCTGGTTCGTCGAAAGCGATGGCACGTGGGCGACCAGTCGGTGCTGCAGCGCCCGCGACAGATGGGCCTCGAACCAGCGGGTCTTTTCATGCGGACCCACCAAGATCACTCGGCCCATCCCGCGCGCGTTCATCGCATGTTCCAGTTGTTCCGCGGCGGACTTGAAGAACCGGTGGACGTACGCCTGTTTCCGGCGATCCGCGTCGTCGCGCGCGGAGCTGCCACGCTCCGCGATGTAGTTCGGACTCATGCGGTGCGGCGCTTGAAGGCGGTCCAGCTCCTCGGGAATGAGGTCCCGAAAGGCGTCGGCGATCTCGACGATCTCTCCGAGGAACACCTCGAACAGCCGCCAGCGATCCTTGTCGATGTACAAGACGGCGTAGCGTTCGTAGTCGTCCATCGCGAACAACAACGGCGTCGTGTACGGCTCACCCCAGCGCGCCTCGACGTGTCCGGTCCGGCTGTCGACGATCGGCAGCTCGACGTGCAGGTCGACCACCCGAATGTCGTTGGGGCTGGCGAAGATGGCTTGCGTCTGGGCCTGCTGCACGTTGTCGCCCAAGTGGCGCATCACCTGGTCGCCGACCTTCTCGGGCACCTCCAAGGCGCGTAGGGTCTCCTTGGCGCGCAGGGCGATGGCCTTGGGATGGTTGTTCGTGCTGGCGGGATTCACGTGAGCGTACATCGTGAGCACGGGCTCCCCCCACTGGCTGACCGTCTGCTCGACCTGGCGAAGCTCCTGCTTTGAAATCACCGCTACCTCCTGGAAGTCGCTCGAGACGAACGTGCGGCCGGGTTGGCCGACTCATCCGCCACCAGGTTTTCACTTTTCGTCTCCCGTTCGCCGTCCGCAAGGTGCCGTGCTCACGCGCCGATCACCCCCCAGATCAAAGCGAACGCTCTGGCGGGATGCAGGCATCGAGCCGACCCGATCTCGGGGCGCGTGCTTGCCCGGGCAACCGTGACGGAAGCGAACCAGAAAAGCCTATTTCGGGACGGCGAGGTTTTGGGGAAACTGTCGCCGGCATGCAGATCCGCACCGAAATCGAAATCCAAGCGCCGGTGGCCGAGGTCTGGAAGGCGCTGACGGATTTCGCTGCCTATGAACAGTGGAACCCGTTCATCACGGAAATCTCCGGCGAGCTTCGGCCCGGCGCCCGCTTGCACGTCTGCTTGCAGCTGCCCGAAGGTGGACAGCAGCGTTTTCGTCCGGTCGTGCTGCGCGCCGATCCGGAGCAGGAGCTGCGCTGGCGCGGGAAGCTCTTGGTTGGAGCACTCTTTTCCGGGGAGCATTTCTTTCGGCTGTCCGCCGGCAGCGACGCGAACAGCGTGCGGTTGGTTCACGGAGAGGACTTCAGCGGCGTTCTGGTGCCATACCTGCACCGGTCCATCACGCTCGCGACCCGCGGGTTCGTCTATATGAACCAAGCGCTCAAGCGTCACCTCGAGCAAACCTGACCGGTGTCAGCGCAGCGATGGAGCCGGGCGCGTTTTGGCAGCGCGCATCGCCTGGTCCAAGCGGTCGTCCTGGCGCAGGCAGGGGTAGCAATCGCCGGACTTCTTTTTCCCACAACCATATCGGCGCGTGAGCCGCCCCAGGAGGTGGTGCGATCGTCGATCGGCGTGCTCGATGGCTTGGGGTAAAACGGCAGCGAACTCGTCACAGGTGCGGGCGCGCCGCAGGTCCAGCGCGACGCCGAGGGCGGGCGACGCACGGGGCCGAACCTCGGCGCTGTAGACCAGCATCTCCGCCAGCTCGGTCGTCGGCGTCCGCTCGGCGGTGCCGGTCCAGACTTCGTACAGCAGGTCCGCCGCTTCGGGCCCCGGCAGAGCGGCCATGGTCCTGACAGCGGCCACGGCCGTGATGGGACTGGCCGCGAAATCCAGCAGCTTCGCCCGGTGGCGCCCGAGCTGCGCCGCATCGCGCGCCAGCGCTCGTTCGAGCTCGTGCATCGCCGCGACGGCGGCCGCGGCGTTGCCTTCGGCCAGCGCCAAGAGCTCGTCCGCGGAGCGGCGATCGGCGGGCACCTGCTCCAGCATTTTGAGCGCGGCAGCCTCACCCGCGCGCGCGCGTTGCAGGCGGTCGGCGCTCTTCGCTTCCGGCGCGGCCTCCCGCGCGGCCGGGCTCTCTGGCGGCGGCGCCGCGTCCGTGCGCGCCGAGCCGATGACGAACCCCGTCCCCACCCCGAGCAACACCGATAGCGTTGCAACCGACAGCACCAAGGCAGCAAGCGCCAAGGGCAGCGGGATCACCACGCTGCCGAGCCGCAGCTTCTGTCCGAGCAGCGCGACCGGCGTGGTGGCTCCCGCCGGGCCCGAACTGCCAACGGGCTCCGGCGAGGCGAACAGGCTCGATGATCCTGGCGTCGCTGCCAACGGAGGTGGGAACGAGCCGTTCGCCAGGTCGGCCCCTGGCGGCGCGGCGTCCGGTGCAGCTGCAACTTCGGGCGGGTCGAGCGTTGGCGGAACCAATGGTGCGACCGGCCCACCCGTTGCAGCCGGTCGCAGCGGAGGCGGCCCCGATGGCGCCGGTGAGGGGGCCGCGGGCGGCGTGGACCACCCGGCGTCGACCAAAGACATCCGCATGGGTTCTGCTGGCGGCGCCGGCTTTTCCCGCTCCACGCTCGCCAGCATACCGCGATCTGCCGCCGCGCGGGCGCGCCGCCGACGCCCGCGCCATCTCTTTTCGATTTCACGCAAAGCAAGCACACAACGCCACACAAGGCCGGACCGTCGCTCGCGGGTGGCGCCTGACGCGGCTCCATTTGCCCTCACGCGTCGGCGCGGGAGAGGCCGCGCTACGATACGGTTCCACCGTTGCCATATGACCCGCTCGGCTCGGGAGGTGCCGCCAAAAAGCCACTCTGTCGTCGTAGTGGTGCCCGCGTTACACTTGCAGTAAGGACCCATGATACAGCGCACTTCGATCTTACTTGTACTAACGGCGCTGCTGGGCGGCTGCGCGAGTCCGGCTCCGGGGCAGGAGCGGACGCTCGATCTGACCAAGCCGCCGCTCTTCGCGCTGGCAGCCCCCTTCCACTTCGGCATCGGCTCGAGCATCTCCCAGTCCGTCGGCGCGCCGGCCCCGAGCCCCGCCGCGCAGCCGGAGCCGGTGGAGCCGCAGAACGCTGGCGACGCCGACGTCGTGATGCACGAGTACGTGAAGATGGAGGTCGGGGGGGTGGCCGAAACCGGGGAGGGGCACGCCGTGCTCTTGATCGATGAGCCGAGGGAACAAGGCCTTGTCATCTTCATTGGTGATACCGAGGCCCTTTCCATCAAGCTGCGCCTCCAACACCTGCGCTTCCAGCGCCCGCTGACGCACGACCTGATCGACGACATGTTGCGCCGGTTCGGGAGCAACGTTCGCTCGGTGCGGGTGGACCGGGTCGAGGACGAGATCTACTACGGCACGATCGTGCTCCAGCACGGCAACCAGCAGATCGAGCTCGACGCGCGCACCTCCGACGCGATCGCGCTGGCGGTCGGGAGCAACGCCCCCATTCACGTTGCCAAGGCGGTGCTTTCGGCGTCAGGCGTCGACCTGGACGAGATGCGGCAGGAGTGGTCCAGCGATCCGGACGGGGACGTTCAACCGACCCCCACGGACTTCGATCAACGCTCGGATTCGGTGCGGCTCTGAACTGCGGTCGGATCGTTCGCAAGCTCGGGCGCCAAAAGACCCTCGGCGACCTCCGCGGGGATTCGGCGCACGACGTGCTGGTCGTCGACGCAGCAGAGCAGGGTTTCACCTTCCGCGATCACCTCTTCCTGCTCCTGGCGCATGCGCAGGATGCGATAGTCGAAGCGCACGCGGACGCGGGTGAGCTCGGTGAGCCGACTTTCGACGAACAGCTCCTCGTCGAAGCTTGCCGTCTTTCGATACCGCAGGTTGGCCTCCACCACCGGCAAGTGGACGCCGCGATGCGCCCAGGCGCTCCAAGCGAGGCCGCGCCGCCGCATGTACTCCACCCGAGCCGCCTCGAAGTACGCCAAATGGGTCGCGTGGTGCAAAATCCCCATCAAGTCGGTCTCGACGAAGCGCACGCGCGTGGCGTAGCGGGAGACACAGTGCTCGGGAAGGCGGGTCTTCACGGGGCGCGGAGAATAGACACGGCCGAATCAGCCGTGCAAGACCGCGGTCGGGGGTTCACCGAGCCCGAGCGCCACCCGCGCCGCGGCGCGAGAGGTATCCAAAGGCGGCGCCGCGCGGCGGGAACGGCGCGCGCCCCGGCTTCTGCTGTTCGGAACGCTGGAAAAACGCTATAGGCATCCCACCATGGCTAGCAGCACCCTGTCCGGTGGAGCACGCCGCCGGCTCGTCGTCGGGATCGACTACGGCGAGCCGAGCCGCCTGGCGCTGCACACCGCCCTCGACCTAGCACGGAGCCGGCCGAGCGAGCTGCACGTGATCGCGGTGGCCGAGGGCAACGCTCCCGGCCCGCGCGAGATCTCGGAGCAGGCAAGACGAGAGTTTCTGGCGGAGAGCCAGCGGGCGCTCGACGCCTACCTGAACGATGTGCTGGCTCGTCACCCCACCGGCGGGGAACGCCCGGAGGTGTTCACTGCGGTCGACTTCGGCAGTCCGACCGAGCGCATCCTCGCGCTCGCTGAAAAGGTGCAAGCAGATCTCGTCGTCGTCGGCACCCATGGCAGGACCGGCATCGACCGGCTGGTGGTCGGCAGCGTCGCCGAAAACCTGCTGCGGCACGCCCGCTGCTCGGTCCTGGGCGTGCGCGCCAAATAGCGCGCACATTTGACCGCTACGGGGGGCCTCAGGCGGGGCGGGTCGTCAGCTGCCTCGGAGCTTGCCGCGATCCGGTGGCGGAACGGTGATGACCGGAACGGCGCTCAAGCGGACGACCTTTTCGGCGACGCTGCCGAGCAGCAAGTGCTTCATTCCGGTCCGCCCGTGCGTGCCCATGACGATCAGGTCTGGGCTCTCGTGCTCGGAGCATTTCAGCACCGCGCTCGCCGGTTCGCCAGAGACCAGCTTGTGGCGGCTCTGCACGGTGCGCGGCAGGCTCGCGCGCGCCAAAAACTCTTGCATCTCCTTCTCTGCGTTCTCGCGGATCAGATCCCCGAGCGGGCGCGCCGCGCCGGGAGGGCCGACGGTGATCGTCTCCGGCACGTAGCTCGGCTGATCCCAAACGTGCAAAATCAAGAGCTCGGCAGAGAACCGCTCCGCGAGCGCGGCCGCGTACGAGAGGGCGTGCAACGAATGTTCCGAGTAGTCGACCGGGACCATGATGCGGCGGACGTCGCTGGCCATGATGCACCTATCTTATTACGGCTCGGCTTCGGCCGCGAGCGCCGCTTCGAACCGCGTTGAAACCGGCATGGTTTTCAGGTGGCGCGCCCGAGCCAGAGACCGCCCAGGATGGCCAGCAACCCGGCGGTGTTCTGGAGCACCAGGTGGCCGACCGCGGCCAGCGGGCGCGAGCTCTGCAAGAGCATGACCGTATCGAAGGCGTAGGTCGAAAACGTGGTGAACGCGCCCATGAAGCCGGTGAGCACGAACAAGCGCAGATCCGCCGCTCCCCTCAGACGACCCTCGACGAGCGCCCACACGAGCCCGAACCCGAAGCACCCGAGGGCGTTCACGGCCACCGTCCCCCAGGGGAAGAGCGTGCCGAGCCTGCGGTGCACGGCGGCCGTCATGCCGGCCCGGAGCAGCGTGCCGAGCGCCCCGGCCGCCGCAAGGATCAGGAGCTTCATCAACATGCGAGCAGAGGCTACTCCGGCTCGGCACCCCTCCAATCCTGAAATCCGAGCGCGCTGCATTCGACGGCGACGCGAGCCGGGTGTTCGTGGGGGCCGAGAGGGCCCGCGGCCGGCAAGGACGCGGCGCCATCGCTCGAAATCGGCAGATTTGCTCGGGCGGCCACGCCGTGCTGGCCCGAGCGCGTTCGGGTGATTACCGCTCCGCGGCGCCCCATGTTAGGTTCCTGTGTCGAGATGTCCGATAGTCGCCGCGACACGCACGATCCCCCCACGCTGGTGGGCGAGCTGCCGGTCATCGGTGCGGTGCGCCGGGGGGCAAAGCCGTTCGTGCTGCAACAGATCGAAGGGCCAGGCGCGCCGAGACAGTTCGTGCTCGAGCTCGACGAGGTGGTGCTCGGCCGTTCCCAACAGGCCCACATTTGCATCGAGAGCAACCGGCTCTCACGCCGGCACGCCCTGCTGAAGAAGCGCGACGGCGAATACTCGGTGGTCGATCTAGAGAGCGCCAACGGCGTCTACCTGAACGGCGTGCGGGCACACTCCGCCGTGCTGCGGGAGGGCGACGCCATGCAGATCGGGGACGTCGTCTTCGTTTATCACGAGGGGACCTGATGGCGACGTTCGTGCGCTTCTGGGGCACGCGTGGCTCGATCCCGACTCCCGGCAACAAGACACGTAAATACGGGGGCAATACCTCCTGCATCGAGCTGCGCATCGACGAGACTTTGTTCGTCTGCGACGGCGGAACGGGCCTGCGGGAGCTGGGCCTCAGCTTGGCGGAGCGCGGCCACGATCCCATCGAGGCCCACATGTTCTTCAGCCACACGCACTGGGACCACATCCAGGGCTTCCCCTTCTTCGTGCCCGCGTATTCCCCCTCGACGCAGCTTCATGTCTATGATGTCAGCGCCGACGACGATCGCGTGCACCGGCTGCTCCTCGGCCAAATGCAGTCCGACTACTTCCCGGTGAGCTTCTCTGATTTGGGCTCGCGCATCCTGTCGCGCAATTTCGAGCACCAGAAAACCGTCATCGACGGGGTGACGGTGAGCTTCTTCGAGCAGCAGCACCCCGGCCGCAGCTTTGCGTACGCCTTCGAAAAAGGCGGCACCAAGGTGGTGTACGCCACCGACAACGAGCTCGATTTGACGCTGCTGAACCCCGCCGAAGTGGCCCGCGATCCCGAGTGCCTACGGCGCGCCCCGGAAGACTTCATCCGCTTCGTGGCCGGTGCCGACTTGCTGATCGCCGATGGCCAGTACACCGACGAGGAGTACGCTCAAAAGATCGGCTGGGGGCATGCACGGGCCCGCACCGTGGTCGATCTTGCCATCACGGCAGGCGTCAAGCAGTGCGCGATTTTCCACCACGATCCGATGCACTCGGACGATGTCGTGGAGGACAAGATCGATGACTGCCGCGCGCGCGCCCGGCGCTTCGGCTCGAACCTCAGCGTGTTCGGCGCGCGCGAGGGGCTCGAGTTGAAGCTTTGAGGCTCAGCAATCCGTGCCCGCCGCTCGCTCGAGCTCGCCCAACGGATCCAGCACGACCTTGAGAGCCCTGCGCAGCCCCGAGCGGGGCAGGCGGGCGGCGGCGCTCCAGCCGAGGTAGCGCAGCTCGCCCAGCACCAGACCGGACAGCGGCGTGTACCACAGGTCGAAGCCGCTGGGCTGGACGTGAGCGGCTTCGATCCCATACTCCCAGAGCGTGCTGGCGGCGGTGGCGAGCGCCAAGCTGACCAGGACACCGTTGCGACAGGTCCGCGCGCGCAGATACACCTCGCTGCCGAACAGGGCGTGCCCGATCCCATTGACGTACCAGGGATCTCCATCCCACTCGAAGGCAGCGCGGGACCCGTCCCAGCGAGGCGGCTCGGTGAAGGCACGACGGTAGCTCGACCCCATGCGGCCGAGGTGGAAATCGGCGAACGGCTCGGGCCAGATCACCGTCTCGGTGGCACGCATGACGGTCATCAAGCCGAGCGAGTGGAAGATGGGGATGGAGAGAGAGGGCTCGGGCGCGGCGGCCGCGTCGGCGCGGCGGTCGACGCCGTGCGAGGTCGACTCGGCTCCCCGGACGTCCCCTTCGGCCGGCTCCGGCGCGGCGAGCGCGCGGGTCGCCGATGCCGGCTGCCCGCCCCCGCCGGACGTGTTCGGCGGCGGCTCGGCAAAGAGCGGCGCTCCCCAAAGCGCGACCACCGCGACGGAACGAAGATCGAGCGCGCGGCGCACGGGAACCCGTCAGCTCGCGGAGAGCAGCTCCTCGAGCCGATCGAGGGCCGAGGCGTCCTTGCCGCCCCGCGCGACCAGGTCGGGCGCCTCGGGCCGCTCGTACGCGACGTCGGCGCCGGGCACGCCCGCCGCTTTCCCGCTGCGGGCCGCCGCGTACAGGCCCTTGGCGTCGCGCCGGCGGACCTCGTCGGCGTCGACGTCGACGAACACCTCGATGAAGCGCGGCGCGAGCTCGCGCGCCCGCCGTCGATACTCCGAGCGGTGTGCCGTCGCGGGCACCAGGACCACCAGGCCCTGCCGCGCCAAGAGCGCCGCGAGGTTGGCGAGCGTGCGGTAGAAGTCCCGGCGGCCGTCCTCGGAATACCCTGGCGCCGGGACGAGCGCGGCGCGGACCGCGTCGCCATCGAGCACGCAAGCGGGCGTGCCCCGCGCCCGCAACCGTTCGGCCAGGGCGCACCCGAGCGTCGACTTCCCCGACGAGGGCATGCCGGTCACCCAGACCACCACGCCGTTCATGCGAACACGTCCTCGGCGAAGGCGGGCTCGAACCGGTCGGCGGCGAGCGTCTTTTCGATGAACGACAGCAGGCGATCCCGCGCCGCGGGCTGAAGCCCCGGATACCAGACGGGGCTGGTCACGACCAGCCCCCGCCAGGCCAGAAACGGCGCCAGCACCTCCAGCATCTCCGCGTCGCCGGAGCGCTCGAGGTAGCGCTCGAAGAAGGTGTGCCACAGCTCTGCGAACGCCGAGCGCCAGACCGCGGGGCGCTCCACCGCGAAGAACAAGTAGTTGATGGCCAGCGCGCAGATATCGTCGGCGGGGTCGCCGACCGATCCTCGGCTCGTGTCGAGCAGATGCAACCCGTGAGCGTCGTCGAACAGCAGGTTGAAGGGGTGGAAATCACCGTGGGTGCGGGACAGACGGCCCGGACGACGCCGAAGGCGGTGCCGCCAGGCAACGCAGGCGCTCTCGATCCGGATCAACCGCTCCGCGGGCGCGCCGGGTGCCCCGTCGGCGAAGCTGTCGATCATGCCGAAGATCCCTTCGCCGCTGCCGACCAGATCGCGCACGGCGCGGCTGTACTGTTCCGGCGCGTCGAGCTTGTGAGCGTGGAGGTCGGCCAGATAGCCCGCCAAGCTGCGGCAGTGGTCGAGGTCATGCGGGCCCAGACGCGCGTCGGCGGCGATGCGACGGAGCTCGTCGGCGTACAGGTGCCCGTCGGCGTATCCGGTCAGCAAGTAAAACTCGCCGCTTTGGGCCAGCGAGATCAGCTCCCGCTGGTCGGCGCTGATCGCGCCAACGTCCAGCGCCGGCACGTGGCGAGGGATCGAACCGAAGGTATCGAAGCCGAGCAGCATCTCCGCAGCACGGTCCGAGCGGCGGTCGTGGCCGAACGGGTCGCTGGAGGCGGTGTGGAAGACCAGGTGGCGCTCCGCGCCGGCCTGATCGCGGATCCGAAGCTTCAGCGGGTGACCATAGCCGACCGCCTTCTCGGTGACCGCGTCGGGCTCGGCTTCGTCGACCCCAAAGCGACGCACGTCGACCACCCGAAACCCAGGGAACCGCCGCTCGATCAAGCGATCGAGCGCGGGGCGGATGGAAGAAACGAACGGCGTCACCACCTGGCCAGAGGGTAGTGCCGGGCGGCGGCGATCGCAACCGAGGCCCCGAGCTTCAGCGCCAGCGCCGCGTCGTGAAGCGCGGCGCGCTGCGCATCTCGACCTGCGTGATCGCCGCTTTGAGCTGCGCGTCCCCTCGCAAGCAGGGGTAGCAGTCCTGTTTTCCGTTCTCGCCGCAGCCGTCGGTCTTCACCAGCTGCTGGAGCGGCAGCAAGGAGCGGCGGTCGCCGGCGCGCTCGGCGAGCGGCAAGAGCTCGCGATAGTCCGCGCAGCTCTCGACTTTGCGGAGCGACATCGCGATCCTGAGCGGCTCGCTCATGTTCTGCTGCACGACGGCGGCGTCGAGCAGCTCGCGGGCGCGCTGCGTGGCGCGCGTCTTGCGGCTGGTCGACGACCAGACGTGGAACAGGAGGTCGGCGCCGTGCGATCCGAGACGTTCGGCGGCGAACTCGAGCACCGCGTCACCCGTCGCCTCCCGCTCTGCGAAATAACGCAGCGCCGCGAGCAGGGTGCGATTGCTCGCCAGGGATCGATCCTTCGAGAGCGCCTCGGCGTACGCGGCGAGCCCCTCGCTCACCTCGCGCCGCTTCATTCTGCCCTGCGCAAGCGCCAGCCATTCGGCCGCGGTGCGGCTGTTCCGGTCGCGCTGCTCGAGCGCGAACAGGGCGGGCTGAGAGCCCTGCTTGGCCAGCGCGATCACGCGTTGCAGCTCCGGGTCGAGCTCTTGCACTTGCGCCTGCTCTTCGGCCTCCCCTTCGTCGTCCCCGCTCGCGCCCTCGGCCGGCGTCGCCGGGTCGGCGCTGGTGACCGCGGAGACGTCGGGCGCCGCCGTTTCACCGCCGAGCCTCGAGAGTCCCACGACCGCCGCGACCCCGAGCGCCGCCCAGCCCCACACCGGCAGCGGCCCGAGCTTGCGCTGCGACGTCGCTTTGAGACGGCGCGCAACATCGCCCAACGCCACGCGCCACCGCCCGGGCTGGCTCGTGGCGGGCGGGGACGCGGCCTGTGCTGCGGCGGGCAACGCCGTCCGCGCCGAGGCGAGCGCGAAGCGCAGCGAATGGGCCGACGGCTCGGTCGCGCGCGGCGGGCCGCCGAGTAAGGCGTCGATGCGCGCGATGACCTCCGCGGCCGTCTGGATGCGGGCGTCGGGCTGCTTTTCCAAGAGATCAGCGACCAGCGCCTGCACGCCCGCCGGCGTGCCGGGCGGCAGGGGCGCTGGCGGCTGGGTCATCTGCATCGCCAGCACCGCCCCCAAATCTGCGGCGTCGAAGGCTATTTCTCCGGTCAGCATCTCGTGCAGCATCAACCCGAGCGCGTAGAGATCGGCGCGAGCGTCCACCACCTTCCCGGAGGCCTGCTCGGGAGACATGTATTGGGGCGTCCCAAAGACCGTACCGAGCTGCGTGAGCTGCGTGCCGACTTCGCGCTTGAGCTTGGCGATGCCGAAATCCAACACCTTGACGAAATCGCTGCTCTGGCCGCGCTCGACCAGCTGGATGTTGTCCGGCTTCAGGTCCCGGTGCACGATGTCGAGCTGGTGGGCCGCGCCGAGGGCGGCGGCGATCTGTCGCGCGATCCCGAGGGCGCGGTCGACGGGCAGCGGTCCGTCGCGGTCGATGACCTCTCGCAAGCTCTGCCCGGCGACATACTCGAGGACCAAATAGTAGGTGCCGTCGTCGAGCCGCCCGAAGTCGGTGGCCCCAGCCACGTTCGCGTGCTCGATGCGTCCCGCGGCCACCGCCTCCCGCTCGAACCGCTTCACCACCTCCTCGATGGCCGTCATCTGCGCGTGCAAGAGCTTGACCGCCACGGTCTTTCGCATGTGGACGTGCTCGCCGCGGTACACCACGCCCATACCGCCCTCGCCGAGCAGCTCGTCGAGGCGATAACGGTCGGCCAGCACCTGGCCCACGCGGCTCTCCGGACTCGGACGACCGCCCTGCATCTCTCTGGAACTACTACAGTATCGGAAAAATTCGAGCTAGAATGAGGAAATCCGGGCTCGACGCCGGCCGTGGTACCGGTTCAGGGCGCGCGGGCGCCCGTGCGGGCGGACGCACGCGCGCTCCGCGCGTGCCCGGGCTCGCGGCGTGCGACAGAGCGATCGCCGAGGCATCGCGTGAGCCGCGCTCGCGCGCGACGGGGGGCACCGCGTTGCAAAACCAACTGGCAGGGAGCGGCGCAATGTCGGCGCCAAGCGAGCAGACCCATGAGCGCCGAGCGGCCCTCTCGATCGCCCGCGCTCGATGTCCTCACGCGACGATGGTCGCCCCTCGGAGAAATCACCCTTTCAAGCGATGGACCATGACATGAATGTCGCACCCCTCACCCCAGCCAGAGTGAGCGGCAGCAACGCAAGGCTTGGAAATAGCGTAAGTGTAACGGCCTAAAGGGAATTATTCCGACGCTTGGATCGGGATGTTTCGCAATCGATATCTATCGCAAATACGATTGAGTTGCGCGTTGACATCGCTGTTGACCAAGGCAATGCTCCCGCGCATGAAAAAGGTCGTTCGTTTCACATGGGGACTTGGAACAGCACTGCTTCTGTCGGTCGCGGGCCTGACCGGCTGCGGCGATGACGACGATGACGGCGGCACCGGCGGCACCGGTGGCACCGCAGCGACGGGCGGCAGCAGTGGCTCGGGTGGCGACGCCGGCGCTGGCGCTACGGGCGGCAGCGGTGGCTCGGGTGGCAGCGGTGGTTCCGGTGGCTCCGGCGGCTCGGGTGGTTCCGGCG
>JAEZYZ010000497.1 GCA_023418705.1 Pseudomonadota bacterium | reverse complement strand
GCGGGCGCTGGCGACGCGGGCTCGGCGGGCGCTGGCGACGCGGGCTCGGCAGGGGCTGCGACCGGCGGTACTGGTGGCAGCTCGACCGGCGGTAGCTCGACCGGCGGCACGGGTGGCTCAACGACGGGCGGCACCGGCGGCTTCACCGGCGGCACCGGCGGCACGGGGACCGGTGGGCGCCAAATCCTGACGAGCGAGGACGACGGCTGCGGCTGCCGCACCGCGGGCAGCGACACCCGGGCTCCAAGGGGCTGGGCGCTCTTCGGGGTGGCGGCGGCGCTCGGCGCCTGGCGCCGACGGCGGTCGCGCTAGAACGTCGCCGGGCAGGTAGGCCGCCGCTCGAAGCCCCGATTGGGTGCGGCTCGCCCCTCGCTCCAATCAACCGCGCTTCGACGGTGGCGGGATCGTGCCCGTCGGTCCGATGCGCGGCGTATCGGGGCCTCGCTCTTCCTCGGTTTGCTCGGGGCTGGGGACGGCGGCGTGCGCGCCGGTGGAGAACACCCCCGTCGGTGCCCGCGACCTTGCAAATCCGGAGAGCTGGCGCCCGTCGCGCCACAGGTCGAGCCGGCTCAAGTCGTCCCAGACCTGCAGGGGCGAGCTGTAGCGATACTGCTCGTGCCGCCGCAGCAGCACGCTCGTGATGTCGCCGATCGGGGTCCCTAGCGCCTCGGCCCGAGCGCGCGGCAGCCCCTCGCGGATCTGCTGCACGATGTGGTCGTAACCTCTCGTAAAATCGATGGCATGCGCGCCAGTGTGCATCAGATACATGAGGAGCCCAAGCTGGTAGAGATCGCTCTGCTTGGTCGAGTATCCCCCGGCCGCGACCTCCGGCGCCATGATGCGGTGGTGCACGATCGGCGGCCGCACGCCCGCGTGGCCGAAGAGCTCCTGGGCGATGCCCAGGTCGCTGATTTTGACCGTCAGCTTATCGCCCTGCAAAACCAGGATGTTGCCGGCGTGCAGATCATTGTGAATGACCTCGTTGTCATTCAGATATTGCATCGCAAATAGAAGCTGCCGCGTGATCTCCACCACCAAACGATCGGTCAGCGGCTGGCGCAGCATGTCTTCCAGGCTGTGATCCATCCGCTCCAGCGCCACGTAGAGCAGGCCACCGGCTTCGAAGTAGTCGTGGACGTAGACGATGTGCGGGTGGCGCAGCTTGTAGAGGCGCGTCACCTCCCGCAGCCAATCGGCTCGAACCTGCTCGTAGGCGCGCCCCTCGGGGCGGAACACCTTCAGCGCGTAGGGCTGGTCGAAGGGCCCCACACAATCGAAGACGGCCCCGTAGGCCCCCGTACCGAGCTGCCGGCCGAGCAAATAGGTGAAGCCGCGCGGGCTGCGCACGAAGCCGCCGGGCTCCGGAAAGCTCACGGGCTGATAGGCTGGGCTCGGGGGGCTCACGCAGCTTAAACTATACTGAAAGAACCTCGGTCGCTCGGGCAGGAACGACCACGGCGCCCTCGTTTCGCCTTGCCCGATGCCCGAGGGTCGGCTAAAGAGCCGCACACTTTCATGTCAAATCGCGCGATCTGGAACGTTCGTCAACGTCACGAGTGGCTGGCCAGCCCTATCAAGGGGAAGCGGCTCAAGCGCCGCAAGCGCCTGCGCATCGGCCTCGAGCAGGCGCTCGAGCGCAAACGCGCCAAGGCCGGCGACGAGCAGCCCGCCGCCGAACAGCAGGCTTGAGGCAACGGCGGCCCGGCGCCTCAAGACCCCGACGCCGAACAGCAGCCTTGAGGCTTCGGGGCCCGGCGCCTCAAGACCCCGACGCCGAGCCGCCGCCCTGCCAGGCCGCCGCCCAGGTCATCGCCTCGGTCGAGCGTGCCCAGGCCAGCTTGTGGTCCGCGGTCACCAAGATGACGCCGCCGAGCGATCCGACCTTCGATCGCATCTCGGCGACCGCTCGTGAGACCGCTTGCTCGGCGGAGTGCCCCGCGCGGAGCCGCTCGAGCACCTCGCGGGTCAGCCCCACTCGCAGGATCCCTTCGCCGTGGCCGGTGGCCGACGCGGCCCCGAGCTCGCTCGCGAAGGTGCCCGCCCCCGGGATCGGCGAATCGCCGACGCGACCGCGCCGCTTGCCCGAGGTCCCGCCGGTGCTGGTGGCGGCCGCCAGCGTTCCGCGGGCGCACAGCGCGACCGCCCCCACGGTGCCGGTCATGCCGCCCGGCGACCCCGACCGGCGCGCTCGCTCGAGGCGGCGGCGCGCCGCTTCCGTGATCATGCGCCCAGGCGCCGCGGGCTCGAACCCGCGCTGCAGCGCAAACTCCGCCGCCCCCTGGGCCGCGTACAGCACGTGGCGCCCCTCCTCGAGCACGGCGCGGGCGATCGCGATCGGGTGCTCGAACGGCGGCAGCGCGCACACGGCGCCGAAGCGGGCGCTTTGCCCGTCCATCAGCGAGGCGTCGAGCTCGAGCTCCCCCGACTCCGTGAGGCTGCCGCCAGTCCCGGCGTTGAATTGGGGGTCGGCCTCCAGCCGTTCGACAGCGCACTGAACGGCGTCGAGCGCCGCGCCGCCGCGCTCGAGCAGCTCGGCGGCTGCGTCGGCGGCGGCGCGGCAGCCTGCCTCGGCCGCGGCAGGATCCGGCGAGCGCAGGCCGGCGCCGCCGTGGACCAACACCACCCAACCGCTCGCGGTCGTCGAGAAGCTCTGAACCGGGTGCATTCAGTGCTTCAGATAACCTGCCAGCGCTTGCGCGGCGAGGGGCAGGGCGGCGGCAGCGAGCCACTCGGGGGCGATCTGGACCGCCGCTACGGCGTGCAACAGCACCAGCACGACGCCGACCGACAACAGGCCGGTGCCGGCGCGCACGCTGGCGCGCGCGGGAGCGCCGATCCAGACGGGCACGATCGCTGCCAGCGGCGCGAGCGCCCAGCAGGCCGCGGCAGCCCCCGGTCCCTGCGCGACCCCCCGAGCGCTCTGGCCGAGGAAGCGCAGCGCGCCCCGAGCGTCGACGCTCACGCCGTGCACGGGATCGACGAGCTGCCCGCCGACCCGCTCCCAGGCCGCCGGGGCGACGACGGGAAACAGAGAGCTCGGATCAGCCCAGGGGGACGCGAGCGTCACCAGGGCAAGCGCCCCCAGGCCCCAGGCAGCGACGCACGGTCCGCGGCAGAGCCGCCACGGCGACGCACCGAGCCCGAGCAGGGCGCGCAGCTCGCCGCGAGCCTCCGCTTGCGCCTGCACCGCCCAGCAGCCGAGCGCCGCCAGGGCCGGCTGCAAGGCGCACAAGCGTGCGACGCGCATCGGCGCGGTGCTGCCGGACTCGTCCGTCGCCACGATCACGACGGCGGCGAGGGCAGCGGTCACGAAGACAACGCCGACCACGCGCAGGGCCAGGGAGCGGTCGAAGGGGGACATGGGGGGATCGGCGGGCGGCGGGCGGACCACTCCGGAATTTGCCCCAAGAGCTCCGGGGCTGGTAGCCGGCAGGGACGCACGCATGCCGTCCTCTCCCAGCCTCTGTTCGTTGGCGGCCGCATCCTTGGCGGCGCTTGGCCTGCTCGGATGCGAGGGCTTCGGGCAGGGCGGGCACGGCGACGTACCGGGCGAGTGGCTCGGCCGGTACGCCGTGATCGCCAAGATCGAGCACTCGAGCTGCGGTCCGGGAGCGCTGGGGGCCACCGACGTGTGGGAGTTCGAAATGGAGCTGTCGCGCGGCGATCGCGAGCTGTTCTGGCTGCACGCCGAGCAGGTGGTCGCGGGCCGGCTGGCGAGCGACGGGGTTGGCTTCACGTTCGAGAGCCGCTCCCAAGTGCCGGTGGTCGAGCCCGGCCCCGGCCGGAGCGGTTGCACGATCGTTCGCAGTGACCACGCGGACGGGACCCTCGAGGCGTCCGGGGAGACCATCAGCGGCTTCGAGGGGCGCCTCCGCTATGGCTATGTCCCCACCTCTGGCTCCGACTGCAGCCCGGTGCTGCTGGTGGAGGGAGGTTTTGCCGCCCTGCCCTGCGAGATCGCCTATCGAATGGAAGCGGTCCGGACCGCCAAGGAACGCTGAGGCGCCGGCGCCTGCCTCCCCTCCTGCGCTCGCTGCGCTGGGATGACGATCGTCCCCTGGCCAAACGCTGGGTTCGGTGATATTCTGAACCCACGTGCAGGAATGGAGCTCGTCTCCCGGGATAGTCCGGCGGGGGAGCCACCCCCGCGCCCTGCCATTGGCAGAGACGCTCGGTCTCCCTTTCGTGGAAACACCCGTCGCAGGCCGCACCCTTTCGACGCTCTCCGAGCGCCGCGGGCGGTTTTGCCGGGTGTCCGGCATTTGCCGGAGGAGGTAGGAAACGACATGCATCAACGTAGTTCCCCTAACCCGGAGGGCGACCTCGAATAGACGCGGGCGCGACCTTTGGCTCGCCGCAGCTGCGCGCGAGCCAGGTTCGTAGACCGCGCACTAAGGTCGGCTGTCTCTGCCCTGCCCTTCCCGTGACCACGACTTCACACACCCTTCCTCCAAAAGACCACGAGGTGCGAGCGCTTGGGTGCTCGCGCTATCCGGTCGGCGCGACCTCGCGCCGGCTGCTCGTGTTGGCGGGGATGGTCGTGGTTCACAGCAGCGCGGAGTCGAAACGCAGTTGATCGGTCGCGCGCCGAGGTGCGGTCGTTCGCCCCGATGGGGGCCTCGAGACCGCGCCGTAGGCCGCGACATCTGGCAGTCGCCTCCGAAATGATGGGGCTCGCTACGGCGGGCCGGGCGGTCGAGGGAAACCGCCCGGCCCGTTTTCTAATTTGGGGAGCTCGGCGGCCGGCGCCCGGGCGAGCCGCCGCGCCCACCGGGACGCCCAAACGGCTTCAAAAACGCTGGCGGCGCGGGGCTCGCTCGACGCCATTGCCCCACACTGTCCCGCCTTTCGTCGGCTCGGGGCTCCGCGACACGCGGAAGATGTGATACGCCGCCGGCAACGCGATGACGATCGACGCTCTCGGCACGGCCTTGCCGGCCACGCTGCTTGCCTTTGCCGGCGACTTCTTTTGGGACAATCCGATCTTCAGCCGTGACAACTGGTCAGCGGCCATGGACGGGTTTCGAGTGGGGCTCGGCCTGGTCGCGGCCGCGCTGCTGATCTATGCGGCGCGCGCGCGGCGCATGGGCGTCCCTGTGCGCAAGCGCACGCAGCGAAACTTCGCGATCCTGCTCACCGTCCTCGGCTTCGGCGCCTACTTCGACTTCGGCAATCCGAACACTCGGTACTCGGAGTACTACCACCGGCACGAGTTCTTTCACTATTACCTCGGCTCGAAGTACTTCGAAGAGATCGGCTATACGCGGCTGTACGAATGCGCTGCCGTGGCCGAAACCGAGCTCGGGCGCGCGTCCCAGGTACGCAGCCGAGAGCTGCGGGACCTGCGGGTGAACCTGATCAAGCCGATCCCGGACACCTACGTCTTTTCCAATCCGGCGGAGTGCAAGCAGCACTTCACGCCGGAGCGCTGGGAGGCCTGGAAGAAGGACGTCGACTGGTTTTATCGCTCCAGCGCCGGCACCTACTGGGAAAACATGCAGAAGGACCACGGCTACAACCCGCCGCCGGTCTGGACCATGGCCGGGAAGTTCTTCTCGAGCTTCGGCGTCGCCGACGACGGTTTCTTCAAGGCGTTGAGCGCGATTGACGTCTTGCTCCACGCGGGCATCGTGGTGCTGCTCTATTGGGCCTTCGGCTGGAAGATCGGCGCCATCGCCACCGTGTTCTGGGGCATCAACGCGCCAGCGAACTTCTATTGGACGGGCGGCGCGTTCATGCGCCAGGACTGGATCTTCCTCCTGGTCGCGTCGGTGTGTTTGGCGCGCAAACGCTACTTCGCTCTGGCCGGCGCCGCGCTGACCTGGTCAGCGCTGCTCCGCGTCTTCCCCGCGATTCTATTCGCAGGTTGGGGGATCATCATCGGGATCCACCTGTTGAAGAAGCGCTTCTTCCACCCCGATCACAAGCGCTTGATCGCCGGTTGTGTGGTGGCCGCGGGCATCCTCATCCCGGCCAGCGTCGTGGTCTCGGGTCCGAATTCCTACAAGGAGTTCGTCGAGCACATCTCGGTGCACAAGAACACGCCGCTCACCAACCACATGGGGCTCGAGACCATGCTCACTCACAACTGGGACGGTCGCATGCGCTTCACCCGCAACGACGCGCTCGACGACCCGTTCCAGGAGTGGAAGCAAGGCCGCCTCGACCGCGCCGCGACCCTCAAGCCGCTGCAGCTGGCGATCATCGCGGGCCTGTTTGCGTGGATGATCTGGGCGCTGCGGCGCACCAAGCTGCTGTGGCTCGGGCCGGCGATGTCCCTGCCGCTGTGCATCTCCATCGTCAACATCACGTGTTATTACTACTCGATGTTTTTGGTGGCCGCCGTCGTGGCCGCGACGCGCCCGCCGCTCGGGCCCGTGCTGCTCGTGGGCAGCGCGGCCAGTCAGATGCTGCTCACGAAGTACTACTGGGTCGACGACAAGTTCACCGCCCAGTCCTGGCTTTGGTACCTGCTGGGCGTGCTGGTGCTCTACAGCTACTCCCGTCCGTTCACCCAGGAGCGCTTGAAGGCCTGGTGGCACGGCCGCCCAGAGCCGTTGAGCGCCCGGCAAGAGCGCCGGCTCGACGAACAGGGCGGCACCGTGACCCTCACCCCGTGATCGGGGTCACGGCCTGCCCTCGTCACAGGGCCGATCGGATGCCCTGAAAGCCGCGCGAGAGACCGCTCGGGAAGGTGCGCAGCACGATGTCCAGGTGATCCTGGCTCGTGCCGATGGTCTCGACCGTGACGATGGGCGTGAGGATCCCCAGCAGGCGCCCGATCTGCTCGTTCTTCGCGAGCTTGGGCAGCCGCATCAGGTCTAGCGTGACGCGGTCGTCTTTGGCGTCGATCAGCATCGCCGGACGTTTGGGCATGTAGGCGACCAAGTTGCCCGGCTTGCTCAGATCGAGCGCGCCGCTCCTGATCAAGGCCGCGATGGGGGTGTCGATCGTTTCGTCGAGCACCTTGAGCGAAAGCTCGTTCAAGCGCAGGTCCACCCGGATCGTGTCCGCGGCGATCTCGACCCGATCGACGTACAGGATGCCCGAGACCCTGAGCGGCGTGCCCATCAGCTCGACCGTCAAGCCCAGGCGGAGCCCTGGCGGAACCGCGACCAGCTCGATGTCCTTCGGCGCGCGCTTGCCGGCGAGCCCGGCGACGTACCAGCGCACCGCATCGAGCGGCACCGAAAGGCGCCGCTCGGCCGCACCCCTAACCAGGCGCACCACCTCCTCCGGATTGCGCTTCAGGTACCCGGCCGCCGCTTCGAGCATCGCCTTCCAATCAGCCATGACGGCGGAGTATACGCGGTTTCATCGACGGTTCACCGCTCGATCGCGCCGGCCGCGTCCAAACGTCCCGACGCGCGCGCCCGGCCGTTTTGGCACGTCGCGCACCTCGGGTTCGTTCAGGGTCCGGTCCGTCATTTGCTGGCCGCCCGAAAAGGCCTCAGGATGAAGGTCCCATGTTCCGACGCTCGAGCATTCCGCCGGACGCCGTTCATCGCACCTTGCGGCAGCACCTGTTGGTCGACGGCTATCCGATCGTCATCGACTTCGAGAACAGCCGCCGCTCCCGGGTGCGCGACGCCATCACCGGCCGCGACTACCTCGATTTTTTCAGCTTCTTCGCCTCGAACCCCCTCGGCTTCAATCACCCAGGGATGCAGGACGCGGACGTGATCGAGCGGCTGGGTCGGGTCGCGACCACCAAGGTCAGCAACTCCGACTACTACACCACCTACATGGCGGAGTTCGTCGACACGCTGGCGCGCACCGCAGCCCCACCAGAGCTGCCCTTCTATTTTTTCATCGACGGCGGCGCCATGGCGGTCGAAAACGCCATGAAGACCGCCTTCGACTGGAAGGTGCAGAAGAACCTGGCTGCCGGCAGGCCCGATCGCGGCTCGCAGGTCGTGCACTTGGAGCACGCCTTTCACGGGCGGAGCGGCTACACCCTGAGCGTCACCAATACCGATCCCAGAAAGACCGCCTTTTTTCCCAAGTTCGACTGGCCCCGCATCCCGAGCCCGGCGCTGCGCTTTCCGCTCGACGAGGCTGCCCTCGCGGACGTCGCCGAGGCGGAGCGAGCGGCGGTGGCCCTGGCGGAAGCCGCTTTCGACAAAAATCCAGACGACATCGCGGCCATCCTGATCGAGCCGATCCAGGGAGAGGGCGGTGACAACCATTTCCGGCCCGAGTTTCTGCGAGAGCTCCGCCGGCTGGCGGACGAGCGCGAGGCGCTGCTCATCTTCGACGAGGTACAGACCGGGCTTGGGCTGACGGGGCGCTGGTGGGCTTACCAGCATTTCGACGTCGTGCCGGACATCGTCTGTTTCGCCAAGAAGATGCAGGTCGGCGGCATTTTCGTCGGACCCCGCGTGGACGAGGTCCCGGACAACGTGTTCCGCCTTCCCAGCCGCATCAACAGCACCTGGGGCGGCAGCTTGGTCGACATGGTGCGCTGCACGCGCATCCTCGAGGTGATCGTGAACGAAAACCTGCTCGAGAACGCCGCGCTGCGTGGCAAAGAGCTGCTCTCGGGCCTCGAGGACATCCAAGCGCGGCGGTCGGACGCCGTCAGCAACGCGCGCGGTCGCGGGCTGATGTGCGCCATCGACCTGCCGACGCAGGAGCTCAGGGATCGGGTGGTGCGTCGCTGCTTCGACGACGGGATGATCGTGCTGTCGTGCGGCGTGCGCTCGGTGCGGTTCCGGCCGACGCTGACCGTGCGGGCGGAGGCGATCCAGGAGGGCGTGGAGCGGCTCGACGCCGCCATCGCCGCCGTGTTCTCCGAAGCGCGCTAGCCCAGCGCGGGCACGGGGGCCGACCTCAACCGTCCGGCGACTGGGAGGCCCGGGCGGTCATCACTCGATTCCTGCCCGCCTGCTTGGCGCCGTACAGCGCGCGGTCGGCCCGCTCGAGCAGGCTCTTCCAGGTGTCCCTGCCCGGCATGAACTCGGCAACCCCGATGCTCGCCGTCACCGGGATCCGCAGCGGCCCGGCCGCCGCGAGGACCGGCTCGGCGTCGGACTCTGGAGCGTGCTCGAACACGTGGTCGGCGATCCGCTGGCGGAGCCGATTGCACACGATGTGGGCTTCGGTGGCGCCCGCCTCCACCATCACGATGCCGAACTCTTCGCCGCCGTAGCGGGCGATCACGTCGGTGCTGCGCAGCGCCAAGAGCATCACGTTGGAGAGCTGGACGAGGATCGAGTCCCCGGCGGGGTGCCCGTAGCTGTCGTTCACTTGCTTGAAGTGGTCGACGTCGAGCATCGCGACGGCCAGCGGGTGGCGGTAGCGCTGCGCCCGCGCCACCTCCTGCTCGAGGCGCAGGCGGAAGTACTTGTGGTTGTAGCAGCGGGTCAGCCCGTCGCGCACCGCCATCTGCTGCAGGTTCGACAGCCGCGTCAGGTGCGACCGCACCCGCGCGATGAGCTCGCGCGGCTCGAAGGGCTTCGGGATGTAGTCGCTCCCCCCGACCTCCAGACCCCGCACGCGCTGATCGACGTCCCCCCGGCGTGTGACGAAGAGGATCGGCGTCGATTGCATCGACGGCTGCATGCGCACGCGACGACACAGCTCGAAGCCGTCGATGCCCGGCATCACGACGTCGAGCACGATCAGGTCCGGGGGATCTTCCTTGATGCGCTTGAGCGCGGCCCGCGGATCGCACACGTAGGTGCTGTCGAAGCCGGCCGCGCGCAGACAATCGTCGATCAGCTTGGCGCTGAACGGATCGTCGTCGACGACGAGCAACCGCGCCTGCTCCCGCCCCTCGACCTGCGAAGAGGCGTCGGTGCCGGCCGAAACCGTGCTCGCGGCGGGCGGCAGCGGGCCCGAAGGCCCCGGCTCGGTGTCGAGCACGGCCCGCACCGCGGCCAGACCGTCGCCGATGACGGACAAGGCCACGGGCGCGGTCAGCGGCTGGGTGGTGCCGAGGTGCGCAGTGACCCGCTCGCAAATGCCGGCGGTGTGACCCAGGACCGGCAGCTCCGCCGTGGGCGCCGTGCCGGCGATGTGATGGAAGAAGGCGTGCAGGGTGGCGACCGAGCCCGCGTCCGTCGCGCCCGCCGCCAGGGTCTCGTACGCCTGCTGGGCCTTGTCGAGCTGGCGGGCCAGCTCGCGCATGAACAGCAGCTTGAACTCGAAGATCTGATCCGGGGTGAAGCCGCCGGCTGGCATCATCGCAAGTGTAGATGACCGAACGCGATCCCCGGTAAGACATTTCGCGATCGAGCGGATCGGCCCTCGAGCCCCTGCCTAGAGCGACAGACGGTTTGCACCGCAAACCGTCTGTCGCGGAAAAATGAGGCCATCAAGATCTAGAGCACCGAGCCGTGAGCAAAGGAGAAGGTTTCCCGATGAATCGGCGCCCTCGCCCAAGAGGGGGCCCCGATTCTCGGTGCTCCAGTCTCTAGTGCACCGCCGACGGGTCTGCCCTCCAGAGGCCGTCGATGAACTCGCACAAGCCCAGCCGATCGACGTCACTGATCGCGACGAGCTGGACCCCCTGAAGCCGCCCGTCGCTGCGCACCGGGCGACCGGTGGCGCGGATGAGGCGCTGCCCGGGCAACAACAGCTGAAGCCGCAGCAGCCGACGCATGTCCTCCCCGGTGACCTCGCGACCGCGGTCCAAGAGCAGACCGGCGGGGGACACGTCCACGGCACGGCAGTGACTCACCCCGTAGCCGTCGTGCACGACCACCTGCAGCTGCCCCCGGGCGCGCAGCCCCAAATGGCGCCGCGACAAGCTGGGGGGTGCCGGATCGCGGGACGCCTGGGGACGCCGGAGCGGCGGGTGCTCGGACCGACCTAGCTGGGCCATGGGAACTCCCTTCGATATCGGACCCCCACGCTCCGAGGGCCTGAACCCTGCGCAGAAACTGCATCGACCATGCCCCGCCGCCGGAGCGGCAGGCCTCTGCAGAACGCGACGGAGAACCCTGCGAGATCGCGGCGCGCGGCCGCGCCCGCCGGATCCGCCCGGCCCTCCCGCCCCCGGGCTCCAGCGCTCGCGTGCGCAAGCCTGCCCCACTTCACCTCGGCATTATGTGGACGGCGTCAACTTCAGCGCCTACACTGCGGCTCGTGGCCAAGGGGAGCCTGCCGTTCGCCTCGCTGGCGCCGACCGCCGCGGCATCGGGACCACCAGCATCCGGTGAGCCTCGCCAGAGCTACCACCACGGCAATCTACGAGCGTCGCTGATCGACGCGACGCTCGATCTCGTGGCGGAGCGCGGACCCCACGGCTTCACGCTGCGCGAGGTGGCGCGTCGCGCGGGCGTATCGCACACCGCGCCCTACCGACACTTCCCCGATCGCGCGGCGCTGGTGGCGGCCGCCGCCGAGCGCGCCTTCGCGGAGCTCGGCGAGCGGCTCCGCGCCGCCCGGGCAGCCGCCAACGAGCTTGGCGCGTGCGCGGCGGCGTACGTCGGCTTCGCGCTCGAGCACCCGGCGCGCTTCGCCGTCATGTGTGGATCGGAAGCGCAGGACGGCGCGGTCGATGGCTTGAAGCGCGCGGTGCAGCCCGCGTTCGAGCAGGTGCTCCTGGCGGCGCGCCAGCTGCTGTCGGGACAGGCCGACGGAAGCGTCGGCGCCGAAGCGCTCGCGCTGGCCGCCTGGGCCAACATGCACGGCATCGCGGTGCTCGCGGCGACCGGGCGCTGGCTGCCGCTCGGCGATGTCTCGGCCGAGCGGGCCGCGAGCGACGCGGTCGAGCTGCTCTGCGCGGGCGCGCTGGCCAGGACCGCCGCGGCGCGGCCGCACGACTGAGCCTCACTCGAAGGGCTTGGGCGTGCAGCGCTTGCCGCGGCAAGCTTCGATCTTGACGCCCTGGAGGTTGTGCTTCTGTTTGGCCCAGCAGCCCTCGTCGCTGGTGTCTTTCGTGAAGCGATAGACACGTCTGCCGGCGGCCCGGTTGCCGAACACGGGAGAGATGACCTGCCGCCCGTCGCTCAGCTGAACGCGGGTGTGGAAGCGATAATAGTCCCGGGCGGGAACGCCGCTGGCGTACCCTTTGGCGGGTGCCGAGAAGCCCAGCTCCACCGTCAGCTCGCAGCCGGTCGCGTCGACGCGCACTCGGTCGAACGCGTGGTCGTGCACTCGCGTCTCGAGCGAGACGTCCTGAGACCACGCCGCCGCGGGCGCGGCCAGCAGCAGGCCAAGCACAACGAGGCGTGGGAACGGTTGGGGGCGTGCCATCGGATCGAAGGATAAAGGACCCTTCGAGCAGCTCCAAGCCAAGCTCGGCCGACGGGCGCCCCTTGTTCCAGATGATGTCCCACACCCCTCGCCTGCTCGTCCCGATGATCGCGCTGACCTTGGCCGCCTGCAGCTCGGACGAGCCCGGCGGGGCAGGTCCGGAGGGGGCCGGCGCTACGGCCGGCGCCTCGGGCGGCGCCGGCACGGGCGGCAGCGGCGGCGCCTCCGCGGGCAACACC
>JAEZYZ010000241.1 GCA_023418705.1 Pseudomonadota bacterium | reverse complement strand
CCCCCCCGGGCGGCGCGGTTTCCGGGGGGGGCCCGGGGGTCGTTTCCACGCCGAACCGGGCAGCGGCTCACGCGATGAGGAGCGCGCGGAGCTGCCGCAGCAGCAGCTCGACGAAGGCCGGATCGAGCAGCCGCTCGGGGCGATCCACGGCCGCCGCGTTCAGCGCGCCCCGGACGCCATGCCCCGCCACGAAGATGGCATCGTCCAAGAGCGCCTCGTCCTCGCGCAGCTCCGCTCGCAGCTCCGCGCGCCGCGCCCGCACGAACGCGCCGAAGGTTGCGAGCATCGCGTCGATCTCGCGCGCCACGAGGGCGTCACGCTCGAGCTCGGAGAGCAACGGCAACAAATGCCGCAGCACCGGAGCCACCGAGTGCTGGCGAGCGCACATGACCCGTCCGAGCGCCGCGAGCCCTTCCGCCAGGCTGGCGCTGCCGAGGTCGCCGAGGGTTCGTGCCACGAGCTCTCGGTCCCGCCCGAGCAGGTGCTCGACCAGGCCAGCCGCCACCGCCTGCTTGGTCGGGAAGTATTGGTACAAGCTGCCGATGCTGACGCCGGCGACCTCCGCCACCCGGTTGGTGGTGAGGCCGTCCGGCCCCTCGCGCTTCAAAATGCGAGCCGCCGCCTCCAAGATCGCCGCCACCGTGGCCCGAGCTCGCGGTTGCACCGGGCGTTTTCGCGGATTCGTGTCGACCATGGGGCGCCAGAGAATGCGAGTGGGAGAGCTTGCCGCCGAATACTACGTTTGTCGCGGAGGTTGACGATGATCCTGGTTGCAGGTGCCGGTCCCGGTGGTCTGACCGCAGCGCTCGCGCTGATTCGGGCGGGTTTCGAGGTCCGGATTTGGGAGCGGGCGCCCGAGCTCCGCGCCGTCGGCGGCGGACTGACCCTCCAGGTCAACGCCATGCGCATGCTCGCCGCCCTGGGCGTCGCCGACGCGGTGCGCCAGCGCGGGGCGGTGCTCGCGACCGGCGAGATCGCCGATCATCGCGGGCGCACCCTGCAGGCCATCCCGCTCGGCAGCTTCGCCGAGCGCTTCGGCCAAGCGGGCGTCGCGATCGACCGCGGAGCGCTGAATCGAACGCTGGCGACAGCGCTCCCACCCGAAACCCTGGAGCTCGGACGCGGGGTCACCCACGTCGAGCAGACCGCTTCGGGCGTGCAGGTCCGCGACCAACACGGAGCGGCGCTCGCGGTGGAGGCGTTGATCGGGGCGGACGGCATCCACAGCGCCGTTCGGCGCGCCGTGTTCGGCGCGTTCGAGCCACGCTATGCCGGCTACACCTGCTGGCGGGGCGTGGCGCAGCTGTCCGCGTCGGACCGCGTGGCGCGCACCATCGAGCGCTGGGGGCGCGGGCGCCGCTTCGGCAGCGTTCCGATCGGCGACGGACGGATCTACTGGTTTGCCACCGCGAACGCACCCGCCGGGGGGCGTGACGGCGCGGATCCGCGCGCCGAGCTGCTGGAGCGCTTCGCTGACTTCTGCCCGAGCGTGCGAGCAGAGCTCGAGGCCACTGACATGGACGGCATCCTGCGCAACGACATCGTCGACCTGAAGCCGCTCGCCCGCTGGACACAGGGGCGCGTCGCCTTGCTCGGAGATGCGGCGCACGCCATGACCCCCAACCTCGGCCAGGGCGCCTGCCAGGCGATCGAAGACGCGGTCGTGTTGGCGGCCAGCCTTCGCGAGCACGGCCTCCCCGGTGGGCTGCGCGCCTACGAAGGGCAGCGTCGCCCGCGCGTCACGCGCCTCGTGGTCGACAGCCGGCGCATGGGTGCGGTCGCCCAGCTCTCGAACCCCCTGCTGGTCGCGCTGCGCGACCGCGCCTTCCGCTGGCTCGCCCGCGAAAGTACGGTGCGCCGCCGGCTCGCCGCTCTCTACGCCGTCCCGGTGCCCGATTTCGGAGCCAGCCCTGCCCGCGACCACCGACGAGGGGCGCCCGCACCATCAGGCGGTGGGCCTTCCGCGGGAGCTCGGACTGCAGGGTGATGAAGGACTCACCGCGAGAACGATGGGTGGGCCCTCGTCTCCGTTGGAGCGCGGCGAACGCCCGCGACCGAGGCCCAGTGATCATATCTCGATCACGAGCCGGTCGATGAACCCCGAATTGAGACCGCCGGCGACGGCGTAGCCGAAGGGATTGCAGGCAATGCGCGTCGACCCTATCTGCCGATCGACGCTCGAATGAGTGTGTCCGTGTAGCCAGAGCGCCGGGCGCCGCTCGACGATGAGCTCTTCTTGATCGCACAGGAAGAAGCAGTTGAGCGGGCTGTGACGATAGCGCGGAGCGATGGAGCGACGGCTCGGCAGGTGATGGGTCACGACCACGTCACCCTCGGCGAGCTCCTCGCTCAGCAGCGCCCGCAGGCGCCGGTTCGCCTCGTAAACCCAGGTCTCGGCCACCGGCCGGCGGCGCGACGATCCTGGCGGCGCCCCGTCCTGACATGCTGGTCGCCGCAATCACCACCCCCGGGCAGCGCGGTGACCGGAACAGCCACGCGAAAGCGCGCGATCGCGCTAATTTCGCGGCGTTCAACCCGGGCACGGTCGTTGCTACATTGGTCGCGATGTTGGCTCAGCCATTCTCAGGCACACGGATGCCGTGGACTCGTTCCGTGCCGCTGTCAGCGGTGCTGCTCGCGCTGGCCTGCGGCGCGGTGACCGACGACGGTCCGCAGGGAAACGGAGCCGCCAGCCCAAGCGCCGGGGCCGCAGGCGCTTCCGGAGCAACGAGTGACTCATCGAGCGGAGCGGTTCCTTGCACGGCCGAAGAGCCCTGCCCCGCTGGCATGCAGTGCGTTGGGTCCGCGTGCGACGAACCATGGCATTGCGAATCGCTATCGGAACCGCCGGACCCAAACTTCAGCCTCGATTGGTGCGGCTGCGACGGGACGCTCTTCACGACGGGATACCCGCAGCGGCCCTGGGTGCACGCGGGAGCCCAATGTGCCTTCGAGCCAACAGTGGACTGCGACCCCCGTCGGGCGGCACCAGATTGCGGCCCGCCGCCTCCGTGTGAACAAGCGGGTCACGTTCGCGCGGTCGGGAGCGACGGTTGCTGGGAGCGCTGGTGCACCGCCATCACCGCCTGTCAGTGCGTCTCCCCCGAGCAGTGCCCGGAAGCGGACAAGTACACGTGCTTGGGCGGCACCCGCTGCGGCCCCTACCCCGAGTGACGACCCGATTTCGACCGGAAGTCACAAATCGAACCGCAGCTCGATGCTCGCCCCGACGGTAACCACGGGCATCGACAGCACCTCGACCCCATCCACGTTGACGCTGCGGCTCCGCTCGTACGCCCGCAAGAAGGCGTTCAACATCAGGTAGTGCTCCTGCCAAGCGACCGGCACACCTGCCCGCAAGCTCAACATCGGCAGCAGCGAAGCCTGGTTGTCGGGCAGGATCTCTCGCGGCGCGTCGAAGATCATCAGCGAAGCGAAAGCGCCGAGCGCGAGGGTCGGAAAGTCGCGCGGAGACAGCTCGAGCTCGCCGCCGAACAGCAGGTGCCGTGCGCCAACGCCGCGCGGCTGCGAGAGGGTGGTTTCGAACCCAGCGCTGCCGAGTAGCTGCACGCTCGATCCGATCGGTAGACCTCCACCTCCGCGCAGCCCGAGGGCGACGCGCGGATCGCTGAGCCAGAGCTCGGACGTGGCGCCCACGAGCAGCTGAGGAGACCGTCCGCGCGGCGTCTCGTTTGCCGGTGGCTCGGGGGCCTGCACCTCGATCACGGCGGGCTCGGCCTTCGCTCTAGTGGGCGTCCTGTCGGGCAGCGGGGGCGCCTCTTCAGGCGAACGCTCGGGCTCCGCCGCCCGCGTGCCGAGCGCGACCAGTTGATCCACCAGTAAGGCAGGATCGGAGACTCGAGGCTCGAAGCGGTGCGCGGTCGCTCCCCCGGGCGCACGAAAGCTGGCGCTGGCCCGAGCGCCGTCGCACGCGAGCTCGAGCGTCCCGGCATGCACGCCGAGCGCCAGCAGGTCGGGGCGGATCCGAGCCTCGATCGCCGCGCGTCGTTCGGCTTCTAGAGCTGCGCAATCGATGCCAATCTCCAGGCGATCCGGCGCGGCAAGTGCGGGCAGCCACCAGAGCAGCCAGCCGCTGCCAAGTACCCAACGCGTCCCAGTCTCGGCGTTCTAACCGGGCGGAGACCGCGCGCTCGAACGCTCAACCCTTCCTTGATCAAAGCTTAAATGAACCGGAGACGCCTGCGGACGGAGCCTGGACGCGCCTGGCCGCCGCTCTCGACCAGCAGGACCGACACAAGGCCAACCAGGCCCTCGACGAGCTGCGTGCGAGCGACGATCCGGCGACGCGGGATGCCGCGCTGCTGGTTTCGGCGCAGCTCGACGTGAACGGCGGCGACGTCGAGCGCGCGCGGCCCGTGCTGGAGCGCCTGCTCGAGGCGGGGGCGACCCCGCTCATTCGCGAGCGGGCGCAGCGAACCTTGGAGCTTTTGCATTGACCCGCATCCCCGCGTCTCCAGAAAGGGCAGCATCGAGATGAAGACACTTACCCGAGGCAAGCTTGCGGCTTGGATCACCTGTTCGATCGCTGGCGCGTTCGGCGGCTGCGGCGGTGAGGTCTACGACTTCCGCACGCAGCAAGACAGCGCTATCAGCACAGGGGGCAACGGGTCGGGCGGCGCCGGCACCACCCCCGATCCGAGCGGCGGTCTTCACGGAACGCCACAAGGCGGTACCACCGGGGACGCCGTGAACGCCTACCGGCGGGGCGGCTACGCGGGAGGTGAACACGTCGTCGTCACCCCCGAGGGGCCCGTGGACCTCGGCAACACCTATAGTGACTGCACCCAAAACAGCTCTGCGTACAGCTCTGCTGCCTTCTGGGATGCTCCCGCATGCCGAGCCGGGACGCTCTGCACGCCAGCCTGCGAAACGAACGCCGATTGCCCGAGTGGCGGGAGCGGCGCTCCGAGCTCCGAGTGTCGGGCGGCGACCCACCCCTACGACGGAACGTTTTGTGTGCTGCCCTGTCAGGCCGACGCCGACTGTCCGAGCGAGATGTTGTGCTTGAGCGATCTGCAGTTCGGGATGGGCAAGACGTGCATGTTCGCGGAGACCCCCTGGTACCCCGGCTGTGAAGGCTACTGCGCGATCGACGGCGCCGAGTGCAGCGCGGACGTCCCCTGCTGCGACGGCCTGCAGTGCGCGCCCTGGGGCACGTGCGAAGCCGTCCAGTGTCTGGAATTCGCCTGGCCCTGCGACGCCGCGGGCCCGGCCTGCTGCGACGGCCTGTCGTGCCGCGACGGCTACTGCCAAACGGGCTAGGGACGACTTCGTCCATGGGTCACCGCCAGCATCCAAGTCGACCTTGGTGTTCTGATGGCGGAGGGAGCCCCTGTCGGGCGTCGTCTTGCTATCCGGTGCTCCGAGCAAGCGCGTCCGCGCTGCGCGCCTAGAGCGCGAGGACACCAAGCATCAGCAGGCCAACCACGGCCAGCAGCGTCACCGGCGTGAGCACGCCAATGCTCAGCTGAATGCCGCGCCGGCGGGCGAACGCGGGCATCTGACGGTAGCCGTTCACGTAGGCGTGCAGCGCGCGGCTCGGGACACGAGCTGCCGCCCAGATCGGCGGCCAGGCCCCCTGCCAGCCGCGCATCAGCACGCCGTGGCAGACCCCCGCGGGTGAGGTCAGCAAATCCCAACCACAAGCGCACAGGCCGAACCGCAGCCCTTGCGCGAAATCCGGACGGCAGCCGGTGAGCAGCCCTCCGAGTTCGATGCAGACACCCCAGAGCAGGTGCAGCACGACCATCAACCCGGCGACGAGCAGCGTCAGTGCAACCAACATGACGGCGCCATGGCCCGACGCGAGCCAGCTGGTCGTCCATTCAGCAAGCAGCAGCCTGGCGAGCACGAGCGTGGTGACGCTCAAGGAGGCGACGGCGGACAGCTCCGCCAGCATCGCGAACGCCAGCGCGCGGCCCAGGCTCCCCTCCGGCAGCCTCGAGAAAACGTCCGCATTGGTGCTGACCGCCAACGCCGTTTGCCAGAGCCGCTGGTAGGAAGGGCCAACCGCACTTTCCCAGGTGAGCTCGAGCTGCGGCGTCTCAGGATGCCCCGGATCGCAGCCGCTGCACTCTGCGGTTTCGCAGCCATAGCAATGGATCGCCGGTGGCACGTCGACATCGAGCTTTTCGGGCATCGTGGTGGAAACGCCGGGATTCGGTGTCGAAGTCCCCGGACCGCCACTGGCGATACGGCGAGCCCAGCACCACGCACCAGGGAACGGCATCCCGGCTCACGACGCCTGCGCCGTCGAGCGCAGGGCGCCTCGGAGCAGCGGGCCGGCCGACACGATGAAGGTGAAGGAGCGCCAGCGCCACGACCAAGTTGTTCAGAGACGGCGGCACCCTACGCCGAAACGCTCGGCCCTCGAGCGGCGGCCGCCCGCCCGAACAGGCCCGCGGAGGCGAGCCAGAGCACGATGAAGCAGCTGCTGAGGATCCAGGCGCGGCCGTCTCCGGCGATCAGAGCGACGCCAGAAGCCAACGCCTGCGCAAGCGAGGTGGCGATCATCGCGCGTGTCATTGCCAATGGCCTGAAGCGCCCGATCACAGCGCCGGCGACACCGATGGCCAGCACGCCCCCATACATCAGGTTGGCGCGATGATCTTCACTCCCGATGATGCCAACGGCCAGGTTCACCCAGACCAATAGGAACGCAGCGGCGAGCGCCGTGCCCACCCCGAGCCGGTACGCCTTGTTGCCGGCCATCCTCCACTTCGCAAGGTCGTACAGGGCGCAAGCGCCGAACAGCATCCCCCCGAAAACCAAAAAATCCGAGCTGGTCCAGGCGACCTCCGCCGTGAACTGCATCGCGACCAACGGGAGCAGCAGGACGAGCCCGGCGCCTCCCCACAAGGCCGGCGTCGCCGAGTGAACCCACCGCTTCTGCCGCTTTTCCATCGCCATCGTTTTCCTGGGCCTCGCACCGAGAGCGAAAAGTTAGACCACCTAGAGCACCGAGCCGTGAGCAGACGAGAGGGTTTCCCGAAGCATCGGGGCCCTCCCCCGGGTGGGGCCCCCCTATGCTGCGGCACCTCCGCTCTGGCAAACGGATCGGTGCTCTAGATCTAGAAGCCCAACCTAGCGCGGGCGTTTGGAAGCCGTGTGGGCGGCCCATGGAGTTTTCGTGCAGGAGCCCCTTAGGGGCGCATCCTGTGCGGCATCGGCGGCGAGCTTCTGGCGAAGCGGTGCGCCAGGCGAAACGGTCTGAGCAGGCCCGGGCACACCTGTGCAGAACGCTGCACAGTCATCGTCCGGCGCCGAGTGCGGCTGGAATGAATTTCTGAGCTGGTTCGGTGTCGAGAAGGACGCCAAATCGTGCGAGGTCGCGGCGACTTGTCAGATCGCCGACACCTGCAGCATCCCGAACACCTGCAGCATCCCGAACACCTGTGAGATCGACGCCACGTGCGAGGTGGACCTCGAGTGCGAGGTCGAAGCCGCCTGCGAGGTGGCCAAGAGCTGCGACGTGCAGATCTGCACCCAGACCGAGCCGGGCGGCATCTGCAGCCCAGGCATCGCCGAGTGCGACATCGAAGGTTTTGCGTGCCTGCCGAGCATGGATGCCGGCGTCTTCCGGTGCCTGCCCAACTATGAATCCGACCTCAACGTGATGGACGAGACGGTGTGCGAATCCCTCTACGATCCGGGTCTCGCTGAAGCAGCGCGGCTCGCCACCGACACACTGGCCTTCAGCACGGGCTCGGCCGCGGGCATCGTCGCGGGCGGCTCGTCCGAGGTGGGCACCGTCTACGGCGAGAACGGTGAGTACGGCTGCTTCGTATCCACCTGCGTGGGCGCCCAGACGGATC
>JAEZYZ010000491.1 GCA_023418705.1 Pseudomonadota bacterium | reverse complement strand
CCTCCGATGGGCGCGCCGAGGACGGGGCCGATCCCGGCGGCGCGCTCGACGCGGGCCCCGCGGACGCCGCCGCCGCAAGCTCGCCCCCGGGCCGGGAGCGCCAGGTCTCACGCTCCGGCGCCGCCTCGCTCGGCTGGGGCTGCCCCTGGTCGGTGATGAGGCGGGCGGCGTCTTCGCCGGGCGCGTCCTCGGGATCTGGGAAACCGCTGAAGCGGAACAGCCCGCTCGGGGTGGTGCGCGGCTCCGCCCTCGGGAAGTCCGCGACGGCGACGTCCGGCGCCGCCCGTCCCGGTCCTGCGCCCCGCAACGCTTCGGCGAGCCCGCCTTCGGGCAGCTGCAGCGATCCGGGCTGCAGCTCGGGCCCGGCCGGCAAGCGGCGCTCGAAATCTTCGAGCACCAAGCGCGTGATCGCTTCGAGCGTCTCGTACACGCCGTCACCGCTGGTGGCCACGGTCGCGAACGACGGGGCGTGGTGGCGATTGAGCGCCCCGTCCATCTCCTCGATCGGGAGCACGTCAGCCAAATCGCGCTTGTTGTACGCGAGCGCGTGCGGCACGTCCTGCAAGAGCCGCCCGTGCTCACGCAGGTTGTCGCGCAGGTTCTCCAAGCTCTCCAGGTTCGAGTCGGCGCGCGCGCGCTGCGAATCGACGACCAACACCACGCCGTCGGCGCCGGTCAAGACCAGCTTGCGGGTGGCGTTGTAGTAGACTTGGCCCGGCACCGTGAACAGCTGCAGCCGCACCGTCATGCCGCGCACGTTGGGCAGGCGAATCGGCAAAAAGTCGAAGTAGAGCGTGCGATCGACGGGCGTGGCCAGGCTCACCATCTTGCCGCGGTGCTCGGGCTTGGTGGTCGCGTGGATGTGCTGCAGCGTCGTGGTTTTACCCCCGAGACCCGGACCGTAATACACGACCTTGAACACGAGCTCCCGCGCGAGCGGGTTGACCACGGGCATCGCTGGGAGTGTACCTCAAGTTTCGCCCAACTCGGCAACGCCTCCAGGGCAACCAGCAGGGCGGCCCTCGTGATGTAGGCGCATGCGCGCGGAGCCCTTACGGAGCGAGGCTCATCTCCTGCTGGCGAACGATCTGCCAGGTGATGGAGCGGTTCGACAGCAGGATCGACACCAGGCTCAGCACCGACAGGGCCACGGCGATGGCCCCGAGCGCGCGGTGGTGCCGCTCCGGACGTCGCTCCTTATACAAGAGCCAGCCCGCGGCGACACCGCTCACCAGGCCGCCCAGGTGCGCGGCGTTGTTCGCCTGAAACGCCAACCCCATGATCAGCGCGACCACCAGCGCCCGGACCAGCAGCTGCTTGTAGGCCGGGTTCTTTGCGGCGTAGAGCCGTCCGACCTCGGCGCCGATCAGGCCGAAGATCCCGCCGCTCGCCCCGGCCGTCGGCGCGAGGTGACCGCGCAGCGCGTACCACGCGTCGCTCGTCAAGAAGCCGAGCACTCCGGTGAGGAGAAAGACGAGAACGAAGCGAGCCGAGCCCGCCCCGCGTTCGAGCTCCGCGCCGAACGACCACAGGGCGCCCATGTTGAAGACGATGTGCAACAGGCCGTAGTGCAAGAAAATCGCCGAGAGCCAGCGCCAGGGCTCGAGCGGCCACGCCGGATCGGTGAAGGCAATGCCGCTCAGCAGCCCGCCCCAGCGCAGCGTCTGTGACAGGGGCAGGCGCCCCGCCAGGTCGAAGGTCCCCAGGCCGAAGTTGCTGAAGGCGAAGACCGCCAGGCAGATCGCCACGAAGAATTTGGTGGCTGGAAAGTCGGTCCCGAACAGCCCCGTCCACAGCTCGCGCGCCGCCTGCCACAGCGGGCCCGGCAACCGCTGGCCGCAGTGGTAGCAGCGCGCCTCGTCGGCTCCATTCAGCTTGCCACACGCCGGGCAGATACGGGACCGGACCGCCATGGGGCCTTCATAAGCCGGCGCGGCGGTCGGGGCCACCGGGCAGCGTAAGCAGCGGGGGCGCCCGCCCGTTTCCTCGAGGTGAGCGCAGTGGCTCGAGACCTGACCGCCGTTCGGCACCCTCCCCGCGCGGCCCACCCGCAGGGCGCGGCAAGGACCGACCGCTGGTGTACAGTGCGCCTCGTGGTCGCGCCCAGCAGCCCGCCCGAACTGGAGGCCGAGCGGCTGCTGTGCGAGCGAGCTGCTCGCGGCGACCGCCAGGCGCTCGGCGAGATCCTGCGCCGCTACGGCCCTCGGCTCTACCGCAGCGTGCTTTTGCCGCGACTCGGCAGCCCGAGCGCCGCCGAGGAAGCCCTCGGCAACACCTACGTCAAGGTCGTCGAGCGCTTTGCTCAGTTCACCTGGCAGAGCGTGGGGGTCTACCCGTGGCTGCGCGTGGTGGCGCTGCGGGTCGCGCTCGACCAGCTCCGCGCGCGCAAGCGCGAGCTGCTCTTCGAGCCCCAGGATCTGGAGCGCGAGCTCGACGCCGCCGAGCGCGATCGGCGCGAAGCCGCTCGGCTCGAGGAGCACGACCTGGCCGTGGCCCGCGCTCGGGTCGAAGAAGTGCTCGCCGAGCTCAACCCACGCTATGCCCTGGCCATCCGCCTGCGCATCCTCGAGCAGCGCTCCCGCGACGACGCCGCAGCGGTGCTCGAGGTCAGCGTGTCGACCTTCGACGTGGTACTGCACCGGGCGATGGTGGCGCTGCGCAAGCTCCTGGCGAAGCGGGGAGGCTCCCCGTGAGCGGCCCGCCGCGCGATGACCGCTCCGATTCCCGGCTCGAGGTCGAGCCGGCCGCGGACGGCCCGAGCACGGAGGACGCCGAGCTCGCAGCAGCGCTGCGCGCGGCCCATACGCCCGAGGATTTGTCGGAGGAGCAGCTCGAGGCGTTGCTCGAACGAGCCCTGGCGAGCGACCCTCTCGCCGAAGCGAGCGAGCTCGAGCTGCGGCAAGCCGAGCGCTTGCGGACCGAGCTCTCATCGGATCCGCTGATCATGGCCCTCCGGTCGGCGGTGGCGCCCACCGACCCCGATCCCGAGCGGCACGAGCGGCTCGTCGCGCAGGCGCTCGAGCGACATCGGAGCCCGAGCGGCCGGCTCTTCGTGTGGATCGGCGTGACCGCGAGCGCGCTCGGCGTGGCCGCGGCCGTCGCGCTCGTCGTGCGCACCGCGAGCACCCCGAGCCCCCGCGCGGCCGAAGCCCTCGCGCGCTCGCGTTCGACCGCGTCGCTGTTCAGCGAGCCCTTCGAGCGCGCCGCCACGACCGAGCGCATCGACCGCATCGCCGAGGTCCGCGCCCGCGAGCTGCGGCAAAACCGCTTCCACAGTTGGGGGGTGCGATGAGGCGCGCGGCGCTCGCGGTGGCGCTCGCGGCCGCCATCTCTGCGGGCTGCGCGCGCACGGAACGCGAAGCCGCCGAGCTCTGCCCCGAGTCCGACGCGCCGGTCGTCGATTCGGTGCTGCTCGCCTTTTTGAGCCGCGCGCGGGCGGCCCACCACGCCGCCGATCTGCACGAACGAGCCGGCCGCACCGAGGCGGCGCTGGCCGCGTTGTCCGAGCTGCCGAGCGGTCCCCTCCCCCCCGGCGAGCCCCCCTTGCCCGAGGTGCGCGAGGTGCTCGCCGATACCCAGGCGCGCATCGCCGAGCTCGAGGACGCGCTCGGCCGGCGCGAGCGCGCGCTCGAGAGCGTCGCCTCCGGATTGAAATGGGTGCCGGAGCCGACCTATTTTCGCGGGCGTCTGCTCGAGGTCCGGGGCTTGATCCACGAGCGGCGCGCCAAGGAGCTTTCGGAAGCCGGACAGGCAGCGGCCGCCGAGCAGGCGCGACGCGCGGCGCTCGAGTCGCTCGAAGGCGCCATGAAGATCCAAGCCGACGTCATCGAACGTTCGCTCGAGCAGCATGACGGCGGCGGCTGACGTCGAACGGCGGGCGCGTCCGGACCGGCGCCTCGGGCAGGCGTGGACGCCCGCCCAGCGGCTCAAGAACGCGCTGCTGCGCTGGTTGATCGCGGGCACGATCGCGGTCACCGATCGCCTGCCCGCGCGGCTGCTCCTCGCTGGCGCGCGGGTCGCCGGCCGCGCTGCGGCCAGGCTGCTCGTGCCCCTGCGCCGCCGGGCGGAGCGGACGCTCCGTTCGGTGCTGGGCGAGACCGGCGATCCGGCGCGCCTCGCCGCCGACTGCCTCGCCGCCGTGGGCGAGAACGCTGGCTACACGCTGCTCTTGCGACGGCCGGGGATCCGAGCGCGGACGCTGGTGGAGCTGTCGCCCGCGACGACCGAGCTGCTCCGGGGGGTGCTCGCGAAGGGTCGCGGGGCGGTGTTCGTCAGCGCCCACCTCGGACCGTTCGAGCTGGTGGCGGCGGCCGTCGCCGAGCTGGGGCATCGGCCCGCCGTGGTGGTGCGCGAGAGCTACGACCCCAAGCTGAACGCGCTGGTGGATCAGCATCGCCTCGCGCGCGGCGTCGAGGTGATCCACCGTGGAGACCCGGGCTGCCCGAGCCGCATCGTGCGGGCGTTGCGCGAGGGGCGCCCGGTCGGTTTTCTGCCGGACCTACCTGGTCGCGTGCGCACACACCTCGTCACCCTCATGGGTCGACCAAGCGTCATCGCCGCGGGTCCCGTTCGCATCGCTCGCCGCGCCGGCTGTCCGCTGCTGGTGGGCACGTTGCAGCCCCTCTCACCCCCGACGCCGGCGCCGTTCCGACTCATTCTCGGCGAGATTTCGCACGCGGGCGCCGACGACGCGACGGTCGCCCAGCGCCTCGCCGACGTTCTGAGCGCCGCCATCAGGAGGGCACCGGCCCAATGGCCGTGGATGGCAGCGAAATTTCCGTCATTGCAGAACAAATTGACACAGCGATAAACTGGAAAACGGGACTTAGGGGTACCCCCCGTAGTGAATTCCAGAGCCGGCAGTCAGACCCCACACCCGGTCGCGGGCGTGAACATCCGCAGCCTGCCGATCGGGCCAGAGGAAGCCTTCGTGCTGTCGCGGATCGACGGCAGGACGAGCGAACCGGACCTGGCCGCCGCCACCGGCTTGCCGCCGGAGCGCATCGCGCGCTGTCTGGCGCGGCTCGCCGAGCTCGGTGCGATTCAGTTCGATCGCGCGCCGGAGCCGGCGCGCCCGACCCGCGAGCGGATGAACGCGGTCACGATCGATCCGGAGCAGCGCCCCGCCATCGAGCCGCCCCCGGGCCCGGCGCGGGAAGAGACCGCCGCGCTCTACGATCCGAGCGAGCTCGACGAAGCCGTGGATCTGGATCGGGCTCGCAAGCGCCGGGTGCTGGACCTCTACTACCGCCTCGACGGCCTCGATCACTACGCGGCGCTCGGAGTGGCGCGCGACGCCGACAAAAAAGCGATCAAAAACGCCTACTACGAAGCCGTCAGCGTCTTTCACCCCGATCGATACTTCGGCAAGAACCTCGGCAGCTTCAAGCCCAAGCTCGAACGGATCTTCACCCGCCTCACCGAGGCGCACGACGTGCTGTCGCGATCGCGCTCCAGAACGGAATACGACGCCTACCTCAGCACCCAAAAGACGACGCGCGATCTCGAACAATTGATGACCGACCGAGCGCGTCAGCTGGAAGAGGTGCGCCGCGAGATCGAGCGAGAGGCCCGGCTGGCGGAGCGGGCCGCGCAGGCTCAAGTCCAAAGGCCGCCCACCTTCTCCTCCGCGCCGCCCCGCGCTCCCGATCCCGAGGCGCGCCGCAAGGCGCTCGCCCGCAAGCTCGGCGTCTCGCTCGCTCCGCCCGCCCGAGCGTCGTCACCCGCGCCGGCCGCTGGCACGAGCCGAGATCACGCGGTGGCCGATCTGAAGCGGCGCTACGAGGAGCGCGTGCTGCAGGTCAAAGCCCGACAGATCGACCACTATCTGGAGCGGGCCGAGGAAGCCCTCGGTCAAGGCAACGCGGTGTCGGCGGCCAACGCGCTGCGCATCGCCGCCACCCTGGCGCCTGAAAACACCGACATCGTCGAGCGGCTCGGTCGCGTCGAACGGCAGGCCAACGATCAGCTCTCGGCGAGCTATCTAAAAACCGCAGACTACGAGCTCAAGAGCGGTCGTTTGGCCGACGCAGCGCGCTCCTATCAGCTCGCGGCCCGTGGCAGCGACGACCCCCGAGTCTTCGAGCGGGCGGCGTTTTGCCTGCTGGAGAGCGGCGGCGACCTGCGCGCCGCCGCGGAACATGGCAAAAAGGCGGTGCTCCTCGCACCCGAGGACGCCGGCTGCCGCTTGACGCTGGCGCGGGTCTACCTCGCCGCGGGCATGCAGCGGAGCGCCGTCGGTGAGATTCAGCGGGCGACCGAACTCGCTCCAAACGATGATACCATTCGGGACTGGGCCAAGCGCATACGGCGCGGAGAAGCTTGAGGCGCAAGGGATCTGAGAACATGGAGCGAGTCATCGGCATCGACCTCGGCACGACCAACTCGTGCGTCGCCATCATGGAGGGCAATGCCCCCGCGGTGATCTCCAACCGCGGCGGCTACAAGACCACCCCGAGCATCGTGGCGGTGACCGAGGCCGGCAAGCGCCTGGTCGGACACATCGCCAAACGCCAGGCCATCACCAACTCGGAGAACACGGTCTACGCGGCCAAGCGCTTGATTGGCCGCAAGTGGAACTCACCGCAGGTAAAAAATGCGCTGATGACCTCGAGCTACAACATCATCGAGGGACCGCACGGCGACGTCCGCATCCACCTGCGCGACAAAAACTACTCCGTGCCGGAGGTGAGCTCGATGGTCTTGCAAGAGATGAAGATCATCGCCGAGGACTACCTCGGGCAACCGGTGACCAAGGCGGTGGTGACGGTGCCCGCCTACTTCAACGATCACCAACGCCAGGCGACCAAGGACGCCGGGGCGATCGCCGGCCTCGACGTGATCCGCATCATCAACGAGCCGACGGCGGCAGCCCTCGCCTACGGCTTCGGGCGCAACTTCGACCGCACGGTCGCCGTGTACGACCTCGGCGGCGGCACCTTCGACGTCAGCGTGCTGGAGATCGGCGCCCACGGCGTGTTCAAGGTCATCAGCACGACCGGCGACACCTTCCTGGGCGGCGAGGACTTCGACGCCCGCATCATCGACTGGCTGGTCGAAGGCTTCAAACAGGAGCACGACATCGACCTCCGGCAGGACCGCATGGCCCTGCAGCGCCTGCGCGACGCGGCCGAAAAGGCCAAGTGCGAGCTGTCGGCGCTCAAGGAGACCGAGATCAACCTGCCATTCATCATCTCCACGGGGCGCAACGAAGCGCTCCACCTGCAGCGGCTGTTGACCCGCGACACGCTCGAGATGCTCACCGAAGACCTGGTGGAGCGCACCGTCGACATCTGCCGCCAGGCGCTGGAAGACGCGCGGCTCGACATCGATGAAATCGAAGACATCGTGCTGGTCGGCGGCATGACGCGCATGCCGGCGATCCAGCGGGCGGCCGCCGAGTTCTTCGGGCGCGAGCCGAACAAGAGCCTGCACCCGGACGAGGTCGTGGCGCTCGGCGCCGCGATCCAAGGCGCCGCGCTGCTCGAAGAGAAGCAGGAGATGATCCTGCTGGACGTGACCCCGCACGCCCTCGGGATCATGACCTTCGGCAGCCACTTCGAGGAGTTGATCCCGCAGAACACCACGGTGCCCACCAGCCGGACCAAGACCTTCACCACGAGCCGGGACAACCAGACGGCGGTCAAGATCCTGGTCATGCAGGGAGAAAGCGAAAAGGCTGACCAGAACGAGCTGCTCGGCGAGTTCATCTTGACCGGGCTGCGCCGAGCGCCGAAGGGCGAGGTGGAGATCGAGGTCTCCTTCGACATCAACACGGACGGGATCGTCAGCGTCCACGCCAAGGACCTCGAGACCGGCCAGGAGCAGTCGATCCAAGTGACGGCCACCAGCGGCCTCACCCAAGAGGAGATCAACTCGATGATGTCGGACGCCGCCGAGTACCTGGTCGAGCGGCGCTCCGACGAAGCCTTCGAGGCCGCCCGGCAGGAAGCCGAGACGTTGATCGCGGAGATCGAAGACTTGTTCCCCGAGATCGAGCGCGTGGTGGGGTCGGCGGATTTCGGGCGTGACGCGCTCAGCAAGGCGCGCGGCGTGCTCGACCGGGCCAAGAACGCGATCGAGCTCAAACGGACGGAGCTCATCAAAGAACAAGTCGAGCAGCTGGCCCGCACTCAGCGGATGTTCAAAGGCGTGGTGGCCCGCGGCGGCTGACGTTGTCGCGGTTCGAGCGCAGATCCATGGCGCGCAACAAGAAGGACGATAAAACCCCGCGCGGCTCGAGCTCGATCCCGCCCGAGGTGACGGCGATCGACGGCACCTGGGACGACGACCTCGAGGGCCCGCTCGAGATCGTGGTCGACGAACGCGGCGACGCCAGCCCCTACGATCGGGTCACGGCGGTGCCCGACGTCCCGACCGAGCAATACGTCGCGCGCATGATGCAAATCGCGGACGCTCGAGAACCCGCCGAGGCGGATCCGGAGCCCGACCCGACCCCACCGGACGCCGACGAGCCCGATCGCCCCGCCCTGTTCTTCGGCCACGCCGAGCTCACCGAGGAGGAGCTCGAGGCCGCGCTCGAGCGGCCAACCAGCCCCGATCCGCTGGTCTTCTCCGATCCCATCAACGGCCCGCGCCGGCTCGAGGCGGCGCCCCCCGAGTCCCGGCCCGCGCTGGATCTCGACGACCCCGCGGCGCTACCGGCGCGAGAAGACTCGCTCTTCGATCTGCCACGGGTCTCCCCCCCGGCGGGGATCCCAGCAGCGCCGCCCGCGGCCGAAGACCGCCCGAGCTCGGCGTCTTCGGATCCCACGGTCGTGGAGATGAAGCAGCGGCACGCAGCAGGTGACTTCAGCGGCGCGCTGGCGGTGGCCGAACGGCTGCTGCAGCGCGATCCGGAGCACGATCTGGCCAGGCGCATGACCGAGCTCTGCCAGCAGGCGCTCGTCCGCATGTACTCGGGCCGCCTCGGATCGCTCGAGCAGCGCCTGCGCGTGAGCGTCGCTCCCGATCAGATCCGCTGGTTGTCCCTCGACCACCGCGCGGGCTTTCTGCTCTCGCTGGTCGACGGTCGCAGCAGCGTCGAGGAGGTGCTGGACGCCAGCGGCATGCCGCGCTTCGAAGCGCTGCGGATCCTGGTCCACCTGCTCGACCAGCGCGTGGTGGCCCTGCAGTCGCCGGCCTCCGAGTGATGGGCGAGCGGCTCGTCAGGTGGCGCGCCGAGGAGCGGCGGCAGCTCTGGATCGCCTTTGGCGTGACGCTGGCGGCGGCCCTGCTGCTGGACACGTTCGTGCTGCCGCGCGCGGCGGCCGCCTGGACGGCGCTCGCGCCGGCGCCGGCCGAGACGGCGTCGAGCCACGACGACGCGGGCCAGGCGCTCCGGCCGCCCTCCAACCCGGAGCACACCGCCGCCCCCTCGCAGCCCCCGGCGCGCATCGGCCCCGACTACGACGACGACCGGCACCTGGCTCGCCGCGCCCGCCCGGTCGCCTCCTACGATCTGGCCGCCCGGCTCGACGCCGAGCGGCACACGGTGACCGGCAAGGGCACGATCCGCTGGACGAACGCCAGCAGCGAGCCGGCGACCGAGCTTTATTGGCATTTGTATCTGAACGCCTTCAAAAATGAGCGGACGCTGTTTCTGCGATCTCCCTTCGGCGCTGGCCGAACGGCGCAACGCGCCGCCGACTGGGGGTACACGAAGATCGAGCGGCTCGTCGCCGCGGGCGCCGATCTGCTGCCCCGGCTCGCCCAACATTCTCCCGGAGATCCCGACGACCAGACCAGCCTCAGGCTCGAGCTGCCGGAGCCGGTGCCGCCGGGCGAGACGCTCGAGCTCTCGGTCGAGTTCGAGTCGAAGCTGCCGTCGATCGTCGAACGCACCGGGTATAGCCGCGACTACCACCTGGTCGCGCAGTGGTTTCCCAAGATCGCCCGGCGCGAGGCCGACGGCACCTGGGCCCACTTCCCGTTTCACCCCCAGGCCGAGTTCTACGCGGACTACGGCGACTACCGCATCACGCTCGACGTTCCGGCACAGATGGTGGTGGGCGCGACCGGGCGGCGCGTCGACGAAAAGCGGCACGGCGCCCGCAAGGTGCTGCGCTACGAGATCGGCGACGTGCACGACTTCGCGTGGACGGCCTGGCCCGGCTTTCTGGAGCTTCGGGAGCAGGTCGACGGAGTCGAGCTGCGCTTGCTCTTCCCGGCGGGGCACGAGACCAGCGCGCGCACCAGCTTGGAGTCGATCCGCTTCGCCCTGCCCTTCTTCTCTCGTCGCTTCGGGCGCTACCCCTACCCGATGCTCACCGTCGTCCATCCACCGGAGCACGCGGCGCCTTCCGGCGGCATGGAATACCCCACCCTCATCACCACGGGCGGCCCCTGGTACGCGCCGCTGCTCGGCGTGCGCGCGCTCGAGACGGTGACCGTCCACGAGCTGGCGCACCAGTGGTTTTACGGCCTCGTCGCCAGCAACGAGGCGGCGTATCCCTTTCTGGACGAAGGCCTCACCAGCTACGCCGAGTCGCTGGCGATGAGCCAGCTGTACGGCCCGGGCTCACTCTTCGATGGGCACAGCTTCGAGGTCTCGGAAGCCGCCGTGCGGCGCGCGGTCGCCGCCGCGTACGCCGGCGCCGGCCGCATCGGCGCCCCGGCGGCCCATTTCGCGGACTTCCAAGAGCTCGGAGCCCTGGTGTACGCGCGAACGGCCACGGTCCTCGAGACCATCGGCAACGTCTACGGCCAGCAGAAGCTGCTCACGGCGCTCGGCCGCTACGCCCGGCGCTACCGCTTCGAGCACCCCGGCCCCAAGCACCTGCTCGCGGCCGTGCGCGAGGTGTTCGACGACCACGTCGCCGATACCCTCGAGCGCGCGCTGTTCGAGCCGGCGGCGGTGGATTTCAGCGTCGACGAGGTGCGTTCGGTCCCCTATCGGGAACCGTCGGGCATCTTCGACGGCGAGCGCTCGACCCGGCCGGCAGCCACGCCCCCCCGCTTCGTCGGGCGCGTGCTGGTCCGGCGCCGCGGCGACCTGCGCTTCCCGGTGGAGATCGATCTTTTCACCGAACGAGGAGACCGCCTCCGCCGGCGCTGGGACGGCCGCGGCACCTTCACGACCCTCGACTACGAGGGCGATGACCGGCTCGTCGGCGCCCTGGTCGATCCCGAGCGGCGGATCACCCTCGATCATGACCTCACGAACAATGCCTTCCGCAGCTCGCCGGAGAGCGGCGGTCGCATCCTCGAGCGCAGCGTCTACGCAGCCTATTTGTTGCTTGCGGTCGCCGGACCATGAACCCCGCCTCCGGCCTCCGCACACTGCTCGCGCCCGGCAACCGGAGGGCGATCGTCCTGTTCTGGCTCTGCCGGCTGTTCGCCGCCTGGCTCGTGGCCGCGCCGCTCGCCGCCGTCTTCGCGGGGAGCGGCATCCGGAGCTACCCGCAAGGCGACGCGCTGCTGTTCGAACCGGGCTCCGTGCTGCTCGTCGAGGTCGTGCGGCTCGAGCTCCCGGCGTTGGTCGGGGCCCTCCGGGTCGGGCTCTGGATCGCGCTGGCGACGGCGATGGCCCTGCTCTTCCCGCTGGTGGCCCTGTGGGTGTCTCTGGCGGCCCCCGCTCGGCTCGGGTGGGGGACCTTGGCAGCCCGCTCGATCGACCACGTCCCCGCCTTCGCGCTGCTGGGCGGCTTGTCGCTCGGTGCCAAGGCCCTGTTCGCGCTGGTGGCGCTGTTGTTCGCGACGGCGCTCAGCGGCCTGTCGTCCCGGATGAGCGAACCGACCGCCGACGGGACGGCGCTGGCGCTCGGCCTCGCGACGTTGCTCGGCATGGGGGCGATCGACCTCGTGTTCGATCTGGCCCGAGCCGCGCGGATCCGGAGCGGGGTCGGGGCGCTGGCCGCCCTCGGGGTGGCGCTCGGCGTCGGCCGCCGCCAGCCGCTGCCGCCGGCCCTGGCCTTCTACGCCGCCACCGGGGCGTCGGCAGGCGGCGTGCTCGTGACCGCCGCGATCGTCGGCTGGCTGCACGTCGAGCGCGGGCCGGCACGCTTTGCGCTGGCCGCGCTGCTGCACCTGGCCATGTCGCTGGCGCTCGTGGCGGTGCGCGCCTGGTGGCTCCGCCGCGCGCTCAGCTGCGTGCCGGCGCCTGGCGATACACCTGCAGATACCGTCGCGCCGCCCGATCCCACGCCAGATCCAGCCGCATGACCCGGCGCACCAGCCGCGGCCAGGCGGGCGAGGCATACGCGGCGATCGCCCGCTGCACGGCGCCAATCAGCGCGCGTTGGGTCATGCGATCGAACACGAACCCCGTGCCGGTCTCGAGCTCGGCGTCGCAGTCGACCACCGTGTCCTTCAAGCCGCCCGTCGCGTGCACGACCGGCAGCGCCCCGAAGCGCTGGGCGATGAGCTGAGCGTCGCCGCACGGCTCGTGCCGGGAGGGCACGAGGACGATGTCGGCGGCGGCGAAGATCCGGCGCTCGAGGGCCGACTCCGGATCCCGGCGGAAGGCGAACGAGTCGGGGCGCGCCTCGGCGGCGGCGCTGAACGCCGCCGCCAGGTCGTCCGAGCCCCGGCCGGCCACCACCAGCGACAGACGATTCTTCTGCAGCGACGGCAGCGCCGCGCTCAGCAGATCCGCCCCCTTCTCCTTGCTCAGGGCGCCGACGTACGCGACCAGCGGCTGGTCGAGCTCGAGCTCGAGGCCGAGCTCGCGCAGGAGCGCCGCCTTGCAGCGTCCCTTGTTGGAAGGATCCTCGGCGTCGTAGCGGCTGACCAGGGCCGCGTCGGTGGCGGGGTTGTAGCGGGAGTAGTCGATGCCGTTGTGGATGCCGATGACGGGGGCCCTGCACCCCGTGACCACCGCCGCCAGCGCGCCGGCGCGGGCGGCGTCGGACATCTCGAGCGCGTAGCTCGGGCTGACGGTCGTCACCGCGTCGGCCGCGAGCAGCCCGGCCTTCAGCGCCGAGAGCTTGTTGCCGAGCTTGAGGTCGGCGGCGACGCCGGAGTCGGCCGGGACGCCCAGCGCGCCGAGCAGCTTCACCGGAAACACGCCTTGGCGCGTCACGTCGTGCACCGTGAGCACGGCCGGGGCGCGCGAGGCGCCGGAGGCCCGCAGCAACGCCAGGGCCAGAGCACCCGGCCAATCGTGCGCATGAACGACCCCGAGCCCCTCGCCTTGTGCAGCGCGCTGCCCCACGAAGGCGGCCGCGGCGTGAGCGAAGAAGCCGAACCGCCGCGCGGCGTCCTCGTCCTCCGCCGCCAGGTCGACGTCGCGGTCGAACAGCCCGGGCGCATCGAACAGCACGAGCCTGACGCCCGATGGGAGCTGCCCGTCGAGCACGTTCGCCTCCGCCCCGGACTCGAGCCGGAGCGGCGTGAGGCGGCGAGCGAGCAGCAGGCCCGAGGCCTCGAGCTCCGGGTAACGCGGCAGGGCGACCGTCACGTCGTGCCCCTGCTGGCGCAGCGTCTTGCTCAACGCCGCGACCACCTCGCCGGCGGGCGCCTGCGCCGTGTAGGGCGACAGTCCGGCGGCTATCATCAAGACGTCCATCTGCTCGGCCCTGTACCACAAGTGCGCGCCGCCGGGAGCCGCCCGCTTCGGCTTCCTAGCCAAAAATTCCGGCCAGGGGGGTCGTATTTGCTCGAAAATCGGTCAAGATCGCGCCGCCCATGGACGACTTGGTCGGCAAGGCGGCGATCCTCCACGAGGCGCTGCCGTACATCAGACGCTTCCACAAACGCACCTTCGTCGTGAAGTACGGCGGCCACGCGATGGTGGACGAGGAGCTGAAGGAGAGCTTCGCCCGAGACGTCTGCTTGTTGCGCTTCGTCGGGATCCAGGTCGTGGTGGTCCACGGCGGCGGGCCGCAGATCAACCGCACGCTCGAGCGCATGGGGATCCGATCGAGCTTCTCCGGCGGCCTGCGCATCACCGACGACGAGACCATGGACGTGGTCGAGATGGTGCTCGGCGGCGGGGTGAATCAAGAGATCGTCGGCATGATCTGCAAGTACGGCGGCCGCGGCGTGGGCGTGAGCGGCAAGGACGACACCTTCATGCGCGCTCGTCGCCTGCCGCAAGTGCCCGGCAAAGATGCCAGCGGCGCGCCGGTGCTGGTCGACCTCGGGCGCGTGGGCGAGCTCGAGCACGTGCAGCCGACGCTCGTCTCCGAGCTGATGCAAAATGGCTTCATCCCGGTGATCGCCCCGATCGCCGTCGACGGGGACGGCAAGGCGCTGAACGTCAACGCCGACACCGCCGCCGGCAGCATCGCCGCGGCGCTCTCGGCGGCCAAGCTCATGCTCATGACCGACGTCGAAGGCGTCAAGGACGAGTCGGGGCAGCTGCTCCGCTCACTGCGCGCGCGCGAGGCGGAGCAGATGATCGCGGGCGGCGTGATCGCGGGCGGGATGATCCCAAAGGTGCGCTGCGCGCTCGACGCGGTGAACGCCGGCGTCGAGAAGGTGCACATCGTCGACGGCCGCCGCAAGCACGCCCTGCTGCTGGAGATCTTCACCGACCAGGGCGTGGGCACGGAGATCCAGCGTCTCTCGAGCGCGGGGTGATGGGCGGCAAGCCGCGGGACCCGTCGCCCGAGTGCGAGTCCGTCGAGTCGAAGCCAACCCGTCCCCCCGGCGTGGGCGAGGACGCGATCTTGCGCGTGCTGCGCGTGCCGCCCGAATCGGCCGGAATGCGCGTGGACGTCTTCTTACAGTCGCAGCTGCGCGGCACGAGCCGCACGCGCGCCCGCGCGATCATCGAAAACAGCGCCTTCACCCCCGAGGGGCGCCGGCTGCGGGCAAGCGACCGCCTACGCGCCGAGCAGCGCGTGGTGCTCTGGCGCCCGGCGCTCGACGAGCAGACGGACGGGCCGCCGCTGCCGATCCTGTACGAGGATCCGCACCTGCTCGTCGTCGACAAGCCGCCGCTCATGGCGGTGCACCCGACGGCGCGCTACCACCGGAGCACCGTCATCAAGCGCCTCGCGCAGGAGCGGCCCGGCGAGTTTCTGTCGCTCGTGCACCGCATCGACCGCGAGACCAGCGGCCTCTTGCTGGTGGCGCGGTCCCCGCAAGCCGAGCGCGCCTTCAAACGCCTGCTCGAGGACCGATCGATGGCGGAGATGGCACGCGCGGACCCTGCCCTCGCCTTCACCCGCTCGGAGAGTGAGCGGCGAGCCCTGCTCGAGCGCGCGCGCCGAGCCGCCCCGATGGGCAAGACCTACCTCGCGATCACCTGGGGCGTGCCAGCCGTGACCGCGATCGACGTGCCGCTCGAGCTCGATCCCAATAACCCGCTACGGGTCAAGATGCGCGTCGCCGAGCGCGGCGGGGGTCTGGACGCCCGCACCGCCGTCGAAGTGCTCGAAGAGCGAGCGGGCTACGGGCTCGTCGCCTGCGAGCTGCACACCGGCCGCCAGCACCAGATCCGGGTGCACCTGTCCAGCATCGGGTGTCCGATCGTGGGCGACAAGCTCTACGGCCCGGACGAACGCTTGCTGGCGCGCGCCGCCGACGGGGAGCTCGACGACGCCGATCGGGCCAAGCTCGAGCTGCCGCGGCACGCGCTGCACGCCCACCGCTACACGCTGACGCACCCGCTGACCCTGGAGCGGCTGGAGCTCGTCTCGCCCTTGCCCGAAGATCTGGCCGAATTTTGGCGCGGACTTCTGCTCCGGAGCGACGCGGCAGACGCCCCCGATCGCACGCATTGACGGCAGGGTCGTGAGGCGATACCGCGGGGCATGCCGATCCGACGTGCGCTGCTGTCCGTCTCGAACAAAACCGGGCTCATCGATTTCGCTCGCCGCCTGGGCGAGCGCGGCGTTCGACTCCTGTCCACCGGCGGCACGCTGAAGGCCCTGGCCGAGGCCGGCATCCCCGTCGAGAGCGTCGAGAGCTACACCGGATCGCCCGAGGTGATGGCCGGGCGCGTCAAGACGTTGCACCCACGGGTGCACGGCGGGATCCTGGCGCGCGCGGGCACCGACGACGCGGACCTCTCGCGCATCGGCGCCGAGCTGATCGACCTGGTGGTCGTCAACCTCTACCCGTTTGAACAGACGCTGGCGCGCGGCGACTCGAGCTTCGAGGAGCTGATCGAGAACATCGACATCGGCGGTCCGAGCATGATCCGCTCGGCGGCCAAGAACCACGAGCGCGTCACCGTCGTGTGCGATCCAGCGGACTATTCGACGGTGCTCGAAGAGATCGAAGCGACGGGAGAGGTCAGCCAGGGCACGCGCCGCCGCTTGGCAGGCAAGGCGTTCGCGCAGACGGCGGCCTACGACGCCGCGATCAGCGGCTGGCTCACGCGCGTCGAAGAGCCCGACGACTACCCGCGCCACCTGACGCTCGCCTTCGAGAAGGCGTACGGCCTGCGCTACGGGGAGAACCCACACCAGTCGGGCGCGTTCTACGCCGAGCGCGGCGCCCTCCCCGGCACGTTGGCGCGCGCCGAGAGCCTGGGCAGCGGGGCCAAGGAGCTCAGCTTCAACAACCTGGTCGACACCGACGCGGCGCTCGAAGCGGTGCGGGACCTGTCCGATCCCGCCGCCGTGGTCGTGAAGCACGCGACCCCCTGCGGTGCCGCAACGGCCAAGGATCTCTCGGAGGCATACCGGCTTGCGCGCGCGTGCGATCCCACCAGCGCCTTCGGGGGCATCGTGGCGCTCAACCGGGAGGTGGACGCCGCCACCGCCGAGCTTTTGGCGGAGACGTTCCTGGAATGTATCGTGGCGCCGAGCTTTTCTGCCGCCGCCCTCGAGCGGCTCCGCTCCAAGAAGGCGCTGCGGTTGCTGGCGACGGGTGCGTTCTTGCCACCCGATCACGCGGCGCTGCAGCTCAAGCGCATCAGCGGCGGTCTGGTGGTGCAGGCGCGGGACACCGGGAGCGGGCAGGAGGTACGCGCGGGGCGAGTGGTCACCCGGCGCCCGCCGAGCGCCGACGAGCTGTCGGCCCTCGCCTTCGCCTGGTCGGTCTGCAAGCACGTCAAGAGCAACGCCATCGTGCTGGCGCGCGCGGAAGACGGCGGCTTTGCCACCGTTGGCATCGGCGGTGGGCAGACGGCGCGCGTCATCGCGGTCGAAGGAGCCTGCGAGCGAGCGGGCGAGCGGGCTCGCGGCAGCGCGCTCGCCTCTGATGCGTTCTTCCCCTTCGCCGACGGCCTCCAAGCGGCGGTGGCGGCCGGCGTCCGAGCCGTGGCGCAACCCGGCGGCAGCAAGAACGACGCCGAGGTGATCGCCGCCGCTGACGCCGCCGAGGTCGCGATGATCTTCACCGGCGCGCGGCACTTCCGCCACTAGAGCACCGATCCGTTTGCCAGCGCGGAGATCCCGAGCAATCGGGGCCCCCATCCGGGCGAGGGCCCCGATTCTTCGGGAAACCCTCTCGTCTGCTCGCGGCTCGCTGCTCTAGATCGTCCCATTTTCCGCGACAAACGGCTTGCCCCGCAAACCGCTTGTCGCTCTAGAGCACCGGTCCGTTTGCCAGCGCGGAGGTCCCGAGCAATCGGGGCCCCCTCTTGGGCGAGCGCCGCTCGCCGGAAGCGCGGCGCCCCCAGCTCCCGTACCCGCGCGAGCGCCCGCGAGCGCTCCCTCCCCCCCCGGTCCCAGGATCTCGAGCCATCGATCCGACGCACCGAGACAGCGCGGGAAATTTGCCCGTGGCGGCGCGGGCGTGCCATTCCGATGTGCGCTTCGATAACTCGACCTCGAAGCAGCCCTCCCATGGCAACCCTCACCAAAAAGTGCACCATCTGCGGTTCGGACTTCGAGCCGCACTTCAGCTACCAAATGGAAGAGCGGGAAGAACGGGACGCCGACGGTGTGCCCACCGTTCGGTTCGCCTTCTTCTGCTCGCAGGACTGTCTGGAACGCAGCCACCGCGGCGGTGACGACGGCACCGTCTGCTGCGACGCCTGCGCCACCGGCTTCCGCGTCGAGCTGGCCTCGCAAGTCGTGTTCTCGAAGGGCCGGCGGCGCTACGCCTGCGGCCCGGAGTGCCGCGCGATGATCCTGGCCGAAGCCCGGGGAGCGCGCTTGGGCGAGGCGTTGGCGCCCGCCGCCGCGGTGAACGTCGCCGAGCCGGCTGCTGCCGTGCCGCCTGCCGCCGTGCCGCCTGCCGCCGTGCCGCCTGCCGC
>JAEZYZ010000192.1 GCA_023418705.1 Pseudomonadota bacterium | reverse complement strand
GCCACGCGAGCATCCCCGCCGCCACGCGAGCATCCCCGCCGCCACGCGAGCATCCCCTTGCGCTCTCAACGCCCGCGTTCTATGATGTTAGCCTAATTCAAGTTAGCCACCGCCAGCCTCCCGAACTCAAGGTTCCCCAAGGGCATGCCCAAGCGCCGTCCAACTTCGCGCAAGCCGCCGCCGCGCGGTCAACCCGTGCAGCTCGCGTTGCGCATGAACGGTCATGGGGGGGCGCGCCCAGGCGCCGGCCGCCCGCGACGTCCGGGCGGCCGGGTCGCTCACCGCGCGCGGCCAGCGCACAGCCGGCACCACCCCGTGCACGTTACATTGCGGGTGGCCCGCGGCGTCTACAACCTGCGCAGCCGCCGATCCCTGCGCTGCATTCGCTGGGCGCTCGCGCGCGTGCAGCTCCGCTCACAGCGGCCATTTCGCTTCACGCACTACTCCGTGCAAGGCAACCACCTGCACCTGATCTGCGAGGCGGAGGACAAAGCTGCGCTGCGGACCGCCGTCACCGGCCTCTGCGTGCGCATCGCGCGCAAGCTGAACGAGATGATGGATCGCGAGGGCGCCAGCCTCTCCAGGGATCGCCGCGTCTTCGGTGATCGCTACCATGCGCGCGCCCTGAAGACCCCGCTACAAGTGCGCCGCGCGTTGCTCTACGTGCTCAACAACTTCCGCCGCCACCAAGCGCAACTCGGCAAGCGCCTTCCGCCGAGCTTCCTCGACCCGTTTTCGAGCGCCGCGACCTTCGACGGCTGGATCCGCCGCCCGCGCCCCGAACGTGACCCCTGCCCGGAATACCCCGTCGGCGTCGACCCACCGACGCGCTATTTGCTCAAGCACGCTTGGCGCCGCCACGGCCCCCTCCGATCCGACGAAGTGCCCGGCGCCGCCCGCCGCTCGCCACGCGCGCGGCCTCGGCGATGAGCGCCGCGCGCTGCTCCACCCTGCGCGCCGCGCGCTGCTCCACCCTGCGCGCGCCTCCGTTCGATTTCGTATTGCACCCCGGCTCAGGTACCAAGCGGGCGCTGCCCCGAGACATACCCACCGCTGCGGGCGTTACTATCAGCCGCCAGCAGCGATCCAGAGTTCGCGCCGACCGATCAGCCATTTGAACACCGAAATTGCAGAGTGCGCCGGCTCGGGTCGCCCGGCAGGCGCAGGTTGAGCCGGTTCACGTCGTCCAGGAAATGCCCGAAGGCGACCCGTTCAGTCGAGTTGGCGGCCGGCATCAGCGTGACGGTGACATGCTGCTTGCCGACGCCGATCGCGTTCGCCAAGCCGATGCGGAGGGTGTCGACCACGTGCCGGTTTGCAGGCTCATGGAGCCACGCTGACTGGGAATTTCGCAAGCAGATGGAGTCACCCAATTTGCAGGGCCATGGAGCCGCCAGCGAGAGGGCGATGACCAAGCTTCGGCAGGGTCATGGATCCGGACGCTGGTTGCCGCGTTCCTGGACTACACTCAGGCACGCGGCATCTTCGTCGACCCAGCGCGCATTCACTCGCCAAAGGACAAGCCTCGCGTCGAGAATCAGGTGCCGCAGGTACGCGAGAGCTGGTTCGACGGCGAGACGTTTGCCGACCTGGAGGACGCCCGACAGCGAGCCGAGCAGTGGTGCCGCGAGGTCGCCGGTCAGCGTGTCCATGGCACGACACGCAAGGTGCCACGTGAGCTGTTCGAAACGGTGGAGAAGATGGCGATGCTTACCGCTCCCACGGAGCCGTTCGACGTGCCGCGCTGGATTGATGATGCCAAGGTCCACCCTGATCATCACCTCCAGGTGGCTCGGGCGCTCTGCTCGGTACCGACGCTCTACCTGCACGAGCACGTCCGCGTTCGCGCCGACAAGACCACCGTACGCATCTACTTTGGGACGGAGCTCATCAAGATGCATCCGCGCCAGCCCCCCGGCGGCCGCTCCACCGACGGCAACGACTACCCCGTCGGTAAGGCCGCCCACGCCATGCGCAGCGTCGATGCCGTTCTAGCCAAGGCCAAGGACAAGGGCACACACGTCGGCGAGTATGTCGAGCGGTTGCTCGCCGGCCCTTTGCCGTGGGCTCGCATGCGTCAGGGTTACGTGCTGATCGGCCTTTGCGACAAGTACGGCAACGGGCGCGTGGAGGCCATCTGCCAAAGTGCCCTGGCGTTCGGTGTCGTCGACGTTGGTCGCGTCACGCGTATGGTTAAAGCTGCCGCCAAGCCGACGGTGCCGGCCCAAGCCAAACGACAAGGTAACCTCGTGCAGCTCCGTCTGCCGCGCTTCGCCAGACCCGAGCAGCAATTCGAGACGCGGTCGGTCGCGAAGAAGGAGGAGGGCAAGCCACGATGCCCCGCGCCGACACTCAGCTCCGCGCTCGTCAACGAGAACAGCCGCCACGCGACGGCCGAGTGCAATATCGACGAAGTCCACCACCGGCTCGAGCCACTGGCACGACGAGTCGTGCGGCGGCGTCGAAATCCGCCAGAGCGGGCATCCATCTTCGTCGTGCACGTCGTCGTCTGAACAGCCCGGGACGGCTCGCTTGTCCTGCATCCGCCAGCCCTTCCGGATCGTCCGCCTCCCGGTGTACGGACGCAGGTGATTGATATGTTGAGCACGACATATCAATCACTATCCCGAGTCGTCCGTTATGCGGCGATGCCGCGGCGCAGCACAGGATCTCCGCCAGAGTCTGTTCGGTCGTCGCGACATAGCGATGGTCGTCGACTATAGACTGCTGAGGAACGACAGC
>JAEZYZ010000067.1 GCA_023418705.1 Pseudomonadota bacterium | reverse complement strand
CGTGCGGGCCGACGCGGGCGGCGGGCGCGCAGCGCCGCTCGTGCGCTTGGTCGGCCTGTACACGGCCCTCGTCGCGCTGGCGCTCTTGGTGCTCGCCTACTTCGCCCTCACGCGCCTGATCGTTCGCCCCCTCGATCGGCTGACGGCCGGGGCGCGCCGGGTGGCGGCCGGGGCGCGCCAGCTCGACGTGCCCGCGACCGGCCCGCGCGAGCTGATGGTGCTCAGTCAGAGCTTGCGCACGATGACCGAGCGCCTGCTCGCCGAGGAGCAAGCGCTGAGGCACAAGGTGAGCGAGGTGGAGCAGGCCACGCTCCGGCTCCGTCAGGCACAAGACCGGCTGGTGCGCTCGGAGCGGCTGGCGAGCGTCGGGCGCTTGGCGGCCGGCCTCGCCCACGAGATCGGCAACCCGATCTCCGCGCTGATCGGCCTACAGGATTTGTTGCTCGCCGGCGACCTCGAACCCGCCGAGCAAAGAGACTTCCTCGAACGCATGCGCCGAGAGACGGAGCGGATCCACCACATCTTGCGCGATCTGCTGCAGTTTGCGCGACCTGCCGCCAAAGCAGACGGCGCCGCCCCGGTCCCCGGAGACGTCGCGGCCGCGGCCTACGACACCGCGGCGCTCTTGGCGCCCCAGCGCGCGCTGCAGGAGGTGGCGCTCGAGCTCGACGTGCACCCGGATTTGCCGCACGTCGGGCTCAGCCGCGAGCAGCTCACGCAAGTGTTGCTCAACCTCGTGATGAACGCCGCCGACGCCTGCGGACCGTCGGGCACGGTGCGGGTGCGCGCGCGGCCGAGCCCGGATGAACCGGGGGTCGTCGTCGAGGTCGAAGACACCGGGCCCGGCGTCGCGCCCGAGGTGCGGGCGCGGCTCTTCGAGCCCTTCGTCACCACCAAGGAGGTCGGCGAAGGCACCGGCCTCGGGCTGGCGGTGTGCGAGGGCCTGGTGGAGTCGGCGGGCGGCAGGATCCGGCTCGACGAGCAGTACGCGCCAGGCGCCCGCTTCGTCATCGAGCTGCCGGCCGCGCAGAACGAGCCTTGAGCGCGCGGCGGCGGGTCAGCGTCGATCGGGGCGCGCGCTCGACCGGAGCTCCTCGATGGTCGCCGTCTTCAAGCCGCGCTCGTCGATCAGATCCAAGATTCGCGGCAGCGCCTCGAGCGCCGCGGGCGTGAAATCTTCGCGCTCAGCGGCGTCGTGCAACATCACGATGGCGCCCGGCCGCAGGCCTGCCGCGACGCGGCGCACGACCTGATCGGCCGCCGTGCGCTTGAGCCCGTCGATCGCCCTGGCAGACCAGGCCACCAACACGACCCCGGCGCGGCGGGCGCCAAGGGCCGTGCGCGAGCTGACGTAACCGACCGGAGGCCGCAAGATCGTGGGCCGAACGCCCGCCGCGGCCGCCACGGCCTCCTGGGTGCGGCGCACGTCCTGCTCGACGAAGGCCGGTGGCCTGAGCGAATACGAGCGGTGGTGCGCGTAGCCGTGCAGGCCGATGCCGTGGCCGTCGGCGCGCATGCGTTGAACGATCTCCGGGTGCCGCTCGACCTTCTTTCCGACCACGAAGAAGGTCGCGCGGTGGCCGCGGGCGCGGAGCAGGTCCAGGACGCGCGGGGTCGTGTCGGGGCTCGGTCCGTCGTCGAAGGTGAGCGCGATGCGCTCCGTCTCGGCCGGGAACCGCGACAGGACGTCCGCGTACATCTCCCACTGCGGGATCAGGACGCCTGCCGTTGCCAGCGTCACGTAGGCGACCACCGCCGCGATGGCGAGCGCCGGTGGCACCGGATCGAGCAACACGGACCAGGCGAACAACGACAGGCCGCCGGCGCTGGCAACCAAGAGCACGACGCGTGCGGGTTTCATACGACCGCGGGCACTCTACTCGGCTTCGAGGGCTCGCGGAGCCAACCGAGTGGGTGTTTCGGCGATACCGCCCCACCCGCGCGGCCTGGCGCCCCAGAGTCTCAGCCGGTAAACCAGGGCCTCCGGGCCGCCGGTCCCCGGAATTCATCGGAAAACGGTCGTGCTGTTCAACACGCTCGCGTACGCGAAGTTCTTCGGGATCGTTTTTTTGGTGAGCTGGCTGTCGGTGGACCGCCGGCTCCGGCTGCTGCTGCCGTGGGCGGCCGTCGCCGGGTACGCGTTGTTTCAGCCGCCAGCGCCGAGCAGCGTGCTCGTCGCGGCAGCGGCGCTCGGGCTGAGCCTCGTCCTGGCTCGCGATCCGAAGGGCGATCGGCCGACGTGGCGGCTCGCGGCCGCGTCGGCGCTCGTCAACGTCGTGGCGCTCTGCTTCTTGACCTTCCGGCACGCGGGCACCGATCCGCTCACGCTCGGGCTCGAAGCGCTGCGCGTGCCCGTGCCCCGCAGCTACGCCGGCTCGCTGCTGGGGGCGGCGCTCGGTGTCGGCGGTCTCGCCGCGCTCCTGCGCGCGCGCCGGCTGCGGATCTTGTTCCTGTTGGGCGCCAGCTACGTGTTCTACGCGCACTGGGATTGGCGCTTCTTGCCGCTGATCTGGGGCTCGTCGACGGCCGACTGGCTCCTGGCGCGGCGCATCGGGCGCGAGTCGAACCCCGTCGCGCGCAAGCGCTGGCTGTGGGGGACGGTGGTGCTCAACCTCGGCGTGCTCGGCCTGTTCAAGTACTTCAACTTCGGCATCGACACGGCGCAGGCCGTCCTTCAAAGCCTCGGGATCGAGGTGTCACCGGTGACGCTCCGGATCGCCCTGCCGGTCGGCATCAGCTTCTTCACCTTCGAGTCGATGAGCTACGTGATCGACGTCTACCGCAAGGACATCGAGCCGCACGAGAGCTACGTCGAGTACCTGACCTTCGTGGCCTTCTTCCCGCATTTGGTGGCCGGGCCCATCGTGCGACCGAAGGACCTGTTGCCGCAGCTCGGCGCCACCGCCCGCTTCAACCCCGCCGCGGGGAGCGAAGCGCTCTGGCTGATCGCCGTCGGGTTGCTCAAGAAGGTGGCGATCGGCGACTACCTCGCCCTCAACCTGGTCGATCGCGTCTTCGACGCGCCGATGCAGTATTCAGCGCTCGAATGCTACGCGGCGGTGCTGGGGTACGCCGTGCAAATCTACTGCGACTTCTCGGGCTACACCGACATCGCGATCGGCTCGGCGTTGTTGCTCGGCGTGCGCTTCCCGCTGAACTTCGACGCGCCTTACAAGGCGGCCAATATTGCCGACTTCTGGCGGCGTTGGCACATCTCTTTGTCCACCTGGCTCCGGGACTATCTGTACATCCCGCTCGGCGGCAACCGGCGCGGACGGGTGCGCACCTACGCCAACTTGATGATCACGATGCTGCTCGGCGGACTGTGGCACGGCGCCAGCTGGACGTTCGTCGTCTGGGGCGGGCTGCACGGCGCGGCGCTGTCGGTGACGCGCGCCTACCACGATGCACGCCGCCGGCGCGGGCGCGCGCCGAGCCGCTCGCCCTGGCTCCACGTCCTGTCGGTCGGGTTGACCTTCCATTTCGTGTGCGCGGCGTGGATCTTCTTCCGCGCCGACAGCTTCCAGAGCGCCTGGCTGATGTTCGACCGGATCGGCAGCCTGACGACCTATCACCCGAACCTCCCCTGGCAGGTCGTCGCGGTGCTCGCGGCGGGTCTGTTGAGCCACTGGGCCCCGAAGCAGTGGTACCTGGGCGCCCGCACCGGCTTCGCTCGCATGCCCGCGCCGGTGCAAGGCGTGGCGCTGTTCGCCGCTGCGCTGGCGCTGCGGGAGATGGCCAGCGCGGACGCCGTCCCCTTCGTCTACTTTCAGTTTTGATTGCAAACCACCCGCGGCTTGAACGAGCCTCGCGGGCGCACCCGAGCCGAACATGGCCAAAGCCGACCCCCTAGACGACGCGCTGCCCCGGTTCGCCCGAAGGTTTCCCGATGACCCCGCCCTCGGCGAGCTCACCCGCGCCTTCGCGCAGGGCAACTACCTCTTGGTTCGGCGCCGGGCGCCCGAGCTCATCGCCCAAGCGGAGGACCCGCGCGTGCGCCGGGCGGCCAAGGAGCTGCTCACGAGGATCGAGCCTGACCCGCTGGCCAAGTACCTGCTGGGGCTGGCGGTGCTCTTGCTGGCGACGCTGATCGCCCTCACCTACCTCAAGCAGCATTGATCATGCCCCGGTCGCGCTTCAGCTTTTCGAGGGTCCGAGGATGCCGTAGCGCGGCCCTGGCCGCGCACGCGGCGGTCGCGCTCGCCTGCGCCTCGGGATCCGCGCCGCCGGCGGCGGCAGGCAGCGAGAGCGGCGCAGCCAGCGAAGGGCTCGAGCGCTACCTCCCTCTGCCGCACGACACCGTATACGTCTACGACACGCTGACCGAGACGGGTGACGCGGGCGTCTTGATCATGCGGGTGCGGCGGACGCGCCCTGGGGTGGCAGAGCTCGGCGTGGCCGGCCGAGCGCGGCGGCTCGAGCTGTCCGCCGACGCCATCGCGCACGCCACGGGCGGCTATTTGCTCAAGGCCCCGCTCGAGCTGGGGCGGCAGTACCAGGGATCGAGCGGCACCGTCCGCATCACCGCCGTCGACCGGGCGATCCAGGTGCCCGCCGGCAGCTTCCTTGGTTGCTTGGAGACGGTCGAGCAGAGCCCCTCCCCGCCCCGATCCATCACCACCATTTTCTGCCCGCACGTCGGCATCGTGCAGCTCGACGTCAGCGCCGAGGTTGAAGGCGAGCTCACCCAAGAGACGGCCACGCTCAAGTCGTTCGGCCCTGCCGTGAACCTGGAGTGACGGAGCCGCGGCGCGGCGGACGAGATCGACGACCAAACGCGCCGCGGGACATGAGACCCTCTGGAGCGCCGAGCCGTGAGCAGACGAGAGGGCTTCCCGATTGATCGGGATCTCCGCTCTGGCAAACGAATCGGTGCGCTATGGCGTGCTCTCGAGCACGATCGTCTCTTCGATGGTCTCCTCGACGCCGCATTCGTTCACGTCCGCGTCAAGCTCGCGGCTCACCGCTTCATGTCGACTCGACTGAACGGTCACCACCGCCGCACCGTCGGTCCAGAGGGTGCAGTCGACCGCGACGATCACCAGAGGGTGGGTGCCCGCGCCGGCGTCGGACGCCACGGGATCGCAGAAGACCACCTCCGGCTCGACCGCGGGCTCATCGCCCAAGCGGTAGGTCTCGACCGCGCTGCCCGCGTAGCGCACCTCCACCGTCGTGTCGGCCGGCAGCGGACCATCCGACGCCGAGACGGGCAGCTCGAAGGCGGGCCGGCGCGACGGGCAACCCTGATTCTCGTCGGGCGTGAAATCGATGCAGCCGGCGGCCAGCGCGGAGGAGCCGGCCACGAGCAGCACCAGCCGGCGGCGGTGCAGCGAACGAGCTCGCGAAGGTGGCATCGTGTCCCGATTCGAAGCAGAAGCCGGGCCAACGACCGGCCGAGGCCGGCGGATGCTACACCACAACCGGAAAGTTTTCGGGCCAATCCTCGCGGCCAGGCGTTTATTTGGAGGATCTGGCAGGCGTCAGGCGCGAGTGCCTTCCGCCACCGCTGCGGGCTCGCCCTGCCGGAGGCCCGCCTGGGCACGCGCGCGCCGCAGCGCCCAGATGCTGCCGGTGGCCGCAAGCAGCGCGCCAGCGACCAGCAGCGGGCCGGTGTCGACCCCGAAGAGCTTCAGGCTGGACCCCAGCAGCACCACCACGAGCAGCGGGCGGATCACCGGGTCGGGCGCCCGCGACGAGAGGCGCGCGCCCAGGTAGACCCCGGGCAGCGCCCCCACCAGCACCGAGGCGGTGAGCCCTAGCCGAAATTCGCCGAACAGAAGATGCGCGACGGCCGCGGAGGCCACCAGCGGCACGGCCTGCACCAGATCGGTCCCGACCAGCCGCCGCAGGGACAGGCTCGGGTACACGAACAGCAGCATCACCATCATCAACGAACCGGAGCCGACCGACGTCATGCCCACCATCAGGCCACCCAAGGCGCCGATCAAGAGCGTCGCCAGCGGGCGCGCGGGGACGTCTCCCTGCTCAATCGCCGGCCGACGCGCGCGCAGCACGTCTTTCAGCAACAGGGCCGCCGCCGCGACGATCAGCGCGCCAGCGATCGCATACTTGACGACCTGCTCGACCTGGGCGCGGTCGCCGAGGCCCTGGAGGAACAACACGCCCGCGAACGCCGTCGGGACCGAGCCGAGCGCGAGCCAGAGCACGAGCTTGCCGTGCACCGTGCCGCGGCGCAGGTGAACGCTGCCGCCGACCGGCTTGATGATCATCGAGGCGACCAGATCACTCGACACCGCCGCCAGCGGCTGAACCCCGAACAGCAGCACCAGCACGGGGGTCATGAGCGCGCCGCCTCCCATGCCCGTCAGCCCCACAATCAACCCGACGAAGAGGCCCGCGATCGAGATCGTGAAGTCCATGAGTGCGCGTCCTGCGAGGGTCCGAGACGCGACTTTGAGGATTCTCACATCGGAAATCTAGGGAAATGCACAATTTATGGAATTTACACCGTAAATTGAGCTCCACCGGCGGACCTCGAGGGCTGGAGGCAGGTCACGCCGCCGTCGGCGCGCGCCGCTCCGGGGCGGTCGCCCGCCGCCGCGCCTACCGGGCAGGACGCGCGCGACCGCGAGCCGGTTCAGACGGCGCCCGGGCCGCGGACGAGCTCCTCAGTCGAAGACGAGCTGAAGCTCCGGCGCCAACCGCGCCACCGCCGCAGGGGCGGCTCGACGGAAGCGATCCGCCAGATCGTCGACCAGAGCGTCGCGGGTCTGCGCGCGCAGGCGGCGGCTGATCGGCGCCGCGGAGACGTCGTTCTGCACCGACACCAGGGTGTCGCAGAGCGGCCGCGAGCCGTCCATGTCGAAGAGCACGAGCTTGCCGACGAGCTGACCGGCGACCCACTGCGGCTTGGGGCGATCGATGCGACGGATCACCCGTGGATGCACGAAGCCGGTGACGAAGAACACCGCGCGGTAACGCAGGCGCTCGAGCCGGTCGAGCTCCGCGCGCGCCCGAGCCGGGTCGAGCGCCGCGAGCGGGGAAGCGTCGTTGCCCCACTCGTCTTCGGTGCGCACGCGCTCCCACTGGGCCGTCGTGAGGCGCCGGGTGAGCGCGAGCGGGAGCAAGGTCTTGGCTTCCACCCGCGCGTCGTCCACGGTGAGCACCAGCTCCCGAGCCGCGGGATCGGTCAGCGCGAGCTTCGGGCACGCGCCGAGCTCGCGCTCGACCGGCCGCGGCAGCGGACGGGTGAAGCGGTCCGCGAGCCGCCGCTGAACGCCTCTGAGCCGGGTGCTCTCGACAGCCGCAGCGTGGCCGGGGTCGCGCTCGGCGGTGCGCTCGCGGTGCTTCGCCTCCGCCCGCGCGCAGCCGCTGCCCGCGCCGATCAGCGCGATGACGGCTGCCCACGGCTTCCATCTCGACCTGACGCCCGGCACGACCACGAAACCTGCTTGGCCCAAGCCCGCGGGTCGGGCCAAGTTCGGCGCGGCCAGCGCCCTCCGCCCGGATGGGGGCGCGCTTGCTGGTGCGCGCTATAGTTTCGGCCGCCCGGCTCCGGCAATTTTCCCGCCGCGCCGGCCCGCCGACCCCCCCGAGGAGCCCCGAATGCGCATCGCCTTGCTCTACCCTCCGCCGTGGAAGATCCCGGGCCCGGGCGAGCCGGCGTACCCCGCCGACGGCCCTCCGAGCGAATACCGCGAGGGAGACCTCGATCCGGACTTTTATCAGACGCCGTACGGCCTCTTCACGCTCGGCGCCGAAGCGCTGCGCGCCGGGCACCAGGTGAAGGTCATCAACCTGTCGGCGTATGCCTGGCCCGAGGTCACGCGGGTCGTGCGTGAGCTCGAGGCCGACCTCTACGGCATGTCGTGCTGGACGGCCAATCGCCGCGGCGTGGCCCTCACGGCGCGGGAGATCAAAAAGCATCATCCGAACGCGCACGTCATCGTCGGTGGCCCCCACGCGACGCCGCTGGCGCGAGAGGTGCTGCAGCACTTCCCCGAGGTGGACACGGTGGCCGTGGGCGAGAGCGAGCACACCTTCCTCGAGCTCATCGAACGGCTCGAGCGCGGCGCCACGCCCCGCGGCATCGCGGGCACGTACTACCGCGGCGAGTCCGGCGGCATCGAAAAGGGCCCGCCCCGCCCCGCGATCCACGATTTGGACACGCTGGCATCACCGCACCAGTTCTTCGACACGCACATCCTGATGACCTCCCGCGGTTGTCCGTGGGCTTGTTCGTTCTGCGGCGCGGAGAGCAGCTGGGGGCGCGGGTTCCGCGGGCGCTCCGTCAACACCGTGCTCGACGACCTCGAGCACGCCGTCGCCCGGTTGCCCGTGAAGATGCTCCAGATCAAGGACGACACCTTCACCACCAACCGAAAGCGCGTGCTCGCGATATGCCGTGGCATCCGCGAGCGCAAGCTCGACTTTTTTTGGAGCTGCGACACGCGCGTCGACGTGTTGAGCGACGAGCTCTTGCGCGAGATGCGTCTGGCCGGGTGCCAGCGCTTGAGCTTGGGGGTCGAGTCCGGCTCCGAAGCCATTTTGAAGAACATCAACAAGAAGATCACCGCCGCCGAGATCCTCGAGTCCACCGCCCTGGCCAAGAAGTACGGCATCCAGGTGCGCTACTACATGATGCTCGGCAATCGCGGCGAGACGGCGGACACCTTCCGCGAGACGCTCGCGTTCCTCGACGTCGCCAAACCCCATCAGTACATCTTCTCGTGCCTGTCCATCTATCCGGGCACGCAGGACTTCCAAGAGGCCGAGGCCGCCGGCTGGCTCGATCGCAAGGTGTACTTCAGCGAAGACTTCCAGGAGCTGAAGACGCCCTTCGACGCCTCACCCGAAGACACGGCGCTGATGAACGACTGGTTCTCCCGAAACAGCGGGCTTCGCCACGGCTATCGCGAGGGCGTCGACGAGTGCCGGGCCATCCTCGAGCGGCTCGGCGATCACCACGCCGCGCACATGGATCTGGCCGGCGCCTACTACGAACGCGGGGAGCTCGATGCGTGCGAGCGTCACGTGCAGCGGGCGCTCGAGCTCGGCTACCCCGCGCCGGGCCTCGGCCTGAATTACTTGGCGTGCATCGCGTACCGGCGCGGAGACATCGAAGGCATGCAACGGCACTTCATGACGGCCGCCAAGACCGATCCGCAACACCACGTCTTGATCCAGAACGTGCAAGCCGCGCGGCGCTGGTTTGCGCTCGGAGGGCCCGCCGCCGGGCAGCCGCTCGAGCTCGCTGCCCGCCATGATTTTCAGCTGTTCGAGCGCACGGTGCAGCCGAGCCTGCCCGGCCCGCTGCCACCGGACTTCGCCCGTTGGGATCGCGACGTCAAAGGTGGCGAGGCGGCCCCGCTGCGCGCGGTCGATCAAGCGGGCAGCCACCGCGCGCTCGCCCCCAGGGGGCGCCTGAAGGTCGTGTCCTGAGCGAAGCCGCAACGTGACCGCGTCGCTCGGCGTCGAACCCGATCGGATATCGGGGAAGAACGGAGTGGGATTCGGAAAATTCGGGGCTGCCCCGAGCGCGTGCGCGTCGTCGATCTCCTATCCTAGATCCATGACGAGAGCGTTCGACGGCGACGCTCGGCTTGACAGCTCTGCCGCCGATAGCAACGGATGGCGGCATGCTGAAGTCCAAGGTTGCGTTGGGTGCGGCGCTGGTGCTCGTCACTGGCGCCTGTGAGCGAAACAATCAAACGTCCGAGCAGCAAGCCGAGCAGCAGCCGCCTGCCGCCGAGCAGCCCTCCCCCGCGGAACCCACCGCGGCCGAAGGGCAGCCGACCGCAGAGCAACCCCGAGAGCAAACGGCGAAGGCCCCCAGCCAGCGCGATTTCGAAGGGCGGATCACGGTCAACGTGACCGAAGATCAGCCCGCCACCATCGAATACATCGTCAAAGGCGACAAGGTGCGGCTGGAGAGAACGCCCGGCGCCGGAGGCGGAGAGGACGTCGACGCCATCATCGATCGGTCGAACGACAAGGTGACCGTTCTGCTCACCGACCAGAAGAAGTACTTCGAGACGGATCTCGACCAACTAAAGAAGCAGGCTCGCCAAATGACCAAGGAGGTCGAGCTGGTCAAGACCGACGAGACGCGAACGGTCGCGGGTGTGACCTGTCAGGTGTGGGAGCTCACCGATCAGCAACGCAAAGTGTCGGCGTGCTTGGTGGAGGGTCCACCCTACCTCGACGTCGCCACCTTGCAGGATACGACCAACTTGAGGCTCCCCGGCTGGGCGGAGCGGGTCATCGAGGAGGGCCAATTCCCGCTCAGCGTGAACGTCACCGACGCCGCGGGCAAAGTGGTTTATCGAACCGAGGTAGCGAAGTGGCAAAAGGCCGAGGTGGACGAGGAGCGGCTGCGCGTCCCGGAAGGCTTCACGAAGATCGACGCCGAGAACGTCCGCGAGCAAGTGCGGGGCGAGACGCCGAAGGAGTGATCGGACCGCGCCGGTTCAAGCCGCTTCGGGTCGAGAGGGCGGAGGAGCGTCGCAGGCGACGCCGAAGCGCCGGGGGCCGTGGGTGGAGTCCCAGGTCATCAACCTGGCCTGCAGCTCTTCCCCACGGCGCTCGAGCACCAGGTGCGTGCGGGTCGCTGGCAAGAGCGGCGCCGTCGATCCGTCGGCGTCCTCTTCGGCCCACGCGCCCAAGTTCACGTACGTGAGATCCCCCGGGTGACTGTGCACCTCCGGAAGGTGCGTGTGACCCATCACCACGAACGCGGCCGGGAAGAGCTTCGCCAGGAGCGGCGCCCGGTCGCGCAGCGCGGCGCTCGCGTCGATGTCCTCACGCTGCCGCTTCCAGAGCACCCCGACACCCGCCAGCGCGCCGACCGCCGCAGCGCTGATGCCCACCCGCGCCAGCCAGTCGTCGGTCGACAGCAGCACGGTCAAGAGCGCGATGAACAGCGCAACGCCGACCACGATGCGGTCCAGCATCACGCTCGCCAGGAGCAAGGTCAGGCTGCGCGTCACCGGCGGTCGCTGCAGCCGCGCCAGCGCTCGCAGCCGATCGATGCCAATCTGCTGCGCCTGCGCCAGCAGCGCCATCTTCCGCTCGTGCTCTTGGCGCACCCAATTGGCGGCGTCGCTGAACTGCTCCCGCCACAGGCGGATCAACGCCAGCACCGCCCCCCCAAACCGCGACGCCAAAGAGACCAGGCCGCGGTGGCCCAGCCGGACGGCGAACCGGAGGTAGTCGAGGCAGCCCGCCTTCTCGTGCCCTGCCTCGCTCATGCCGGGCGTGGGGCGCACGACGTAGCGGATCAACACGTCGGAGAAGGAGGCGCAGGAGCGGCGCGGATCACTCGGGCTCACCGGGTGGAGCAGGTGATCGTAGGAGCAATACACGTCGTATTGGTGACCGTGCTCGACGTAGATCAGACCTTCTTCGTAGTAAAACCAGTCGGCGAACTCCACTTGCTGCGGCGAGACATGCGCGTGAGCCTGCAGCACGCGCAGAAACTCGTCTTGAACCTGGCGCCAGTGCAGGTCGACGTCGTGGTTGCCCCTGACCACGACCAGCGAGTTGCCGGCGGCGATGAAGCGCGCGAGCGCCGAGAAGACGCGCTGATGGTGCTGCGCCACCAGCCGGAGCTTGACCAATGCGTGGCCGACGGCGCTGCCGAGCCCATGCTCGCGCTCCTCCTCGCTGAGCTCGCTCTCGAGCTCGGCCGGCGGCGTGACGCTCATGCCGACGAAGTCGACGAAGTCGCCCGCGATGACCAGCCGCCACGGCTGACCGCTGGGGCGGTGGGTTCGGTACCACTCGAACAACCCGACGAGATCTCGATCCCGCCGGGCGCTCGCCGCCGAGCGCTGGGGGGCGTCCGGGCGGGCGTGGTGCACCAGATCGCTACCCAAATGAACGTCGGAAAGGATCAAGAGGTTATGTGGATTTCTGGACATAAGCGGCCTAATCCTAGTATGCATTACCCTCCGGCGAATCGCCAGAGGGGCGGCCTCCGCCGGCGTTTTTGCCGCGTTCCGGCGCGCTTTGGGTGACAGTTCCGATCGGTCGGACGCCAAGCCACGGGGCTACGCCGATCGGCTCGGCTCTGCAGTCCCCCAAAGCGTGGACGGCTCCAGGCTCCGACGACGCGGCGTTCTTCATTTGAACGGTAGGACATTCCCCTACCCCTGCCTGCGCGGGCCGTTCGTTCACCCGGGCAGGATCCGAAAGCGGCTGGTCAATCGGCTTGGTCCGCGGCCGGCGGTGGCAGCACCTGAACCAGATGCCTTTCGAAAAATTCGGCGAGGCAGCGGTAGAACAGGTCGCGCGTGCGGCGCTGCTTGAAGCTGTGGCCCTGACCGCGCGCGACGAACAGCCACGCTTCCCCTCCCCGCCCGCGCACCGCTCGCACGAGCTGCTCGGCTTCGGAGAACGGCACGCGCGGATCGTTCTCCCCGTGAGCCAGAAACAGCGCGCTGCGGATCCGATCCGCCGCGCCAAGCGGGGAGATCTCGTGCAGGTAGGCGCGCACCGAGGGATCACGCTCGTCGCCGTATTCGCGACGCCGCAGATCGCGGCGGTAGTCGCGCGTGTTTTCCAGAAAGCTGACCAGGTTCGACATCCCGACGTTGCTGGCGCCAGCAGCGAGCCGCTGCGGGTACGAAACCAGGGCGGCGAGCGCCATGTAGCCGCCGTAGCTCGCCCCGTAGATCCCGACGCGACCAGCGTCGAGGTCCGGACGCTTGGCGACGTAGTCGAGCACGGCACCGACGTCGCGGATGGCTTCGTGCCGGCGCTTGCCGTCGTCGAGGCTCATGAACTTCGCGCCGTAGCCGCTCGATCCGCGGATGTTGGGGGCCAGCACGGCGATCTTCCGCGCGGCCGCGAAATACTGAACGATGGGATCGAACATCGGCCGGCTTTGTTCTTCGGGGCCGCCGTGCATCCACAACAGCACCGGGAACGGACCTTCGCCGACAGGTCGATACAAGATCGATGGGATCCGCAGCCCGTCGAAGCTCGGGATGTCGATCCGATCGGGGGTGACGAACCGGTCGCTCGACAGGCCGCCCACCTCGCTCTCGGTCCAGCGCTCAAGCCTCTGGCGCGTCAGGTCGAACAGGTAGACATCGGCGGGCGCGGTGGCGGTCGTCAGCGTGAACGCCAGCGCCTGGCGCCCCTGGACGAAGCGCAGACCCGTCACCACGCCGTCCGGCAGCTTCAGCGCCCGATCCCAGTGCGTGGTGCGGTCGAACAACCTCAGCCGCGAATAGCCGTCCTCGTTCACGGTGTACGCGAGCTGGTTGCCGCCCGCCCGGGCCGTGATCTCTTCGACGTCGTGCGGGTGGTCGGGCGTCACCTGCCGCCAGTGCAGGCTCTCCAGGTGCACTTCGTAGACGGCGGCGTGGTCCTTGTCGTGGACGGCCGTCACATAGACGTGGCCAGGACGGCCGAAGATCGCGGCCCGCAGGGCCCGCCCCTTCCCGAGCGGCGCGAGCGAGCGCAGCGTGTTCTCGGCCACGTCCAGGACGTGCACCGTAGACTCGTCGACGGCTCGGAACTCATGGAGCAGCAGCTGCTTGGCGTCGCCGGACCATCCGAGCGCCACCACCGCGTTCTCGAACGGCCCGAAGCGTACGGGGGACGCGCTCGCCTTCGGCCAAACGTACAGATCGGTGTCGGTGCCGTTGTCGGCCAGGCGCGTGAAGGCGAGCTGCCCGTCGCCAGCCCACCGAAACGGACCGTGCCGGCTCTTGCCGTCGGTCAACCGCCGCGTCTCCCGCGTGCTCGCGTCGAGCACGAAGATCTGGTGCTCTTCCGTTCCGGCCACGTCCCCGCGGTAGCTGATGAGGCGCGTGCTGCCGGGAACGAACGCCGCCTGTTCGATCGGCTCGGGCCCGAACGTCAGCTGCCGGCGGGCACCGAGCGGGCGATCCAGTCGATGCACGTGGGTGGTCTCGCCGAGGCGCGTGAGGGCGATCAGGCCATTGCCGCCGGGGGCCACCGCCGCCAGGCGAGCCCGCCGCACGTCCAGGTACGGCGCGAGGGCGCGACCGACGGCGCGGGTCACCGGCGGGATGCCGTCGAGCACGGGCGCCGGATCGTCGTCGTGATCCTCGACGTCGTACTCGAAGGCCGTGTCGTCCCGCGGCGCCCCGATCAAGCCGAGCGCGTTCTCGAGCGCGGGCGACGGCGCGGGAACGGGCGCCGGCGCAGGCGCGGCCGCGGGCGCGGGTGACGGCGCAGCGGCAGCGGACCCGGCCGGCTTGGGCCGTTCGGCGGCACCGGCGCAGCCCAGCAACAGGGCGGCCAAAAGCGGCCAACCGAGCGACGGCGCAAGAGCGGCGCGCACGTGAGGAATCATCGAAGGCAACGGCGGCGTTACGCGGGGACCTGCGAGGCGATCCAGGCGGCGTAGGGGTCGGCCACGGCCGTGACCGGCAGCGCGATCACTTCCGGCACCTCGTACGGGTGGTGCTCGTGGATCCAAGCCTCTACCTTGTCGAACGCCTCGGGGCGCGTCTTGATGACGAGCTGCACCTCGGCATCATCGTGCAGCGCGCCTTGCCAGGCGTAGAATGAGCGCACGTTCGGCAAGAGGTTGACGCAGGCGGCGAGCCGCGCCTCGACGAGGCCGCGGGCGAGCCGTTCGGCGTGCTGCCCTTCTGCAGGCGCCGTGCACAAGATGACGATGGCGGGTTGCGTGCTCACCCCCTCAGTCTAACCCTTGGATCGCCTCGGACCCGCGCCGGATGCAGCCAGATCGAAGCTTTCCGGGATTTTATCTTCCGGAACGGGAAAAACCCTGACCCTAACGGGAATCCGCTGTAAAAGCTGGCCTGGCTGGCCTAGAGTTCACGCGGATCCTATGATGGCAGTGACGCTTATAAGGAGCCGAACGCGCGGGCGGGTGGCGGCTTTGGCTTTCATGGCGGCGGCGGTGGGCATCGGCTGCAGCGCCGCGTCCAGCGACCCGCCCGGGGGCAGTGGCGGCAACGCTTCGGGCTCCGGCGGGACTGGGGCGGAGACCAGCGGCGGCAGCGGCGGCGACCCCGGCACCGGTGGCGTCCCTCCCACGGGCGGTACGGGCGGGGTCGAGCCGGGCACCGGGGGCACGGGCGCCACCGGCGGTGAGCCGACGACCGGCGGCAGCGGTGGCGTGCCGGGCGTGGGCGGCACCGGGGGCAGCGGCACGGGCGGCGACGGCGGCGCGGGCGCGACCCCCGCCACGCTCGTGCCGCCGATCGACCGGGGCGCGACCATGGCGCTCGAGTTCGAGGGCTACCTGTTCGAGGTCAGCCCGCAGGTGGGCGGCCGCGTCGTCACCTTCTCCTATCAAGGCGTGAACGTGTTGAGCGGCTCGGCCGTGAACGCCACCAACTACGGCTCCACCTTTTGGACCAGCCCGCAGTCCGCGTGGAACTGGCCGCCACCGACCGAGATCGACTCCGCCGCGTACACGGCAACCGTCGAAGAAAACACGATCGTGCTCACGGGCGCGCCGAACGCGACGCTCGGGCTGAGCGTCACCAAACGCTTCACCCCCGATTTGGATCGTCGCGCGATCGTGATGGACTTCACGATCCACAACCACGGCGCCGCGGCGGCGAGCGCGGCGGCCTGGCAGATCTCCCGCGTCGCTGGCGGCGGTCTCACCTTCTTCCCGACGGGGGAAGAGGTGTCGCTGCCCAACTTGCCAGTGACGCAAAGCGAGGGCATCACCTGGTACCCGCATGACCTGGCGACGGTGCCGGCCGGCGGTGACAAGTACATCGCCGACGGCAGCGAGGGTTGGCTGGCGCACGTCGCGGGCGACCTGCTTTTGTTGAAGGCCTTCATGGACCAGCCCGCCGCCGCCAAGGCGCCCGGAGAGGGTGAAATCGAGCTGTACGCGAACAAGGCCGCGCAGGCCGCGCAGGCGTACGTCGAGGTCGAGCCGCAGGGACCCTATCTGTCGATCCCGCCGCAAGGCTCGACGACCTGGACGGTGACCTGGTACCTGCGCTCGCTGCCGGCGGAGCTGCCGCGCGCCCCGAGCGCCGAGCTGGCAGCGTTCACCCGCAGCGTGCTGCAGTAGCTCCCTCGCGATTGACAGGGCGACCGCTCTGGCGTATCGCCCTCTCGTTCGCTGCCAGCCCCGGTGGGCTGGCTCGAAGGGAATTCCGGTGCGAATCCGGAGCTGCCCCGCAGCGGTATAGGGAACGAACTCCGCCTCGAAGCACTGCCCCGAATGGTCGGGGTGGGAAGCGGCGGAAAGTAGGCCGAGGTCCCGAGGGTCCTCCCGCCCTGAGCCCGAAGACCTGGCGAACGACCGCAGACGCGACGGTGTCTGCGGACCCACGTCGACCTCCTCGAGGGAAGGGGCGCGTGATGGGGTCCCCTTTGGCATCGTGCCGGGTCCTCAATGGCGACGGATGCGCGCTCGACCTCGGTCTCGTTCAATTTGGCGCTCGCTGATCGTTGGCTTGGCCCTCGGCGCGCCGTCGCCGCTGGCGCTGGCCGATCCGGCAGCGCCGCAGCAAGCAGCGGCGCCGCTCGAGGTGACGGTTCGAGCGCCAGCCCGGCACCCGCAGGCGGCCGCCAAAGATCCACGGGTCGCCGCGAGCGTGGTCCGGCGTGACGAGCTCGAGGCGCCCGGCGCTGGCGCCGCCGACATCCTGCGGCGCGTGCCGGGCCTGTCGGTCGCCGACACCGGCGGCGTCGGGGCGCCGGCCACGGCGTCGCTGCGCGGCGCCACGGCGGCGCAGACGCCGGTGTATCTGGGCGGCGTCCGCCTGAACGACGAGGTCGGCGGCGCGGTGGACCTCGGCACGCTGCCGCTGTGGTTGCTCGAGCGGGTCGAGGTCTACCGCGGTCATGCCCCGATGCAGGCCGACCGCCTCGGCATCGGCGGGGCTATCTTTCTCGAGCCGGTGGCCCCCACCCGGTCGAGCTTCGGCGCCGGCGCCCTGGTGGGGAGCTTCGGCAGCCGCGGCGCCTGGGCACACGCCGCCGTCCGCGCGGCGCCCCACGCCCTGTTGATCGGGGTGCGCACTCAAGCGGCCGAGAACACCTACGCCTTCGAGGACGACGGCGGCACCCACTTCACGACCGAAGACGATCGCGTGCGCTCCCGGCGCAACCTCGACGTCACGCTCGGCGAGGTCTGGGTCCTGGGGCGCACCGATCTCGATCGCGGCGGACTGAAGCTACTGTTCAACCATGTCGCGCGCGAGCAAGGCGTGCCGCGACTGGTCGGCAGCCCGAGCGTCGCCGCCCGCGCCGAGCTCGACCGCCAGGTCGCGGCCGTGAGCGGGCGCACCTGGCTTTCGGAGAGCGCGTTCGTCGAGCTGCAGACGGCAGCGGTGTTCGCCGGAACCCGACTGCGCGATCCGCTGCTCGAGCTGGGGCTCAGGACTCCCGAGACCGAGGTGCAGGGCGAGCGCATCTCACAGAACGTCGCGGTCGAGGCGCGCGCCGGCGCGCTGGTGCTGCGGCCGGCGCTCGACGTCTCGCTCGAGCGGCTGCGCCGCTTCGAGCACGCGCTCGGCGCCCCCGACGCGCCGCCGAGCCTGGTCGCGCACCGTACGGCCGTGCGG
>JAEZYZ010000478.1 GCA_023418705.1 Pseudomonadota bacterium | reverse complement strand
GCGCCTACCCCCGCTGCGGCTGAGCATCCGGGTGCGACGATCCCGGGTCCATCCCAGCGCGCGCCCGCCGCATCGCCGCCACGCAGCTCGTTGCCGCCGCGGCCCCAGCGTTCCGTGTCGCCCCCGCCCGCTGCCAGCGCGGCGCCGCAGGACCCGCCGCCCGAGGCGCAAGCAGACGCCGACGTCGACTGGGAAATCCCCGCAGGGGTTGCCGAGAACGGCGCCGCGCCCCGCGCCGCACGGTCACCCGAAAAACCCTCCGCTGACGGCGGCCCGGCGACGTCGGGCCAGGCTGCGGGGGAGGCCGCGGCGCCCCCGCCATCGCCGATCCAGGTGATGCGCATCATCGCCGTGGGTGATCCCGTGCCCGCCGCGGAGGCCTCGTACTCCGACGAGGAGGACCTGGACGTCTACATCGACGACTACGGCGACGAGGACATCCACGAAGAGTTGATGGACGACGCGTCGGAGGCGGCGGGCGACGCGGCCATCGATGAGGCCGAGGAGCTCGGTGACGACGATGTCGCCCCCGATTCGGTGCCGAACGCTGCTGCGGAGGCGCCAGCGTCGCAGCCGCCGCCGCTCGACCGCAGCCGCAAGCCACCGCCGCCGCCGCGCCGGCTCGAAAAGGTGCGGGCGCGCCGCCCGAGCGACGCTCCGCGCAAACGTGGCGCCTGGTGGGAGGATATTTTTGGCGAAGATTTCGCGCGAGCGATCGCCAGGTTGACCCCCGATCAGGTGGTGCGCGAAGCGGATTTCATCGAAGACTCGCTCGGCGTTGCGCCGGGGGGCGTGATGCTCGATCTCGGGTGCGGCTCGGGCACGCACGCGGTGGAGCTAGCGAGCCGCGGCTACGCCGTGGTCGGCTACGATCTCTCGCTCTTCCAGCTGTCTTTGGCGGCGGACGTCGCGCAGGAGCGCGGGCAGAAGCTGAACCTGCTGCAAGGCGACATGCGCGAGATGGCCTTCGAAGACACCTTCGACGGCATCTACAGCTGGAACACCAGCTTCGGCTACTTCGAAGAAGAGAAGAACGTTCAGGTGGCCGAGCGGATCTTTCGCGCGCTCCGTCCAGGTGGCATGTTCTTGCTCGATGTCGCCAATCGCGACTTCGTGGCGCAGCACCAGCCCAGCTCCGTATGGTTCGAAGGCGATGGCTGCGTGTGCATGGATGAGATGAGGGTCGATTTCATCAGCAGCCGGCTGCGGGTGAAGCGTTCCCTGATCCTGGACGATGGGCGCACTCGGGAGTGCGCCTACTCGATCCGGCTGTACGCTCTCCATGAGCTCGGGAAGATGTTGCACGAGGTGGGGTTCAAGGTCGCGGAGGCCAGCGGACATCCGACCACACCGGGGGTGTTCTTCGGGCAGAACTCGCCGCGCATCATCATCCTGGCCCAGCGCCCCTGATCTCATCGCAGGCAGACCATCAGGGGTCCTCGGGCCCGGAGATCGGTCACCGGCAGATGGTGACCAGCCCGCGCGGCGATCGCGTCGAGCTCGCCCGTCGAGTCCCTCAAAAAACCTTCCGCCCTTCCGCTCCTTCCTGTGACCAATCTGCGTCGACACAGCTCGCTGTCTCAGTCGTGAAATCCGTTTTCACCGACTCGAGGTGGGCCGAAGGCCCTGATGGTCTTCCTGTGAACAAAAGCAGGGGACAATTGTCGCGGTGGGCCTGGCCGCTACTCGCACTCGACGAACAGCCCCGAACCGGCTTCTTCGCAGCTGCAGCCTTTGCCGAGCACGGAGCGGACGCAGTCGCAGCTCGGCGCGTCGGGGCACTCGGGCAACCAACTGCACGCGGGGCCCCCTGGCGCCGTTCGGTCGCAATAGTAGCCGGTGAGGCAAAAGCCGGCGCCGCACTCGAAGCAGTCTTCGCCCTGACAGCTGGCCGGCGGGGCCGACGCTGTCTCGGCGCCGCCTCCTGAGCTCGACGCCTCGTCGCCGTCATCGCGCGAGAGGTCGGCCGGATCGTCGTCGGGGGTGTTCGCCCCGCCGCTGGCGCTGCTCGGGCCGCCGCAAGCCGCGGCGACGGCCAGGGTCCCGAAAATCCAGAGCGCCCAGGGAATTTCGCGCTGCCGTCCGATGGAAAGCCTCACCATCACGCGTCGTCCACGTATACGTCTGCCGAGGCGCGCGTTACAAGGGCTTCCGTGGATCCGATCGACGGCCTCTCCGAGCACGTTCCGGATCTCACCCTCAGTCGCGACGCGGCCGACCTGTTCGCGTACACGCGCGATCTTTGGCCTCGAGAGCTGATCCGCCTGCGAAACGCGGCGCCGCGGGACCTGCCGGCGGCGGTCGTGTGGCCGCGATCCACTGCCGAGATCGTCGCGCTCGTGCAGTACGCCCGGGCCGAGGGCATCGCCCTGCTGCCGTTCGGCGCCGGCAGCGGTGTGTGCGGCGGTATCGCGCCGAGCGCGCAGCACGTCGTGGTCGACCTGAAGCGCCTCGCCGATTTCGAGCTGGACCACGACGGGCCCTCGCTCGTGTGTGGCCCGGGGGCCCTCGGCTTGGAGCTCGAGCGCGCGCTCGAGCGGGTGGGCTGCAGCACCGGTCATTTCCCGTCGAGCATCTTGTGCTCCACGGTGGGTGGGTGGGTGGCGGCGCGCGGAGCAGGCCAGTGCTCTGGCCGCTACGGCAAGATCGAGGACATGGTGCTCGGGCTCGAATGCGTGCTCGGCACCGGCGACGTCGTGACGCTCGGGCGACGCCCCGCGCCCAACCTGCTGCCGCTGTTCATTGGCAGCGAGGGGACGCTCGGCATCATCAGCAGCGTGAAGCTCCGGCTGCACCCGCTGCCGGCGACCCGCGCGTTCGCGGCCTACTCATTTCCAAGCATCGAGGCGGGCTTCTCTGCGATGCGGGAAATGTTCCAGTCCGGCCTGCGCCCGGCGGTGAGCCGGCTGTACGACGCCATCGACTCGCTCATGCTGAGACAGGGGTCGGTCAAGCCGCGCCCGATGCCGCGCAATCCCTTCGCCGGACTGCCCCCCGGCAACCCGCAATTGCGCCGCAGCTCGGAGCTCTCGGCGCGCGTCACTGGCGCGGCCTTGGCGCGTCCGCGCGCCTCGAACGCGTTCATCGCGGCGCTCGAGCGGACGCCCCTCGGGCGGGCGACGTTGATCCTGGTCTGGGAAGGCAGCGCCGCCGAAACGCGCGAAGATGGCGCGCTCGGCGAGCGCGTCGCGCTGCGGCACGGCGCCCGCCCGCTCGGCGAGCCGTTGGCGCTGAGCTGGTATCGGCACCGCTATTCGGTGAGCTACCGCCAGTCGCCGATCTTTCGCCTGGGTGCTTTCAGCGACACGATGGAGGTCGCCGCGAGCTGGGCCAACTTGAAGACCGTGTACGACGCCGTGCGCGCCGCGCTCCGGCCGCACGCGGTGGTGATGGCCCACCTGAGCCACGCCTACCCGGACGGCTGCAGCATCTACTTCACCTTCGCCGCCAAGGACACGGACGACGACAAGAGCCTCGAGCGCTACGACCGCGCCTGGCGGAGCGCGCTCGCGAGCGCCGTCGCCGCGGGCGCCACGATCAGCCACCACCACGGCGTCGGCCGCAGCAAACGTGCGTTCCTCGAGCAGGAGCTCGGGGGCGGCGCCGAGGCGCTCCGGGTCGTCAGTCAGGTGTGCGATCCCGCTCGGATCATGAACCCCGGCAATCTGCTGCCCCCGCGGCGAGCGGGCGGCGAGACGGCGGGCCCGCCGAGGTCATCGCCGGCGCGGGCTGCGATCGCCATCGACGAGGTGTCCCTGTTGGTCGACGCCGCCGCGGGGTGCCGCTTGAGGGACGTCGAGCGGCGGCTCGGCGAGCGCGGGCTCACGCTCGACCTCGCGGACCCGGCGCTGTTCGAGCTGTCGGTCGGTGAGTGGCTCGAACGGGGGCTGCCGGGCAGCCGCGATGCGCTCGACGATCCGGTCGATCACGTGGTGGCCGCGCTCGCCGCGCGCACGCACTCGGGCGAGCGCGTCGCGCTGTGCGCGGTCCCTCGTCGCGCGACCGGCGGCGATCCCCAGGCCCTCTTCGTCGGCGGATCGGGACGCGTCGGGGACATCGAGCGCGCCGTGCTCCGGGTGCGCAGCAAGGGCGGTCGCCGAGCGCGGGCGCTGCCCTTCGGTGGCGAACGCACCCAGCCGCTGTCCGACTCGGAGCGTCGGCTGTGGGAGGAGCTGGTGAACGCCTTCGCGCCCGGCGGCTCAGAGCGGCAGCCCGATGCCTAAGTTGCCGAGCGCTTGCTGCACCAGCCGGCGATCTTCGCTGCCGAGGGCGCCGAGCCCCGCTCGATGCAGGGCGTAGCGCAGCACCGCGGCCTCGAGCGGCGACAGCGCCGTGGTTCGACTGAACGCGAGCTCGGGCACCCGGTAGTGGAGCAGCACGCGGCCGTCCTCGAGCACCTGCTCCCCGACGATCTCACCGCCGGGGTGCCGATCGCCAGCGAGCTGTCGGATGATGCCACGCACGTAGGCCGCGCGGCGGCGCACCCGACGGGCGTTCGGATCCTCGAAGAGGTCGTGGAAGCGATTGCGCGGGAAGCTGCGCGGCGCCAATACCAGCGCGCAAAGGAGGCCCGACGGATCGACCGGCGGCGCGCTCCGCCGGCTCACGTCTCCTCCAGGCGCTGGGCCTGGTGCCAGGCGGCCACGGCGTCGAGCAGCTCGCCGAGCTCGCCCTCCATGACGCGGTCGAGCTTGTACAGGGTCAAGCCGACCCGGTGATCGGTGAGCCGGTTCTGCGGAAAGTTGTAGGTTCGGATCTTTTCCGAACGCTCCGCTGCCTTGACCATGCCGCGCCGTTCGTCGCGGATGGAGTCGGCCTGCTTTTGCTGCTCGAGATCCAGCAGGCGGCTCCTCAAGATCTTGAGCGCTTTGGCCTTGTTCTTGATCTGGCTGCGCTCGTCCTGACAGCGCACCACGATGCCGCTCGGCAGATGGGTGACCTGGACGGAGCTGTTGGTGGTGTTCACGCCCTGCCCGCCAGGTCCCCCGGACGCCGCGATGTCGAAGCGGAGCTCCTTGTCGTCGAGCTCGAGCTCGACCTCCTCCGCCTCGGGCAGCACGGCGACCGTCGCGGTCGACGTGTGGATGCGCCCTTGGGTCTCGGTCGTGGGCACGCGCTGCACGCGGTGAACGCCGCCCTCGAGCTTGAGGCTCGAGTAGACGCGGTCGCCGCTGATGAGGGCGATCACTTCCTTCAAGCCCCCGGCCGCCGCCTCGCTCGAGCTGAGCAGCTCGACGCGCCAGCCCCGCGTCTCCGCGAAGCGGCTATACATGCGAAAAAGATCGGCCGCGAACAGCGCCGCTTCCTCCCCGCCCGTGCCAGCCCGGATCTCGAGCAGGGTGTTTTTTTCGTCGTTCGGATCGCGCGGCAAGAGCAAGATGCGGATCTTGCGCTCGAGCTCGCTCTGCCGATCTTCGAGCTCTGGCAGCTCGGCGCGAGCCAGCGGCCCGAGCTCGGGATCGTCGAGCGCTTCGCGGTCCTCGGCGATCTGCTTGCCGACGCCTTGCCACTCGGCGAAAGCCTCTACGATCTGGCCGAGCTGCGTGCGCTCGCGGCTGAGCTCGGTCAGCTTCTGATGGTTACCGGCGACGCTCGGGTCGCACATCAGCTGCTCGATCTCCTCGTGGCGCCGCGCCAGGGCCTTGAGCTTGTCGGTCGGGAGCATCCGGGCTCCGTCCAATCTAGCGCGTTGGCGCCGGGGTTGTCTGCCGGCGCGAGCGCGAGCCGTCGGGAGGTCGGGCTACTTGTTCTGCGCGTACTTGCGGCGGAAGCGATCGATGCGGCCTTGCGTGTCCACCAGGCGCTGCTTGCCGGTGTAGAACGGATGGCAGGCACCGCAGAGGTCGACCGTCAGCTCGGAACGCGTCGAGCGCGTCTGAAACTTGTTACCGCAGGCGCAGGTCACCGTGACGACCTGGTACTCCGGGTGAATTCCGTCTTTCATCTTGGCTACTCCGATCGCCTTCCGAAGGGGCGAGAGGGAGGCGGACCCTAGCGCCCGCACCGTGCCCCTTCAAGTCCCGTTCGCGCTCGATTTCGCGCCGCGTCGCCCCTGCGTGCCGCCGAGGAGGCGCGGGCGGGGCCCGCTGGGAGGGCCGGCGCGCGGTCCGGTCGGCTTCCGAAATTAACCAAAGATTTCAGGCAGATAATCCCGGAAAACCGCTCCGGCCGCGAACTTGACGTTACGTCAGTTGTAGATCATAGCTTGTTGGCCATGAGCGAGGGTCCGTCGCGCCGCGAGGCGCTCAAGCGCATCGCGCTGACCGGGGCGGTCCTCGGCGGGGCGGCCGCCGTCACGCGCTTTGGCTACGACCCGGGCGGCTTCGGGGTCGCGGTGCCCGTCGGCGAGCGGCAGGTCCGCGACTTCCGAGTGGATGGCAAGGGCCCGGCCCCGCTGATGGCCATCGCCAAGAGCTCGACGGACGCCGCGGTGCTGACCCGGCGGGCCATCGACGCCCTCGGCGGCATGAAGCGCTTCGTCTCCCGCGGGGATATCGTCGCGGTCAAGCCGAACATCGGCTGGGACCGGATGCCGGTGCACGCCGCCAACACCAACCCGAAGGTCGTGGCGGAGGTCGTGCGGCTGGCGTTCGAGGCCGGCGCCAAGCAGGTCATCGTGACCGACGCCTCGTGCAACGAGCCGAACCGCTGCTTTCAGCGCTCCGGGATCTGGCGCGCGACGTACGCGCTGGGCGCGACCGTGATCCTGCCGGCAGAGCATCGTTTCCGCGCCGTGCGCATGCGCGGCGACGTGCTCGACCAGTGGCCGGTCTACACGCCGCTCGTCAACGCCGACAAGGTCATCAACGTGCCGGTGGCCAAACACCACAATTTGTCGAAGTTCACCGCCGCCATGAAAAATTGGTACGGCTTGCTCGGCGGGCGCCGCAACCGGCTGCACCAGAACATCGACGTCTCGATCGCCGACCTCGCCACGTTCATGCGACCCACTTTGACGGTGATGGACGCGACGCGGGTGCTCTTGCGCAACGGCCCGCAGGGCGGCAACATCGACGACGCGCGCGACATGCATCAGGTGGTCGCCAGCCTCGATCAAGTCGCCGTGGACGCCTACGGCGCCACCCTGATCGGTGAGAAGCCGGAGAACGTTCGCTACCTCGCGCTCGGGCACGAGCGCGGGATCGGCAACATGCACTGGCAGCAGATCGCCAGCGTGGAGGTTTGATGTCGCCGGGCGGTCTCGGTCAAAGAGAGGCCGACGCGCTGCCGTCGCCGATTCCGTGGCTCGCGCGGCCGGGGGCGGTGCAGCCGCTCGACGCGCCCCAGCGCGCCGCCGCCCCGCCGTCCTCCCAGGTGGGCGG
>JAEZYZ010000432.1 GCA_023418705.1 Pseudomonadota bacterium | reverse complement strand
CCCGCCGCGGGCGCAGGGCGAGCAGCGAACGATCGGGGGGCGCGACCAACACGGTCACGCCGGTGGCGTGGATGTCTTCGAACAAACCGAGGATGGCGACGGCGAGCGGTGGGGCGAGGTTGCCGGTGGGCTCGTCGGCGAGCACCTGGGCTGGCTCGCCGACGATCGCCCGCGCGATCGCCACCCGCTGCTGTTCACCGCCCGACAGCACCGCCGCGCGGTCGGGACCGCGCCCGGCCAGGCCGACCCGCTCGAGCGCTTGCCCCACGCGCTGGCGGATCAGCCGATCGGGCAGCCCCAGCACCTCGAGCGGCAGGGCGACGTTGTCGGTCACCGACCAGTTGGGCACCAGCTTGAAGTCTTGAAAGACCACCCCGATGTTGCGCCGCAAAAACGGCACGGACTCGGCGGTGAGCCGCCCGATTTCCCGGCCCAGGAATAGAATTCGCCCGCCATCGACCGCTTCGGCCGCGTACAGCAGCCTGAGCAGCGTGCTCTTGCCCGCTCCGGAGGGCCCCGTGATGAACACGAACTCCCCCCGCTGGATCGACAGCGACAGCCCGCGCAGCACCGGCTTGTCGGCCCGATACCCCTTGTGGACGTCCTCGAAGACGAGCACGGGCTTGTGCGCGGCGACCGGATCGAATCGACTTCCTTCCCGCAGCGCGGGACGGAAGGCGCGGCTTCCGGCGAATTCCATGAAGGCTGACGTACCAGTGGCCTCCCTGACGGCACAACTTTTCGGCCGGGACCGGCGATGAAGGTGGCGTTTTTCGGTCTGCCGCTGGCCGGCTGCCTGCTGGCCGCCGACGGCCATTCGCTGTGCCTCGCCGTCTTGAGCCCGGTGGCAGCGCCCGGAGGGCGAAGGCTGCGGCGCCAAATCGGAGCTGGCCGAGTCCGCAGCGCGCCGAAGACGCCCGGGGAGCACGCCGAGATCGAGCGGCGCCTGCGAGCGGAGCGGCCCGACCTGATCGTCAGCTGGTTTTGGACGCGACGGCTGCCCGAGGGCTGGCTCGAGACGGCGCGCCTCGGCGCGATCGGCGCCCACCCGTCGCTCTTGCCGCGTCACCGCGGGCCCGATCCCTATTTCTGGGCGATCGACTGCGGCGACGTCGAGACGGGCGTCACCGTGCACGTGCTCGAAGGGGAGTACGACACCGGTGACATCGTGCTGCAGGAGTCGCTGCCGATCGGCGAGCAGACCGCGTGGCAGCTGGCGCGCGCGCTGGATCGCCCGAGTCTGCGCCTGCTGCGCCAGGCGGCGCGGCAGGTCGCCGAGCAGGGCGCGGTTCGCGGCACCCCCCAGCCACCCGGCGACGCCACCTGGGCACCCGCGCCGGACGGCGCGCTGCTGCGCGTCGATTGGAGCTGGCCGACGGCGCGCATCCTGCGCCGCATCCGCGCACTCAGTCCCACACCGGGCCTGGCGCTGGAGGTCGCGGGGTTGCGCATGGAGGTCACCCACGCCGTGGACACGTCGGACTACCCGCTGGCATTGAAGCCGGGGGAAGCCGCAGCGCTCGGGCGTCGGCTCGTCATCCGCAGCGGTGACGGGGCGCTCGAGGTGGTGTGGGCGATGGTGGAGGAGTCCGCTCGTGACGAGCCGCGACGGGTCTCGGGCATCGACCTCGCCGCCCTCGTCGCGAGCCGCCAACCGGTGTTAGACTCGGCGTCTTCGGAGGATCCTGAATGACGGAACCGGTGAGCGCCGCGCGCAGCGCACGTGAGAGTTTGGCCCAGGGCCTGGCAGCCCTTCAGAGCCCAGGCTTGCCCGAGGCTTTGCTCGACGCCGCTGCGCCGATCGCCCAAGCCATGAGTTCGCTGCACCGGATCGAGACCACCGGCGGCGGCGCCTTGCCCGAAGCCGCGCCGCACGCGCTGGCGCAGCTCCGAGAGGCCCTGAACTTGCTGCAGACGCGCATGCCGGCGCACGAGGCCGCCGAGCGAGCGCTCGAAGCCGTGGCCCGCTCGCTGAGCACCGTGCACGCGTTGAGCGAATCGGCGGCCGCGCCGCGCGCTGCAGGCCCCACGAACACGAGCCCTGCGCCGGCACCCGCCGATCCAGCCCTCGCCGGGACGGTGGCGCTCGCCCCGGCCGCGCAAGCGAGCGCTCCGCCCCCGACGCAAGCTTCACCCACGGCCACGACGCCGACGCTCGCCGCCACCGCCTATCATCCCGATCCGTCGGCACAAGCGGGCGCGCCGCAGGCAGCGCAGTTCGCACCGCAAGCCGGCCATGTGGCGCCGCAAGCAGCCTACGCCGCGCCGCAGGCAAACTACGCATCGCAGACGGCCGTCCCCGCGGCGCAGCCCGCGGCCTACGCGCAGACCGAGGTGCAGGCTCCCCCGCCGCAAGCGGCGGCCCCTGCTGCGGGGCCAGCCCCCTATCACCCGCCACCGCAACAGGCCTACGCACCGCCGGCGCAGCAAGCCACGGTGGCTGCAGCGCCCCCCGCAGCGGTGCCCGGCGCGGCGGCGCCCACGGCGGCCGCACCGGCGCCCGGGAGAACGACGGCCTTGCGCGTCGAGGCGGAGCTTGGCGCGCACAGCTCGTCGAACTTCTACAAAGGCCTCAGCAGCAACGACATCATCGAATCGGGCGGCATCTTCGTCGCGACCTACCAGATCCCGGACGTGGGCAGCGAAGTGCTCATCAAGGTGAGCATGCCCGGCGGCTACGAGTTCGAAGCGCTCGGCAACGTCGCCTGGACACGCGAAGCGCCGCTGTCCGGTATGGACGCTCCGCCTGGCTTCGGCGCTCGGTTCATCGACATCTCTCCGGAAGGGCGGCAGCTCGTGTATCGCTACGTGCGAAACCGCGAGCCGTTGTTCCACGACGATTTCTGATCCGCTCCCCGCGAGCGCGCCGCCCGGTTCGGCAGATTCTTTCCCGGCGCTTGGCGGGTCTGATACGCCTGCTTGCGATGGCCACCCGTCCGCGCCGACCGTGGGTTGCGCTCACCAGCGCAGCGCTGCTTTGCGCCACGCTGAGCAGCTGCATGATGCCGCCCCCCGCGTCGGAGCGCGTGACGGACGCGGCGCGCGAGCTGAACCTGGCCGCTCGCTTCGGCCGCCTGGACCTGGCCGCCAGCCGCACCCACCGCGCAGCGCGCGCGAGCTTCATCGAGCGACACGCCCACTGGGGAAGCGGGCTGCGCGTCGTGGACGTGGAGCTAACCAGCCTGGCGATGCAAGACGAGGGGCGAGCGGTCGTCCAGGTGGATGTTTCATGGGTGCGCGCCGACGAAGGCACGCTGCGACGGACACGCCTCGCGCAGCTCTGGCAAGAAGAGGACGGCGCCTGGCTGCTCATGCGCGAGTCCCGCGCCGCCGGGGATCCAGGGCTGTTCGGCGAAGTGGTCTACCGGTCAGCGCGGAGCCGACCGGACGTGCACTTCGAGAGCCGAACCATTCGCTGATCGGACCGATCAGCTCTTGGACTTCTTGGTGGCCTTGGCGGGGGCCGCGGGCTTCTTGGCTTGCTCGCGGCGAGCCTTGGCGCGCTCCTTCTTCTTCCGCTGGCGCTTCCTGCGTCGCATCTTCTGAGAACTGCGGCTATCGAACCTGCCCATGAACGTTCCTTCTGTTTGTCCGCCCGCGGCCAACGCCGCGAGGCCCGCAGTGATACTCACGCGCTGCCCGAAAGGCGACCCCCTTTTGCGTCGCCCCGAAGATCAGCCGCTCGAGGCGTCCTCGAGCGCCCGCTCGCGGTCCCGCACTTCCAACCGATACCGGCTGTTGACCGTCTCGATGTAGAAGACGTCCCGCGACGCCAGGCGCAGCACGCGCTTCACTGGGGTGGTGACGTACTCGTGCATGCCATCGGAGAACTCGATCACGACGACCGAACCCTTGCGGGGCGCGCGGACGAGTCGTCCGCTAACCGCTCGGGAGCCGCGGCCAAGTTTCCGGAGCACCACTTGCACGCTTTTATCCTAGCAATTTGAGCGAGTGCGTCTACCCCCAACACCGGGAAGCGGGGAAACGGGCCTCGGGCTGCTCGTTTCGGGGGCCGTCCGCCCCGGTGGCCTTTTCCAGAGCCAATGTGCACATTCCGGCTCGGATGTCACGACGGCACCGGCGGGCCGAGCCAGGCGTCCGTCATGCGAAGAGGCGCGGCCAGCTCGAGTATGCCGGCAAATCTCCGGGGTTCGGGCTATGGCGCCGTGACGCCGGGCCGCTTCTTTTCGGCAAAGTACGCGCGGAGCACCTCGCGGGCGAGCACGGGCGCCTTGATTCGCCAGGTGGGCGTGTTGACGACCAGAGCGGATATCGCCACCTCCGGCTTGTCCGCTGGGGCAAAACCCACGAACCAGGTGTAGTGCCGATTTTCCTTGTGGCGCGTCAACGTCCCCGTCTTCCCGGCGACCTGGATGTTCGGCAAGAAGGGGCGGCCCTTGCGATCGTGGAAGCTCTTGTAGGCCGAACCGCTGGCGACGGTCTGGACCATCATCTTCGTCAGCTCCCGCGCCGTCTCGGGCTTGATCGCACGCCGGACCACGCGCGGCTCGTCGGGCTCCTCCCACAGCACCTCGCGGTCTTGCGACACGCTGCGCACGATGCGCGGCTCGAGGGTCACGCCACCGTTGGCGACGGTCTGCGCCAAGCTGGCCGCCGACAGCGGAGACAAGCTGGTGTGCCAGAAGCCGGCGGCGCTGCGCGCGAACTCGAGCGAGTCGTCGGGGATCTCGATCTTGGGGGCTTCGTTCGGCAGCACGAACGGCACCGGCGCGCCAAAGCCCAGGGCCCCTCCCGCTTCGGTCAAATCTTCGGGCGTGAGGTGCTTCTTCGCGAGCCGCCCGAACACCACGTTGAGGCTGCGCCCCATCGCCATCGACAGCGTGGCGCACCATTTGTCTCGCGCCGGATTGTCTTCGAGCTCGCCGGGATCGATGCGGCTCCTGCCGCCGTGGTAGCACTGCTCGGTGTCGCCGCTCAGGCCAGCTTTTTCGACCAGGGCCGCGGCAGTGACGACCTTGAACACGCTCGCGGCGGGCGCCTCGGCGCGGACGTTCACGTCGAACTTCTCCCCGTCGTTCACGTAGCTGGCGTACGCGAGCAGCTTGCCCGTGGTCACCTGCTGCAGCACGACGCCCGCTTCGGGGATACGGTAGCGTCGCATCACCGACTGCGCCGCGCGCTGAACGACCGGATCGAGCGTCAGCTCGGCGACGCGCCCTTGCGTGAGCGGGGCGAGGACGCGCCGCGGCCTCAGATCGAGGCGCCGGAGATCCAACCCGTCGAGCGGGGGGACGGGGGGCTCTTCGGCGCCCCGCTGGCGCTCGAGCCTGCTCAGCGGCCCCTCCAAGCTGATGTTGCCGCGAACGACGGGCACGAGCGCGGATATGATCCCGGCCGCGGCGCCGACGCCCACCCATCTGCTCCACTGTCGCATCGCGCTGTGGGTTACCGGGGCGCGGCGCGATCGGGCAAAAAACTCGCGCCCCCTCCACGCTGGGGCGCTGGCTTGGCGTGGGCTCTAAACCGTGCGCGGCGGGGGCCCCGGGCGGGGTGTGCCCCCCCCCGGCCCCCTCACGCATCGTGGGCGTACGCCCTCTTTAAAGAGGAGTCAACGACATTCGAGCCCGCGGGCGCCCGGGCCCGAGGGCGCCTGTCGTCCGAGGCCTCAAACCGTCTGCCGCGGAAATCGAGACCCTCTAGAGCCCCGTTCCGCGAGCAAAGCTGAGGGTTTCCAGAGGAATCGGGGCCCTCACCCAACGTGGGGCCCCGATCCCTCGGGCCTCTCGGCTGGTAAGCGGATCGGGGCGCTAGAGCAGAACGGCTTGCGCTGCGGGCCGCTCTGCTCCCTGGCACGACTGCCCCAATCGTTAGCCCAGAGCCCAGCGCGGGGGGCGCCGGCGCACTCGGCGCGTGCAAGGCCGAGCCGCCGCGATTATGCTGATGTCATCCTCATCCAACATGGGCAGCACTGATTTGCAGAGGGACCCCGCCACCTTCATCAGCAGCCTGGAGGTGGAGAGCACCTCCGTGCTGCTGGCCTTGTCGGGCCCTCAACAGAACATCCTCGCGGAGCTGGCCGCCCAGAGCGGCACCGATGTCAGCTTGCGCGGCAACACCATCCACGTGTCCGGCAGTGAACAGGACGTGCGGGTTGCCCAACGGTTTCTGAGCGACGCGGCGGCCCTGGTCGGACGGGGGCACGAGATCCACCGCAACGACGTCGGCCGCGCCCTGCGGGGGCTTCGAGAAAACCCCGAGGCTTCGCTGGTGGACCTGTTGGAAGAGGCGATCATCGTCACGCCCCGGCGCCGTCCGGTGGTGCCCAAGACCGAGGCTCAGCGGCGCTACATCGAGCTCATCCGCACCCACGACCTGACGTTCGGCATCGGGCCGGCGGGCACCGGCAAGACCTATTTGGCCATGGCCATGGCCGCCAGCGCGCTGATGCAGAAGCGCGTCAAGCGCATCATTTTGACCCGGCCCGCCGTCGAAGCGGGCGAAAAGCTAGGCTTTTTGCCGGGCGACCTGGCGGAGAAGGTCAACCCGTACCTGCGGCCGCTCTATGACGCCCTGCACGATATGATCGACTTCGAGAAGGTCGAGCAGATGCGCGAGCGGGGGCAGATCGAGGTCGCTCCCCTCGCCTTCATGCGGGGGCGGACCTTGAACGACTCCTTCGTCATTCTGGACGAAGCGCAGAACGCCACCGGCGAACAGATGCGCATGTTTTTGACGCGCCTGGGGTTCGGAGCCAAGGCGGTCGTGACCGGCGACATCACCCAGACCGATCTGCCCGCGGGGGCGCGCAGCGGCCTGCGAGAGGCCCGCGAGCTGCTGACCGGGATCCCGGGCATCGCGTTCCAGGCGTTCGGCGATCAAGACGTGGTGCGGCACCCATTGGTGCAGAAGATCATCGTGGCCTACGAGCGGCGGGACGCCGAACGCCTGGCCCTGGCCGACGCGCGGCGGGCGGCCAAGGCTCGCGGGAACGACACACCGACCAACGCCGACACCGCAGACCCAGCACCCGCGGCGGAGATCCTCCGCCCCGAGGAAGCGTGATGCCGGGCTCGGCGCCCGCGCCCGGCACCAGCACGACCAAGACGGCTCTGCGGGCCCTGAGCCCCCGGCCGCGCGCGGTGGTGGACAGCCTCGATCGCGTGGTCGACTTGCTGAGCGCCAGCGAACGTTCGCCGAGCGAGCGGATCGTGCGGCCCCACCCGCTGCTGATCATGCTGCGGCGGGGCGAGCAGAGCGTGCTGATCGCGCCGGCAGCGGTGTGGGACGAAGGTCGCGATTTGCTGCGGCCGTATCTCGAACGACTGGCAGCGTACGAGACGCGCCTTCTGATCGTGGGGCGTCCCAAGCAGCCCGATCTCGCCGCGGCGCTGAACCTCGGGCTCGGCGCGTTGCTCGACGATCCACCGAGCGCCGAACAGCTGACCGTGGCGCTGCACCAGGCTTTCGAGCTCATGGAGGTGAAGGCGCGCAGCGAGAGTCGCGGCAAATGGCTCAATCGCTACCGCTACGAGCTCGGGGAGCTGATCGAGATCGCTCGGGCGATCACGACGGAGAAGGAAATCGACAAGCTGCTCGGCTTGATCTTGGAGAAGAGCCGCTTCGTCACGGGGGCCGATGCGGGCAGCATCTACGTCGTCGAAGGTGAAGGGCCCGACCTGTCCCGCCGGCAGCTCCACTTCAAGCTCAGCCAGAACGACAGCGTCTCCTTCGACTCGCGGGAGTTCACCATGCCGATCAGCCCGCGCAGCATGGCGGGCTACGTGGCCCTCGAGAAGCGCACGCTCTCGATCGACGACGTCTACGAGCTGCCGCAAAACTCTCCGTTCGGCTTCGATCACTCCTTCGATGACCGCGTCGGGTATCGCACCAAGAGCATGATCTCGACGCCGCTGGTCTCGAGCCAGGGCGAGGTGATCGGCGTGCTGCAGCTCATCAACAAGAAACGGGAGCCCAAGCACAAGCTTTTGAGCTCGGACGACGTGGAGCGCAACGTCGTCCCATTCGACGAGCGCAGCGAGCAGCTCTTGACCACGTTGGCGGCGCAGGCTGGGATCGCGCTCGAGAACGCCATCCTCTACGAAGAGATCCGCAGCATCTTCGAAGGCTTCGTGCGGGCGTCGGTGGACGCGATCGAAGCACGGGATCCGACCACCAGCGGGCACTCACGCCGCGTCGCGCAGCTGACCGTCGCGCTCGCCGAGGCGGTGGAGCGTGTGGATGTCGGGCCGTACCGCGAGGTGAGCTGGAAGCGCGAAGACTTGCGCGAGATCGAGTACGCCTCGCTGCTGCACGACTTCGGAAAGATCGGGGTGCGGGAAGCGGTGCTGGTGAAAGCCAAGAAGCTTTACCCGCACGAGCTCACGCTGATCCGCCAGCGCTTCGATTTCGTGATGCGGACGGTGGAGGCCGAAATCCTGCACCGCAAGCTGCGGGCCCTCGGACGGGGCGCGGGCGAGCACGATCTCTTGGAGCTCGACCAAGAGCTCGCTCGCAAGCGCGCCGAGCTCGCGGAGGCCTGGCGGCTCATCGAGCACGCCAACGAGCCGACCGTCTTGGCTGCGGGGGAGTTCGAAAAGATCGCCGAGCTTGGGCGCACCCCTTACGAGGGCCTCGACGGCACGCCCGCGACCTTGCTCGGCTCCGAAGAGGTGCGATCGCTGAGCGTCACGCGCGGCTCGCTGACGCCCCAAGAAATCGAGGAAATCCGCAGCCACGTCAGCCACACGTTCCGGTTCTTGTCCCGCATCCCTTGGGGCAAGACCTTTGCCCGCGTCGCCGTGATCGCCGGCTCCCACCACGAGCGGCTCAACGGCACCGGCTACCCGAACCGCTTGCGCGCCGAGGAAATCCCGCTGCAGTCCAAGCTGATGAGCATCAGCGACATCTTCGATGCGCTGACCGCCTCCGACCGGCCCTACAAGCGCGCGGTGCCGGTCGAAAAGGCGCTCGACATTTTGGGCTTCGAGGTGAAGGACGGGCACATCGACGGCGAGCTCGTGCGCATCTTCGTGGAGTCGAAGGTCTGGGAGCCGCTGATCGAGGGCATGCCGCGGAGCGGCGGCCGGCGTGCCGGCTTCTGAAAATTAGTAGCGTTTCCGCAACGTTTTCATAGCGGTGTCGCCTCCGCACCCACTTGACCCCACAGAAGGGCTGGAGATCCTTGGCGGCACGGAGCATGCTTTGCGCTGCTGGAGCTCGTCTAATGTCGCACTGCGTCACAGCGCCCGACGTTGATCCGCGCGGCCCCAGCTGTCGGGGAGCGCCATGAGCGGTCCGTCATCTACGGCGAGGGTGATCCTGCTGCAGGCCGCGGCCGCGGCGTTGGCGGTGTTCGGCCTGATTGGCGTCGGGTGCTCGGAGGACGACGCCTTGCCGTATCTCCCCGGCGGCAGCACGCCCGGCGAGCCCCTTTCGCCGAACCGCTCTTGCTCGAGCGGGGCGAGCCGAGATTGCAGCGTCGAGCTCGAAGAGGTCGACGGTGTGTTCAGCTGTTACAAGGGCTCTCAGACCTGTGAGGGCGGTCGCTGGAGCGCCTGCGGCGACGGACACCTCTCGAGCTTCCACGGGACCCGCCTTCAGCTGGTAGCGCGCCTGCAGGCGTTGGGGGCTCCCGCAGCCTGTCTCGACGATCCCTGCGACCCGTTTTGCCAGCGCTACGACGAGGTCCCCGACAGCGGCCTCACCGCCGTCGAGACCAACCCGATTTTCGACTGGCCCGGCGGGCCCGTTTCGCTCGACGGGTATCCGGGTCCTCTGGTGGATCGAGGCTTGAACCAGCCGTGTGCCACCGGCGCCGATTGTCAGTTCAGCCACCGCTGCGAAAACCCGCGGACCGACGCGAGCTGCGCCCACGGCAAGTGCGCGCCGGGCATCGCGCTGGCGGCCGACTGCGACCCGTGCGTCGCGGAGGTCTGCGCCGAAGATGCCAGCTGCTGCGAGGCCGGCGTCGGCGCGACGTGCGACCACTCGCCCTGTTCCTGGGGCGCTCCGCTCAAGGCCGCGTGCGATCCGTGCGTGGCCAGCATCTGCGCAACCCGCCCCTCCTGCTGTGATGAAAACGGCTGGTGGAGCTCGAGCTGCGTCGAGCTCGTCGCGACCGAGTGCGGGGTGAGCTGCCCATGCGGTCCGGGTGAGGTGCAGCTTGGCTCGAGCTGCTACTACCTCAACCCCGTAGAACGCACCTGGCAAGAAGCGCGCACCGCCTGCCAAGCCCGCGGCGACGGCTGGGACCTGGCGGTGATCGAGTCCGAGGAAGAGAACACCTTCGTGTGGTTCCGCAGCGCGGGCCAGGACACCTGGATCGGCCTGAACGACCGGGGCAACGAGAACGAGGGGACCTTCAGCTGGGCCAACGGCAGCACGGCGTCGTACCGCGCCTGGAGCCCTGGCGAGCCGAACAACTTCAACAACGAAGATTGCGTCCACCTCCTGGGGAACGGCGACTGGAACGACGCGCACTGCTCGTACGAGACCGATTCGATGTGTGAGGGTCCGACCCGTCATCAGAGCGGCTGGAGCGAGGCGTGCGTCGGGCTGGCCGAGCGGGTGTGCGACGTCCAGTGCAAGGATCCCGGGCAGGAGACGGGTCATTGTGTCGCGTGGCTTCCGGGCGAAACCGACGGCTCCTGCGAGGGGATCGATCTGGCGGGCGGCGTGCCGTGCGACGACGAAGGCGGCGTCGTCCCCGTTTGCAACCACGGCACGACCACGGCGCCGGCGGGCATCCGCATCGTGCACTTCCCGGAAGGCTCCGGGCAGTACCCCCGCTGCGGTCCCGACACGAGCGCCGACGGCGTCGAGGAGTGCTTCACGACCGAGCCCATTGCCCCGGGGGAGTGCGTCAGCGTCTCTGATTGTCCGGGGTTGACGGGCGAACGCGAGATCATGGTGAACCCGCCGGGCGACGCGCACGTCGAAGAGTGCAGCTGCCTCGACAACTGGACCCTGTACGACGACGCCGTCGAGCTGCCAGCGTGCGCGCCGCCGCAGTGTTTCACCCGCGCCCTGAGCCCCGAGGGTTCCTGCTCACTCGACCTCGCCAACGGCGAGGTGTTGGATATCGAGACGGCCCTCGTCAGCTACGTCGCGGCCTCGGGCGACGCGACCCCGCTCGCTCGGGTCGCCGACGAAGGCGCCTGTGGCAATGGCTGGTACTACGATGACCCGGAGGCCCCCACCCGCCTGACGCTCTGCCCGAGCACTTGCTCGGCCCTGACCACCAGCGGCGGCGACTCCGTTCAGGTCGAGATCGACTGCCTGCGCTATCTGTCCCCCGTGACGGTGACCGAGGTCTACGAGGCGACCTGTGAAGCGGGGACCTCTCCGCTCTGGAAGTTTTTCTCCTACGACACCATCACTCCACGAGACTCGCGCGTGGTGTTCCGCGCCCGCACGGCGCCGACAGAAGCCGAGCTCGCCGCCAGCGACTACCTCGACCTGGCCACCGCCGCAGCGGATCCCGACACGCAGGTGTGCGCGCTGTCGGGCCCCGCACCGTGCCCCATCAACGTGTTCGCCGCGCTTGGCGGCCGCCCGACGGCTACTCAGCGATTTTTGGAGCTCGAGGCGACGCTAACGCCAACGAGTGATCGACGCTCCGGACCGACCTTCAACGAATGGCAGCTCACCTATTCGTGTCCCCCCGCCGACTGAACGCGCCGCGCCGTATCCGTGGCGTCGCGTTCGCCTCCCTGGTCGGGGGCCTGGTGTCGCTCGCGTGCTCGGACGATGATCCAAGGCCGCCGGGTTCGATCTCGCCCGGGACCGGCGGGGCCACGGGCGGCGCCGCCG
>JAEZYZ010000408.1 GCA_023418705.1 Pseudomonadota bacterium | reverse complement strand
CGCTCTTCCACCTCCCCGAGGTGCGCGAGCAGGTCGGCGAGGGTGACGTTGGAGCGCGCGGTGAGCCGACGCACGGCAGCGTGAAGATCGTCATCGGACAGAGATCTCAATGAGGATTCCATGAGATCTTTATACAGCCTAGATTTTCATGCCCTGAGGATGCGCGCTGTCGAGCTCGCGGCCACGCTGACACCTCGCGAGTCGATTTGCTCACGAAAAGCCGCTAGAGCCGCCGCTGGGCGGGCAAGCGGCGCTCTTCGGACAGCGGCGCCGATCCAGCGGGAGGTTTGGTAGCGAATCGTGTCAAGCTCAATCGACCCTAATCGGCCTCAATCGACATGGATGGGTGAAGACTTGAAGCGGTCTCCTGTCCGCTGACGTCCCAGTGTCGTTTCAGCGCACCGCACTTGCTCGTTCGGATCGCCCGTCGTTCGAACTACCGAACGACGATCGAGGCCGTCGCTATCCTGTTTCACTTCACTCGTGCTCGGGCCCGCGCAAGACACGACGGCTCCGGGGACGATCCACGCCCCTCTGGGCTCTTCTCGATGAGCAGCTCTTGCTTTTGGCAGCGGTGAGTGCCGCGGCTCAGCTAACCGTTGTCCCTGGCCTTAGCGGTGTGGGAACACTTGTTCGAGCGCCCACTACAACGCTGATTGCCACAGCGCCGCGACCAGCCTCATGCCCACGGCGGAGCCGGCGCTGCTCGTGCAGGGCGAGCTCTGGTCGTCGCCCGTGCAGGCGCGGCTGCCGTCGGATGCGTCGCGGCGCAAGCTGTGGGCGGCGCTCGCATTCGGTACCGAGCTGTTGCGCGAGCTCACCGAGCCCGAGATGATGACGCTCGCGACGCTGGGCGGCGCCGTCTCGCCCATCACCAGCTACCTTGCCATCGAGCCGGGCGTGCGTCCCTCGACCGAGGGCATCGACTGGGGCGCGGGGGCGGCGGGCTCGGCGGCCTCGGTGTGCCGATAGTTCGCATGGGTGGGACGACGACGACCGGTCGCGGTCCAGAGCTCGACAGGGAGGGGTTCCTCCACCTGACGCGGGCCTGGCGCAAACTGCGGCGGAACGAGCACCGCCTCGGTCACCTTGGAGACCACGCTCGACGAGGTCGTCGCCGTGTCGACTCGCCCACATGTGCCCTCGGAGCCGCTGACCGAAAGGTGCCTCTCCGAAGCGGCGTGGGCGCTGGCGCTGCCGGCTGCGTTCGACGACGAGTGGATGGTTTGGGGGGGGATGTCTAGGCACCGCTGGTGCCGGCGCTCTGCGTGTGAACCCAAGCACACAGCTGGTACTCCGGGCGTTCACGAAATGTGGCGACGGAGGGGCGGGCGGCGGCGAAAACTTGGCGTGGTCGCGGGCCTTGTATGCAGGCACACGACTTGCTCAGGGGCGCGCCATGCACGAACGACTGAGGGTGCGGACCCGGTGGTGGCAGGCAGTGATCGCGGCGTCGCTGGGCGCAGGGGGGTGCTGCGGTCCCTCGACGGCCAGTGAGGCGGCCGTGGAGCGGGCGGTCGACGACTTGAAGTGCAGTTCGGCGCGCGTCACCAACATATCGACCCGACCAGATGCGACATACGTTTCCGTCGAGGGCTGCGGGCGAACCGCTGGCTACGCTTGCTACACGGAGGGTCCGAGGCGCACCGGGGCCTGCGCGGACGACGGCACCCCGGCTGGCACGAGTGGCACGTCGAGCTGTCCAGACCTCGCTGTCTGCGGCGAATCCTGGACGTGCCGCGGTGGGCCGTAGCTGGCCCCCTGGCGCCAGGCTCGGACCTCGATTCTTGCGGCGATTCTTTCCCCCTGGCGCGAAACCTCGGCCGCGGGCGGGAGCACTAGATGGCAACGATCTCCACGTCGACCGCGTGGGCGGCGAGCGCTGTGAGATCGCCTGGATCCGAAGTCAGGACCGCTCCGCCAGGTTCGGCCAGAGCGACGACGAGCGCGTCCACGGCAGAGCCCCGGCGGGCGCGACCGCGGAGCACGGCCGCCCTTCGGGCAAGCAGCTCCGTAACCTCTTCGAAAATATCGCAGGTCTTGAGCAGGCGATTCTCGTTTGCATCCCTGCCGGACTGCCCCTGAAGACACTCCACCAGGACCACGCTCGGAACACAAGGTGGCCACAATCCTTCGTCGCGGAAGGCGGCGATCAGCGCCGCGCTCTGGCGCGACCGCCTTGCCAGGCGCGTCACGGCTCCCGAATCCAATACGAGCACGAACTATCCCGCCTTGCGCCGCTTGCGCACGGAGATCTGCTTGGCGATCCTGCGGGCCTGCGACCGCTGGCGCGCGGAGGGGGCGCCTATTTCGTCCTCCAGCTTTCTCAAATACTCGTCCGTCCTGGCCAACAACTCCTGCCGCCGCACCTCTGAACGCACTGCCGCCTGCAGCAACTCCGACGCGGATAGCCCGCGCTCTTTCACCGCGCGGTAGACGTCCTCAGGCAAATAGACCTGCATTCTGGGCATACACACAATATACACCCCTCGACCATACGTTGCAACCTGCGGTCTCGGTCGTTGCGAGTCGCGCCAACTCCACCGGCCGGCTCAAGCCCCAGAAATTCGCCGCCAACCCCGGCCGTCCAAGCGTCGAGAAGACGTCGCTTTGATCGCGGGTAGACTCGACGGCATGTCGCTCTAGTTTCCTTCGGCCCAGATCTGATCGGTGGGTAGGGGGATCCCTTCGGGCCCCGTGTTGCCGGCGATCTCGGCGGCGTCGATCGAGGCGGCGGTGCCGTGGATGACGGGGTTGTCCGTGTACTGCTCGAAGCGGCAGTCGAGGATGCGCAAGGGGGTCACGGGGCCGTGCCCACCTTGCCCCAACTTGAAGTGTGAGTAGCCGTCACCCTCGAACCAGACCTGCTCCACGGTGACGTCCGTGACGGGACCGATGCCCGGGTTTCCGGGGCTGATGATGACGCCGAAGCTCCCGGCGTGGACGCCATCCTGGGTGCGGGCAGCGGGGCCGGCGCCGACCCGGATCACGGTGCCTTGGATGCGGTGCCCGGAGCCTCCGATGATCTGGATGGCGTCGCTGTGGGAGCCGTCATCCTGGCGAGGATCGTCGGCGTACCAGAGAATGCGGTCGAGCAAACCGCCGTAAACTCGGATCGGTCCGGTGTTCGTGTTCACCTGGAGGGCGTCGACGCAGTCCCGAACGGAGACGTCGTACGCCTCGTAGTTGGAGCCGAGGATGCCGTAGGTGTCGACGCTCGGGTGGGTGGGGGCGATCTCGACGTTCCGGAAGGTGGAGGGTCGCCCATAGTTCCAGATGCCCGCCTGTGTCGGTGGGTCCCAGTTTTCGCGCAGCGCGGGCCCGACGCGGATACGGACGTTCTCGAGCGTGACGCCGTCCGCCTGGATATCGACCCACCCGGAGACGTCGAGGTCGCGGTAGGTGTGCCCGGGGATGTCTGCGACGAGGTTCCCCTCGTGCGGCACCAGCGCGCCGGGATCGGACAGGCCCGCGCGGGCGAGGGTAGCCGCCTTGTCGACGCCATAGACGAACTCGGGGTCCTCCCCGGTGTCGCCGGCGGAGCCGGAGCTGCCCCCGGAGCCCGGATCGCCGCCGGAAGGGGCCCCCCCCGCGCCAGCGCTCGGGCCGCCCGAATCGCTCTCCGCGACGCAGAGCCCCGCACGGCAAATGAGGCCCGCGTCGCAGGGATTGTCGGAGGAGCAGGCGCCGCCCTCGGCGCCGCCGTCGCCTCCAGCGGTCCCTCCGACAGCTCCGTCCTTGTCGCCGTCGCCCGGATCGCCGCCAGAAGGTGCCCCCCCCGCGCCAGCGCTCGGGACGCCCGAATCGTTCTCCGCGACGCAGAGTCCCGCGCGGCAAATGAGGGGCGCGTCGCAAGGATCGTCGGAGGAGCAGGCGCCGCCGTCGGCGCCGCTGTCACCCCCGGTGTTCCCTCCGGCAGTCCGGTCCGCGTCACGGTCGCCGCGGCCTGCGTCACCTCCGTTGCACGCCGCCGCGACGAACAACGCGACGAGCGCAGCCCTAAAGCGGCCACCTCCTCCGTCCCTGCCAGGCTCCATGGGTACTTAGAATCTCAGGACGCGAAAGGCATCGCAACCCTCGCGATCCCCCGAAGGCCCAAAATCCAGCGGCTAGCTCGATCTCCGAACGCCGAGAAGACGTCGCTCCGAATGAGGCGTAGACTCGACGTCATGCGCTCCAGCTGGTTCGGGTGGAAGAGTCATTGGGTGGTCGCTTTGGGGTGCGCGGTCTTCGCACCCGCATGCGGCGATGACGAGGGCTCTGATGGCGGCGGCTCTGGCGCGGGTTCGGGCGGCATCAGCTCCGGCGGTGGTGGGGGAGCTGGGGCCGCGTCGGGCGGCGCGAGCGCGAGCGGTGGTGGGGGAGCTGGCGCGACGAACAGCGGCGGGCAGTCGGGCGGCGGTGGCGCGTTGGGTGGAGCCGCTGGGACTGCGCCTGGAGCTGCCGGGTCTGGCGGAAATGGAGGAGCCGGCGGGGATGGGGGCGCCGGCGCGACGAGCGGCGGCGGGCAGTCGGGCGGCGGCGGCGCCCCCGGGGGGGGGGGGGGGCGCGGGGGGGGCGGGGGGGAGCAGCGGGGGTCCTTCCGGTCCGACTTTCGGCTATCCGGTGTACACCCAGGCGGAGATCGACGCGTGGTCGACCACGTCGGCCGAGTACACCCGCCTGGCGGGCTCGTGGGCGGCTAACGTCGACCGCGACCATAGCTCGTATGGATCGGAGATCAGCAGCGTCGAGCGGGACGTGCTGAAGGACGAATCCGTTTACATGAAGGTGCAGGCCGTGTTGTGGGCGGCGGACGAGGAGGCCGACCGGCGGAGCAAGGTGTTCGCCATGCTGGACGAGCTCCGCGGCGTCACGTCTTGGGAGACGGATCCGGGTGAGCAGTACCGCCTGGTCGCGGGATGGTCTTGCACGAACCTGGCGCAAGCGGCGGCCATCGTCGACTACCAGGATCCGGACTTCAAAACGTTCTTGGTCGACGTGTGCTACCCGATCCTCGACTGGACGAATGGCCCGAACTGGCACGCGAGCTTCGCCGACTCCAAGTTGGCCATCGCAGCGTACATCGGGGACGCGGATCTTTGGGAGGACGCGAAGGGCTATTTCTATCAGCGGATCAGCCAGTCGATTTTCCATTCGGCCTATGACGGGGACAAGATCAAGCCACTGCTCGACGCCGAAGGGGATCCGCAAATCGGTCTCACGGTCTTGCATTGGGGAGGCGGGATCGACGCCGCGCAAATCAACTCCGACTTCACGCCCGTGAACCCGGACCAATTCCCGGACGGCGTGAACGCCGAGCGCATGCGGGACCTGGGTCACGTCTCGATGGGCCTGGGTGCGTTCATGCACGCCGCGCGTACGGTCCTCGCCCAGGGGGAGAGCCTCGAGCCGCACGCCTACGACCGGCTGCGCGAGGCCTACGCACACCACGGCGACCGCGTGCTCGCCTACCTCGAGACCGGGGTCATCCCGGAGCCGGACACCATTCAGGGGGACGGCGGGGGGTCTCTGCGGCAGGCGTGGTTCGGGGCTCGCAAGCTCTTCAAGGACGACACGCCCGCGGTCGTCGTGACGCTGTGCTCACGGGAGGAGGTCACGAGCTTCGCCGCCGCCGGCGCCAACCACCTCGTGGCGGAAGCGTTCGCGGACGAGTGGTGAACGTCGCCGGCGGGCTCACCCGCGGATCAGGCCCACGCCGGGGTCGGCAGCTGCCGGGCGCGTCAGCGGGTGCGCAGGTCGGCGACGCGAACGGGGCGATCGAGGTCGTAGGCCAGGACGCGGCCGGCCGCGTCGCCCAGGACCAGGCTGGCGCCGGTGAGGCGCAGGGCGACGGAGGCGGCGCTGGCCAGATCGAGGTCGAGGACGACGCCGCTGGTGAGCGTGCCGGCCAGCACGCGGGACCCGATCCCGTCGTCGTGCTCCGAGCCGCGCTCGCGGGTGAGGCTGACGGCGAAGGCCTGCTGGTCCAAATGCAGCTGGGCGGTGCCGCTGAGATCCCCTGGGGGGAGGGGGATTTCTCGGGTGCCGTGGAGGAGCCGCGGGTGGCTGAGCGCGCCCGTCTCCGGGTCCAGGGTGACGTGCCACTTGGCGAAGGCTCCCGTGACGTCCGAAGCGTAGGCGCCGCAGAAGATGGAAGGCGCCTCCGCGTCGGCCGGCTCGACCAGCCTCAGGGTCATGCGTTCGCGCAGCACGTAGGCGGGTAGCTCGTAGCGCAGGCGCTCGAGCTCTCCGTAAGGCAAGCCCCCGAGCACGGTGCAGTCTTGCCCTCGAACCGAGATCGACTGGACGAAGAAGTCATCCGGCAAGGAAATGCGCTTCACCGTCGTCGGGAGGGGGCTCGCGGCGTCCAGGACCAGCAGGTGGCCGTCGGATCCGGGACTCTGATCCGTCACCACCCAGGACTCGCCGTCGAAGGTGTCGGCGACGGCGGTGGCTCGAATTTCGGTCCAGACCTCGGAGCGGCGCGTGCCGAGGTGGATGCGGCTGACCAACCAGGCGTCGCCGCGGCGGGCGAGCGCCAGCAGGAAAGGCAGGCCCGGCGCGAGGACCAGGCGCTCGGCGGGAGTGTCGAACTCGGCGACGGTGTTGCCGTCACGGTTGACGACGCGGACGCCGAGCTCGCCCAGCGCCAGCACGAACCGCTGGTGGAGGGGGAAGACATCGAAGATGGGCCGAACGCCCGCATCGTGGCCGGCATATCCATGTTGCAACGTTGCGCCTGCCCGGCGTTCGAAGCTGACCAGTGAGGGGAAGTCGGCTCGGAAGGCGCCGCCTATCCAGCGGGCGACTTTGGCGGCGACGGCGACGAGCTCGCCGTCGCCGCTGGCGGCGTCGGCGATCAGCTGGCGGCCGAGCTCGCGCGCGATGGGTTCGATAGCGCTAGGTTCGATGTGGGATTTGGGGGAGCGGGTGAGCTGCTTCGCGATGGCGACGCGCTGCAGGATGCTGTCCCGATCGGAGCGCTCGATCAGGGCCGAGACATCCTGCCAGATGGCCTGGAAGCGAGCGGGAGCCGCTTCGAGCTCGAGATCGATGCCGGTCAGGTCGCCTTGTTGCCGCGCCAGCTGGAGGAAGCGCAGCCGAAGCTGGGCGTGCCGCCCGGGGTGTCGCAACATCCGGGCGGCCTGCACCAGCTTGCCGGCATCCGCCAGGCGATCGGCGTAGAGCAGCCGCAAGGCGCTGGCCTCGTCTTCGTTCTTGCTGCGCTCGAGGCGGTGAATGGCATCGACAAAGCAGCTGTGCTGCACGGCGAGCCGCACGGCGCGCCGGTGATTGCCAGCCAGAAACCACTGCCGAACCACCAGCGCGGGCTCGAGCTTGCGAGCCTCCGCGAGCTCGGCCGCCAGCACCCGCTCCCCCCGTCGCTCGAGGTAGGCGACGGCCCGCGGGGCGTCGTCGAGCAGCTCCGCGAGCACGAAGGCGGCCTCGCTGTGGCGTCCCGCCGCTTCGAGACGTCGAAACGCCGCCTCGTAGCGGGCCTTGAGCACGTCGAACAAGCTCCCCACCCCGAGCATCGATCTCGACTGCGGGCGAGCCAGCTGGATGTCGAGGCTCGATCGCGGCGCGAACGGCAACCAGGGCATCCGGGCGGTGTGGCCGATCGTGCTGGAGAGCGGGATGGCTCGCTTGAGCGCGTCCAGGTCGCGCTGCGCATCGAGCAGCTCGAAGAGCTCCCGGAGATACCGCGCGTGCTGGCGGCTCAGCAGTCTGCCGAACCAAGAGCGGTACAGCAGGTTGGACACCCAGCCGTCGATCTGCTGGAGGAGGCGCTGGAGCGGTGAGATGCGCGGGATCTCGATGCGCTCGGGCAGCGCGGAACCGCGTGCCCCGGGCGGCAGACGGGAGGGCCGCAAGCGCGTGAGCGCGCGGCGCAGGGCGGCGAGCAAGGACGGCGCGGCTCCCCCGCCTCCTCGGCCTTGGCGGCGCCCGAGCGCTTCGATGACCTCCTGGCGGGCGTGTGCGGTCTCGAGGCGGCCGAGCGGCGCGTCGAAGAGCTCACCCGCGGTGCGCGGGTTGGAGATGGCTGGCTCGGGTGGTGCCGGCGGTGGTCCGAGGGGCATGCCGACCTGCAGGTCGAACGCCGACACGTCGATGGCTTCGCCGAGATCGATCGCGCGCAAGGCCTCGGCGCTCAGCCGGCGCACCTGGCCCGCGTCGACGAGCACGACCCGCGCTCCGGACCCCAACGCTTCGCGCTCGGCTCGAGTGAGCGGCGCGCTGATCAGCGTTTCGTCCACGCGCACGAGGGGCGTGCCCGGTGCTTGCTGGGTGTCGATCCAGGTGGGCGAGGCGAGCTCGACGATCACGCCCCAATCGGTCTCGAACGCCTGAAGACCGGCTTCGAACAGCGGCAGGATGCGGCGCAGCGCTTGGACGCGAGGCGTGACGGACGCGGGCCACCAGTAGCCGGATGCCCTGACGTGTCCGTGGTGGACGGTGCGGCGCGGCGCGGGTTGCGAGGTCATGGGTGTCGCTCTCCGCGCCACAACATCTTGCCGGAGCGTTCGACGAAGCCAAGCTCGCCCGATTCCGTGTAGTACGCCAACAGGCCGCGGTGCGTTGCCAGGGTGACGGACTCGATGGGGGACGACGTCCTCACCAGCTCGCGGTGGTGGGAGCGCCCGATGAGCGAGATCTGCTGCTGGTCCGCTTCCATGAGATACAGACCCAGCTCCGCGAGCTCTCGGCCAACGGCGTCGACGCCGATGACGGTCGTGCCAGCGGGCGCGTGCAGCACGACCGGGGCGGGTTGCGCGGCGTCGGGGTGCTCCTGGAGGTGCCGGGTGATCTGGAAGCTGCCCGGCGAGAGCTCCTCGGCGACGACGAAACGCTCGGGTTTGACGGAGCACACTCGAAGAAAAACCGTCGCCGACCCCTGGTAGGGAAGCGGGGTCGGGACGTCCTGTCCGGAGTGGAAGATCCGAACGACGGCGGGCTTGAAGTCCGCCTTGGCATAGCGCCGCACCGCCACGAGCCCGCCGCCGTCCGGCAGCGAGGCGGTCGCAGCAACGCCCTGTGCGATGGGATCGGAGGACTGCTCGTCGAAGTCCACGCGAAACAGATCCTCACCGGCCACGAAGACCACGCGCGGCCCGCCACCTCCCATCAGCGGTGACAGGTTCGAGGGGGCCTCGAGGATCGGGACCGGGCACTCCAGGACCGGCGGGAGCCCCCGACGCAGGGGCTTGCTGGATTCGAGGATGGCGGTGCCGGGACGAAAACGGAGCCAGGTCGTTCTGCGCGCCTGCTTGGCGGCACCCAGAACGGCGACGCCAGCTGGGGCCGAGTAGGTGCGCGTCGTCGGTGGGTTGCGGGGCGAGTTCGGCACCGACATCGCGAGCAGGTCGCCGCTGGTCGTGCGCACGAAGAGGCGACTGCCGGTAGCGCTCAACAGCATGCTGGTGCCGAGCTCCGGGAGCTGGCTCCTGGTGGCGGCTGTTCGTCGGCTCTCGAACGGATCCCTCAAGAGGCGCGTGGCGTCGGCGGGCTCCGGCAGCTCGACGGTGACGCTGCCGCAGGGCCGCCCGCCGCTCTGCACCCGGACGTCCAAGAGGGGGCGGCCCGGCTCGACCCGTTCGCAGATGGTTACGCTGCGCTCGCCCGGAGGCAGCGCGCGGACGAGCCGCCCCGAGCCGATCCACCAGCGCTCGCGATCGGCGCCGACGCGCAGCCAGTCGGCCAGCGCGGACGGCCCCAGGCGCAGGCCCGTTCGGCCCGCCAGGAAGGCCTTCACCGTGTGCTCGTCGAGGCCGGAGAGAAAGCCCTCGCCTTGATGGTGCAAGAGCTGCCAATCGAAGCGCGACCGCGTGCGGGTCGCCCGCTCGCTCAGCAGAATCAACAGCGCGAGCTGAGCCAGTCGGCAGTGGCCGAGCTGGTCGGGACCGGTCTCGAGGATCGCCAGCGTTCCTTTGGGCGACGCTGGCTCGCGGCGCGCCCACTGCAAAAACAAGTGTTCGGCGTTGGCGGCCCGGCGCAGAAACTCGAGCGGAGCGCTCTTGAGCAGCGCCCACTCGCTGGCCAGCAAGCGCTCGTAGCTTCCACGCAGGCTGAGCCCGTCGAAGCCGTCGACCTCGCCTTGGTCAGCGGCGTGCTGGTGGGTGGCGGCGTCGAACGCGGGCGCCAGGCGCGCGACGAGATCGCCCAGCTGCACCCCGACGTCCGCTGGAAAGAGGGACAGCTCCGTCTTCCAGCGGGCGAGCTTGCGTGGCAGGGCCGTCACGGAAGCCGCTCCGGGGGTTCGCTGGCCGCCCGGAGCTCGGCCGGGCCGAGCGGGCGCGCGTTGGCGGCCGAGAGCAGCTGGGGTGGCTCCGCCGTGACGAGCCACGGCCGCTCGTCGGGGTGGCCGTCCCGAGCTGCGCGCTGCAGGACGGCGCGTTCGAGCAGGGCGACGGGCACATCGGGCTCCAGCGCCGTGGGCAAAAGCAGCGAGGGCGCAGCGGGGTCTCGGCCGAAGTAGCGGATGCCGTCGACCCACGGCAGGTCCGCTTCCGCCGCCAGGATCAGCACCGCTCCCGGAAAGCGCACGCCACGCAGGCGCCCGCGCCGGGCTTCGTCCAGATCGAGCAGCCGGCGGAGCAGCGCCGCGGCGGCGGCGCCGGCGGCGAGCGCCGCGACGGGAGCCAGGGCCGGGTACCGAGCTCGCCACCTGAGCGGCGTCGTGGGTGCCCCCGTCGTGCCTCCGCTGGGGACCGCGGGGCTCACGTCGCCAGCACCGACTTGATCTGCTCGCGAACGGCGACGAGCGGCTCGGGAAGGTCGGGGCCGAAGCTGGCGTCGATTTCGCGCGCCAGCGCCTCGACGCGGAGCTCCCAGGCGGCGCGCTCCTCCGCCGGCGGCTCCTGGAGCAGCGCGCTGCTGCGCTCGGCGATCTGGCGTGCCCGCGCCAGCGGGCCGGCGGAGGCATCGAACGCGGCAGCCGAGAGCACGCTGTCCGTGTCGGCCAGGTGCTCGCGCAGCGCCTCGCGCGCCGCCTCTTGCTCCACGGCGGTCGGCACGGCGAAGATCAGCGGCCACAGATCCTGCGCGGTCGCCGCGCCGCGGCCGGCGAGCACCGCTGCGGCCGCCACCAGGTTCTGCGCGTGCACGATCCGCCGATCGGTCAGCGCGATGCCGGCACGGCGCAGCAGCCGCACCGCCTGCGCCACCGCGGGCTGCACCCCCGTCAGATCGACGTCGCGGCGGGCACGCGCCAGCTGGTCGAGATCTTGGATGGACACGCGCGGCGGACCTGCGGGCTGCTGGGTGTGCGTTCGACCCGACCGCAGCAAGGCCTCCAGCTCCGAGTCAGGCACCGGTTCCACGAACACGCGGACCAGAAACCGATCGGCGAACGCCGCCAGCGACGGATCCTCCGGCAGCGCGTTCGAAGCGCCGACACATAGCCGCAACGGCACCTCGATCGTCGAATGCCCGCGGCGAAACCGCCGCTCGTTCAGCACCGCCAGCAGGGTGTTCAAGATCGCCGTCGACCCGAGGAACACTTCGTCCAAAAACGCGATCTCCGCCTCCGGCAGCATCCCGGCCGTCTGCGTCTCCACCTTGCCCTGCTGCAGCTTCAGCAAGTCGATCGGCCCGAAGATCTCTCCCGGCTCCGTAAAGCGACCGAGCAGATACTCGAAGTAGCGGCCGCCCAGCGCCTGAGCCACGCGGCGGACCGCCTGGCTCTTCGCGGTGCCGGGTGCGCCGATCACGAGCAAGTGCTCGCCGGCGACGGCCGCGAGCAGGATCGCCTCGATCAGGGTCTCCCGCTCCACCAAATCCGCTGCTGCCGCCCGCACCGCCTGCTGCACCGCCCCGGACAGGCGAGCGATCTCTCCATCCCCGGGGGAACGCGTCGTCACTGAAGCCATGGCGCCAGAGTACCCGAATGGCAGCGAGGGTGCAGTCAGCGCGGACGGCGGCGCCGAGCTGCGTCAGGAAAACGGCAGCCAGGCCCGGTCGCTCAGCTTGTCACGGTCGGTTGCTGGCGTCGCTCCGGGGGGGAACGATGGAGAGGGGGTGCCCGGTGGTCGCGCTGGTGGGAGCACCGCCGCAGCGCTGGCGCTGACGCGCGTTGGCGCGGTCGATACCAGCCTCCGCCCGATAGATCGCGTCTTCTTCTGGGATGAGCAGGGTGCGCCGGGTGTCTGCGAACAACTGTTCTTCGCCAGAAGGTTGGTTGACCAGCGCACCGACGAGTCCGACGACGCCGACGGCAAGACCCGCGAGCATGGCACCGATGGCCGCGTCCCTGGACTCATCCATCAGGGCAAGGCCGGTCCCGGTGCCGATCGCGAGGCCCCCGACGCCCCCGAGCGTCCACCACAGAACCCTCCGCTCGGCCGCCTCGATGGGCTCGATGCGCGCTTCGTGCTCGCGCTGGAGCTCGGGATCTCCAATCACCGACCAGACCTTGTCGAGCTTCTGCGGCCTCTTTCTTCCAACCCGATAGATCGCCATGCCCTCGTCCTCGCGCCAGTAATACGTACTGAAGAGGACCTCGTTGGTCCGCCCGGTGGCGCGAACACGGGTCGGCACGATCTCGTACCATGACTCTTGCTCGCACTCGGAGCGCGGCGCTCCCGTGGGGAGCTGAACGGGATTTCCGATGCGCCCAAGGTGAGAGGAAGAGCACCCCATCGCCAACGAGAGCAGGGGCACCGCCAGGGCAAGCGTCGTGAACGTCTTCAAGCAGTCCCTCCTTCAGAAAAGCAGACTCACCCGTATCCCCGGCCACACTGCGCGACAAGCCAAAATCCGGCCGCATCGCGGCACGTGCCCGACCGCGCACCGACCGCGCGCCGACCGCGCCAAGCGGCCCTCGTATTTTTGGGGGCCGGAAATGAAACGGGCGCGACGGGGCGGCCCTTTGCGGAGACAGCGCAGGCGCTGAGCGACGTCAGGGCGGCAATCCACCACGCACGCCCCACGCTGGGACGGAGGCGGTGGCGGGCGACGGTGACGGGCGGCAGTGACGGGCGCGGTGGCGGTGACGGGTGACGGTGGCGG
>JAEZYZ010000399.1 GCA_023418705.1 Pseudomonadota bacterium | reverse complement strand
GGCAGTGGCGGCCGCGAAAGCGCCGCGCCCGCTGCCGGCCCGGCTCGCGCCGGCGCCGCCCTCCAGTCGGCCCACCCCATCCGCCAGCCCAACGACCCGCCAGCCGAGCGCCGCTCAATCCGCGCCCGCCTCGGCCGCGTCCAGGGCCGGGGCCATCTGCTCGCACGGCATCCAGCCGGCGTGCGTGCGCTTGCCGGACTCCGGCCTCTAGAGCACCTCTCGTTTCCGCGACGAACGGCTTCCTTCGCAGACCGTTTGTCGCTTTAGCTCCCACGTCGAACCAGCCCGTTGGCCGGCCTGGGCGGGGGTTCGTGCTGGCGCCGAGTCTCGGCCGGCCTCAGGATCCTCCCGCCACGCGGCGGCCGATCGCCTGGGATCGGGCAGATTTCGTCCGCCCCCGGCTTTACTAATAAGAGGGGCTGGCGTAATTTCCGCGCCCCTGATGGGGACACGGTGTCCCCGGGGAAAAACAACAAACCACACGCCCCGGTGCGCAACGGATCGAGTCCGGTGCTTTCGGCGGAGACGCACGAAGGTTGGCTCGACTGCGGGGCGGAGGAAGCAACCGAAAGGAGAGCGCATCCCATGGCAGAGACAGAAGTCCAGGCGGCCAACGAAGAGGCAGGCAAGCTCAGCATCGGCGATCCGCAGGTGGATCAGGGCACCGCCACCGACGTCCCGCTCACCGCCGTGCTCGCGGGCGAGCGCGCCCAGCAGCCGGCCGAGCAGCGCCAGCGCGATCCCAGCCAGCCGATCAGCGTGCGTGAGCTGTTCGAGGCCGGCGTGCACTTCGGGCATCAGACCAAGCGCTGGAACCCGAAGATGCGCCAGTACATCTACGGCGCGCGCGGTGGCATCCACATCATCGATCTCGATCAGACCGTGCGGCTGTTTCAGCGCGCGTTCAGCTTCGTGAGCGACACGGTGTCGCGCGGCGGGCACGTGCTGTTCGTCGGCACGAAGCGGCAGGCGCAGGACATCGTGCGTGAAGAGGCGAGCCGCGCCGGGCAGTACTACGTCACCAACCGCTGGCTCGGCGGCACCCTGACCAACTTCCGTACCATCAAGGGCGGTCTCGAGCGCCTCCGGACCATCGAGCGCATGCGCGAGGACGGGACCTATGAGCAGCTGCCCAAGAAGGAGACCGTGCAGCTCGAAAAGGAGCGCGCCCGGCTCGAGAAGTACATCGGCGGCCTCAAGGGCATGGGCACCGTGCCGGCGGCCGTGTTCATCATCGATCCCGATCAGGAATCCATCGCGGTGAACGAGTGCAAGAAGCTGCACATCCCGATCGTGGCGATCACCGACACCAACTGCGACCCCGATCAGGTCGACTACGTGATCCCCGGCAACGACGACGCCATTCGATCGGTGCGGCTCATCACCTCCGCCGTCGCCGACGCCTGTGTGCTCGGGGCCGCGCGGCGCCGTGAGACGGGCCGGGATCGCGAGGGCGGCGGCCGGGGCGGTCCCGACGCGACGGTCATCTACTCTCGCGGCGGCCGCGGTGGCGGTCACCAGCACGAGGTCAGCTGAGCCGTTCGTCACGTTAGGCGCGCGTCGGCAACCTGGCGCGCGCCTCGTTTCCTCCCACAGGCGACGCGCGTCCCGACAGGCGCGCTGGTCCACCCCGAGAACGGCGCGCGGTTCGACGCCGCGCGCCATCGTCGTTACTTTATCGAAAATCGACAGATAGGAGCAGCAGCATGGCTCAGGTCAACATGCAGCAGGTCAAGGAACTGCGCGATCGCACCCAGGCAGGGCTCAACGACTGCCGCGCCGCCCTGATGGAAGCCGAGGGCGACATGGACAAGGCCGTCGAGGTCATCTTGAAGAAGGGCCTCGCGAAGAGCGCGAAGCGCGCCGGCGCCGTCGCCAGCGAAGGCATCGTGTCGGCGCTCGTCAGCGATGATGGCCGCCAGGGCGTGATCGTCGAGGTCAACATCCAGACCGACTTCGCCGCCCGCAACGAAGACTTCCTGGCCTTCGTCGGTAACGTGGTGCAGGTCGCTGCGAAGGCGCCGAGCGGCGCCGATCTCGGCGCCCAGCCGTATCCCAGCGGCAGCGCCACCGTCGAAGAGACCCGGCAGGCCCTGGTGGGCCGCCTGGGCGAGAACATCACCGTTCGGCGCTGGGCGCGCCTCAGTGTCCAGGGCGCCGGCCGCGTGCACGCCTACGTCCACATGGGTGGCAAAATAGGCGTCCTGCTCGCCGTCAGCATCGGTGCCGACAACGTCCTCACCGACGAGCGCTTCGTCGGCTTCCTCGACGACGTCGCCATGCAGGCCGCCGCCATGGCGCCGCAGTACCTCTCGACCGCCGACGTCCCCGAAGATGCCAAGCGCAAGCAGTCGGAGATCTACGAGGCCCAGCTCGCCGAGGAGGGCAAGCCCGAGCAGGCGCGCCCCAACATCATCAAGGGCAAGCTCGCCAAGTGGATGAAAGAGATCTGCCTGCTCGAGCAGCAGAGCGTCATCCACACCGACAAGACCATCGAGCAGCTGCGCGCCGAGCTCGAGAAGACCCTCGGCACCAGCGTGAAGGTCGACGGCTTCGTCCGCTACGAGCGCGGCGAAGGCATCGACAAGCCCCCCGCCGAAGACTTCGCCGCCGAGGTGGCCAAGTCGATGGGCAGCAGCTGAGCGAGCTCGAGCTCTAAGCCGTCGAAGCTGACGGCCGCTCGCGCGCCATGGGCGCAGGCCCCGGAGACGGAGCCTGCGCCCGTCGTGTTTTTGAAGGGCTTGCGCGCGCTCACGGGCGAGCGATATTTCTCCTCATGCCGAGGCCGAGGGCGTCCACCGTGCGCTTCTTCTTGGTGGCCTTGGTGCTCGCGCCGCTGGCCGCCGCGATCGGTCTGGTCGCCGGGATCTTCCTCGGCGGCAACTTCGCGACCAACGTCGAGCTCTTCGGCCTCCGCGGCTACGAGGCCACCGCCTGGCTTGGCGCCGGCGTCGGCCTGGTGTGCGGCGGTCTGTTGGCGGCCAGGCTCAATCGCTGGATTTGAGTTGAATGTCAGGGGTTCTCCGGGCTACCAATCCCAGGCGCTCGGTCGAAGCCGACCGCACCGTCTTTGGCGGGGCAGCGGGAGCCTGTGTCTAGCGATACCGCTCCCGTTGTCCCGGCAGTTTGGGGGAAGCGTGAGCAAAGGGGAGGCGATGTAGTCGTCGCTCCGTCCGCCACGCTTTAGAACGAGCGCTCGCGATGCTCGAAGCAGGTGTTCGCGACGCGTTTCGCGGCCCAGAACGTTCACCCGAGGCTCGCGCACACGTGCTAGGGTTCGTCGCCTCTTCGAAGGCGCACCGCCCCGCCGCCGCTGCGGCTCTCCGCCGGGGGTTCTAACCCATTGGCGAACGTGTTAGGGTCGGTTGCTCTTCGAAGGCGTACAGCCCCACCGACGTCTCGGCTCTTCGCCGGGAGTTCTGGGTTTTGCCAGCCTGGAGCTCGCGCGTCCGAGATTTCGCGCACGCGCTCGATCGGATCGCGCGCGCCGTCAGCGGCTGGCCTCCGGCGCGCCTGCTGTGGTCAGCAGGTGCGTTTCCCAGAGCGCTCCACCCATTGGGTCGCAACGCGTCCAGCGGATCCACTTAGCTCCGAAAGGGCCTGCATAATGTCGCAACTCCACGTGTCAACCACCCAGAGCCAACCCGTCGTCGACTCACGATGGAAAGATCGAGTCCGATTCCCTGCTCTGAGCCCGACCGTGGACCAGCACCAAGAGTACTGCGAGATCCGGCTGAAGACCGGCTGGACGCGCGTTGGCATGCACGACTATGCGCAGATCTACAGCCATCCAGGTCTGTACGAGGCGCTCTTCTACGAGCTGCTCGAGTGCGATTCGCCGCGACGCGTGGTCGGGCTGCTAGATGAGGTGCGGCGCGATACGGCGTCCGGGTGCCGCCGGATCCTGGACGTCGGGGCGGGCAACGGCCTGGTCGGCGAAGCGCTCCGGCGTATCGGGGCCGAAGCCATCTACGCGATCGACATCCTGCCGGAGGCGCGGGCCGCGGCCGAGCGGGACCGGCCGGGGCTGTACCACGACTACCTGGTCGCCGACCTCTGCAATCTCTCGAGCGCCGAGCGGGAGCGCTTGGCCGCCGCGCGCTTCGACTGCATGACCTGCGTGGCCGCGCTGGGCTTCGGCGACATCCCCCACCAGGCCTTCATCTCGGCGGTGAACCTCGTGGCCGATGGGGGCCTGATCGCATTCAACATCAAGGATGCGTTTCTCGATGCCCGCTACACCTTCGGGTTCTCCGCGCTCATTCGGACGCTGATGGACAAGGGGATCTTCCGCCAGGAGGCCAGCCGGCGCTACCGGCACCGCCTATCCTCGCAAGGTGTCCCGCTGTACTACCAGGCGATCGTGGCACGGAAGATGGGAAGTATTCCGGCAGACGTGGTTGACTGATCGCCGGTGCTCAGGCTCGAGCAGGTTCAGAAGAGCTTCGACGGCGGTCGGTCGTTCGCGGTCGACGGCGTCTCGGTCGAGGTGGCGCGGGGTGAGCTGTTGGCGATCATCGGCCCCTCGGGCTGCGGCAAGACCACCGCCTTGAAGATCATGAACCGCCTGGTCGAGCCCAGCGCGGGGCGTGTCTTCATCGACGGCAAGGACATCCTCGGGGAAGACGCCGCGCGCCTCCGGCGGCGGATCGGCTACGTCATCCAGCGCATCGGCCTGTTCCCGCACATGACCGTGGCGCAAAACGTGTCCGTGGTGCCACGGCTCCTGGGCTGGAGCGAGCAGCAGGTGCAACGCCGCGTCGATGAGCTGCTGGACCTGGTGGACCTGCCCCCCGCGCGCTACGGCGCACGCCTGCCGCACGCCCTGTCGGGCGGGCAGCAGCAGCGGGTGGGCTTCGCGCGCGCGCTCGCGGGGCGCCCGCAGCTGGTCCTGATGGACGAGCCCTTTGGTGCGATCGATCCGCTGACCCGCGACGGGCTGCAGCAAGCCTACTTGCGGATCGCGCGAGCGCTGGGCGTGACCACCGTCATGGTCACCCACGACATCAGCGAGGCGCTGATCATGGGGGATCGCGTGGCGGTCATGCGCGCCGGCAGGCTGGTGCAGGTCGCGACGCCCGCCGCGCTCGCTGCCGCGCCCGCCGACGACTTCGTGCGGGAGCTGGTCGAGACGCCGCGGCGACAGATGGAGGCGCTGCGCAGAGCGCTGGCCGAGCCCGGGCCCGGATCATGAGCGAGGCCCTCCGCCAGCAGCTCGCGCTCTTGCCCGCGTACCTCGGCGCCCACCTCACCATCTCCCTCGTGGGCCTCGCCATTGGCATCACCCTCAGCTTGCCGCTCGCCGTGTTCGTCGCCAAGCGCGAGTCGCTGCGCTGGCCCGTCCTTGCGGTCGTGGGCGCGATCCAGACGGTCCCCAGCTTGGCGCTGCTCGCGCTGATGGTGCCGCTGCTCGATGCCTTCGGCTTCGCGCCGGCCGTCACCGCCTTGAGCCTCTACAGCATGCTCCCCGTGCTCCGCAACACCGTCACCGGTATCACCGGCGTCGATCCCGGTGTCGTCGAGGCCGCGCGCGGCGTGGGCATGACCGAGACCCAGCTGCTTTGGCGCGTCGAGCTGCCCCTCGCCGCCCCCGTGATCGTCGCCGGCATCCGCACCGCCGCGGTGTGGGTCGTCGGCATCGCGACCCTGTCGACCCCGATCGGCCAGACCAGCCTCGGCAACTACATCTTCTCGGGCCTGCAGACGCGCCGCTGGGACGTCGTCATCCTCGGCTGTGTCGCCGCCACCGCCGTCGCCCTGATCATCGACGGCCTGATCGCCCTCTCGGAACGCGGCCTGCGCCGCCAGCAGCGCCCCCTGGTCGTCGCAGCCGTCTCCTGCCTGGCCGCACTGTTCGCCATGGGCGTGCTCGCCCCCAAGGGTCGCATCGGAGCCACTGCCGCCGCCCAGAGCCCGACCCAGCAGCAGCGCGGCCCTTCCTCCGCAGCGCGGGACGGGGAAGGGG
>JAEZYZ010000333.1 GCA_023418705.1 Pseudomonadota bacterium | reverse complement strand
CCGGTGCTCAGCGGGCTGGCACAGATCGCCTGGCGCGACGCGAACCTGGGGGCCGAGCTCGTCGGCACCACGCTGCCCTACTTCCAGATCCGGGCCTATCGGGTGGCGGAGGGAGAGCTGTGGTCGTCCCATTCGGAGAAGGCCGCCGAGAAGGTGTGCGTCATCGGCACCAGCGTGCGGGACGAGCTGTTCGGCGCCGAAGAAGCGGTGGGACGCACGATCCGCATCGGGCGTCATCCATTTCGCGTGCTCGGTGTGCTCGAAGCCAAGGGACAAACCCCGTTCGGCCGCGATCAAGACAAGCTGGTGGTTTTGCCGATCGGCGCGATGCGCGCCAAGCTGGTGGCGTCGCGGCCCGGGACCGTCAACCAGATCCTCTTGAGCGCCAAGAGCCGCGAGGTCTCCGAGCGCCTGGAGCGGCAAGCGACGGCTATCTTGCGCCAGCGCCACGGGCTCGTGGAAGGGGTGGAGAACGATTTTCGCATCCGCAGCCAGGAGGAGATGCGGCAAACCCAAGAGCGGGTGCTCGGCATCTTGCGCGCGCTGCTCCTCAGCGTGGCGGCGGTGAGCCTCGCCATCGGCGGTATCGGCGTGATGAACATCATGCTCGTCAGCGTGACCGAGCGCACGCGGGAGATCGGCATCCGCCTGGCGATCGGAGCGCGCGAGCGCGACATCTTGCTGCAGTTTCTGGTGGAGGCGATCGTCCTGTGCGTGTGCGGGGGGGCGGCAGGGGCGCTCTTGGCGGGCGGCGCGATCGTCGCGCTCGCGGACGCCTTGAACTGGCCGATGCAAGTGTCGCTGCAAGCGCTCGCGGTCGCCCTGGCGACCAGCGCGATCATCGGCGTCACCTTTGGCTTTCTGCCCGCGCGGCGGGCAGCGCGCCTCGACCCGGTGACCGCGCTGCGCCGCGAGTGATCGATCTCCTGAATTTTTCACAGGAAGGCGCGGAAGAGCGGAAGATTTCGGGATTGGGGATGGGGTCCGAAGCGGGCGTGGGCGCGTGGGTCGTCACAGCGATCCACGTCGCGCCGGTCGAGATCGACTCCGATCGGGGGACCGACGACGTCGGTCCCTCTTCCGACCTTCCGCCCTTCCTGTGACCCATCTCCGGTTTAGACCCGTCGACGCACGACGCTAGCTCGGTGGTGAGATGCGTTTTCACCGACTCGAGGTGGGGCGAGAAGGCCCTGATGGTCTCCCGGTGATGGATCTCTGAGCGGCACCTCGTTGCTGGGCTCAGCGCTTCTTCGCCTTCGAGAGGCGGCGTTCTTGGCGCGCGCGGCCCTCTTCCCAGCGGCGCCGCTCCGCGTCGGTCTCGAGCCGGAGCGAGGGCACGCCGCAGGGGGTGCCGTTCTCGTCGATCGCCACGTAAACCAAGTAGGCCGAGTTGGTGTGGGTGAGCTGCCCGGTGATCGGGTTTTCGGCGTGCACCTTCACCCCCACCTCGAGCGAGCTGCGACCCACGTAGTTGACGCTCGCCTGGCACGAGAGGATTTCGCCCACGTGCACGGGCTGCTGAAAGCTCATGGAGTCCATCGCGATCGTGACGCATGCGCGCTGGGCGTGCCGCATCGCGCAAATCGCTCCCGTCTCGTCGACCATCTTCATGATCTCACCGCCGTGCACGTTGCCGAGCGCGTTGGCGTGCTCGGGCAGCATCAAGCGATGCAGGGTCACGCTCGATGCGGACACGGGTTTTTCGGTGGGCTGGGTCATGGGAGCACCATTAGAGCAAACAAACGCGGCGTGCGCGCTCGCCTTTCGCGATCGAGCGGCCCGGCTGCGGCCCTTCGCGGGCCGGCGACCGGTCGGGCCACGGCGCCGCGGAAGGACGGGGGTGGGTCTCCGGGATTGTGCTAGCCTCGCCGGCCGGAACGCCTGGCCGAAGCTCGGCGCCGCAGCGGAGCAAGAGCCCGCATGGACCTGCTCTACTTCATCATCCTCGTCAGCTCGCTGATCTTCGTCCACGAGCTTGGGCATTTTCTGTTCGCGAAGGCGTTCGGCGTCAAAGTCCTGACCTTTAGTCTGGGGTTCGGCCCGAAGATCCTCAAGCTGCGCGGTCGCGAGACGGAGTACTGCATCTCGCTGCTGCCGCTCGGCGGCTACATCGAGATGCTCGAAGCGAGCAAGAGCGCGGTCGTCCTGCCCGAGGATCGCAAGCGCACGCTCGAGTCGCTGCCCCTCTACAAGCGCATCATCATCGTGCTGGCGGGGCCCGCGATGAACCTCGTCTTTCCGGTGCTCTTGTACTTCTCCGTGTTCGCCACCGAGGGACCGCGCCTGCCACCGACCGTCGGCGTGGTTTTGCCCTCCCACCCCGCCGACGGCAAGCTCTTGCCCGGCGATCGCATCATGGCCATCAACGGCGAGGAGATCGGCACCTTCGACGAGGTGAAGCGCATCGTCTCGAAGAACCCGGGCTCGCCGCTGCGCTTCCGGGTGTTTCGCGACAACCGCCACATCGACGTGGAGGTGATCGCGGAGGAGACCGTCGAGCGGCGAGAGCTCGACATCGTCGAACGCGTCGGCACGATCGGCATTCAACCGAGCGCTCCGGCCGCCGTCATCGGCATCCCCCGGACGGACTCGCCCGCGTACCGGGCGGGGCTGCGCACGTTCGATGTGGTCACCCACGTCGCCGGCAACCCCGTGCGGCCGTACCGCGAGCTGGTCGAGGCGCTGAACTCGAACCGCGGGGAGACGGTCCCGATCAACTACGTGCGCCCGGTCGTGGTGCCCGGCGCGCTCGGTGGCCTGGCCGACATGGCGGTCTTCGAGGCAGGGGTGGTGGCGCTCACGCCCGACCCCTCGGGCAAGGATTTCCTGTCGCGCACGGGCATCGAGCTGGCGGACTTGTACGCGGCGATCGTGCCCAGCCGCTCGTACCTCTACCAGGCCGGCATGCGGCCGGGAGACAAGATTTTGCGGCTCGATGGCGAGCCGGTGCCCGCCTGGTCCACCTTTCGCGAGCGCGTGCTCCAGGGGCTCGATCGGCCCCACCGCATCGAGTACCTCGCCGCGCGCGACGGCAGCGTCCGCTCGGGCACGTTCCACGTCCCGGCGGGGGACTTCACCGAGGTGCTGCGGGTGCAGCACTGGATCCCGCTCGCGCCCGAGGCCTTCGTCGAGCACCCGACGCCGATCCGCTACGCGCTCGAGAAGGCGATCGGCGAGACCGTCGACGTCACGCGCTTCATTTTGGTCTGCATCGTGCGGCTGGCCCAGGGACGGCTGAGCCTCGACTCGATCTCCGGCCCGATCACGATCTTCGAGATCGCCGGCCAGGAGGGGCGCAAGGGGCCAGACTTCTTCATCTGGGTGATGGCCGTCATCAGCATCAACTTGGGGCTGCTGAACCTGCTGCCGATCCCGATCCTCGATGGGGGCCACCTGATGTTTTTTGCGATGGAGGGCGTGATGCGCAAGCCGCTCCCCTTGCGGATCCGTGAGATCGCTCATCTGGTCGGCATGGTCATCTTGCTGGCCTTGATGACGTTGGCCTTCAAGAACGACGTCGAAAAGCGTTGGGACGTGATCGCCGCGCAGGTGCGCGAGCTCGTCGGTTGACATGGCGGCACACAAGCCGGCGAAGCTGCCCACGGCGCGCGAAATCGCCGCCAGGATCCTGCTCCGGGTGCGCCGCGACGGCGCGTTCGCGGCGGCGGCGCTGGACGCCGAGCTCGGGCGCTTGCCGCAGCTCGATCCCCGCGAGCGAGCCCTCGCGACCGAGCTGGTGTACGGCTGCCTGCGGACCGAGGGCGCGCTCCGCGCGGAGATCGATCGGTACGCGCGCCATGGGATCTCCGATGACGTCGTGCTGGTGGAGCTGCTCATCGCGGTCTATCAGCTCGTCGCGCTGTCGAAGGTGCCAGAGTTCGCGGCGGTCGACGCCGCCGTCTCCGCCGTCCGCAGGCAGCGCGGTCCAAAGGTGGCCGGCTTCGCCAACGCGGTCTTGCGGAAGGTCGCTCGCTCTGGGGTCCGCCTCGAGGACGCCGTGCGCCAGCAGCAGCGCGCGCCCGAGTGGCTCTGCGCCAAGCTCACCGACGCGGTGGGGGCGGCGGAGACCGAGGCGCTGCTCAGCGGCGAGACGCCCACGACCGTGCGCGTGCGCGAAGGACGTTCGCTGCCCGAGTGGCTCCTGCAGGCGCCCCCCGGTCGCGCGTCGCCGCTCGCGCGGCGCGCTCCGGGCGGCGACCCGAGGCAGCTTCCCGGCTACGACGATGGCGCCTTCGTGATCCAGGAAGAGGGCGCTCAGGTCGTGGCGCTGGCGTTGGGGGCGCGTCCCGGCGAGCGCGTGCTCGATGCGTGCGCCGGGCGGGGGCAGAAGACCAGCCTGCTCGCCGACCGGGTGGGCCCGACGGGGAAGGTGTTCGCCTCCGACCTCTATCCCGCCAAGCTCGACGCCTTGGCTCGAGAATTTCAGCGCTTGGAGCTACCCCCGCCCGAGATCGCCGCGGTGGATCTCACGGTCGGATCGGGGCCGATCCCGACCGGGTTCGATCGAGCGCTGGTGGACGCGCCGTGCACGGGCACGGGCACCTTGCGGCGGCGTCCCGAGATCCTGCGCCGCCTCGAAGCGGACGATCCCGGGCGGCTCGCGGCGCTGCAGCGCGCGATCTTGCGCACCGCCGCCAGCAGGGTGCGACCGGGTGGCCGTGTGCTGTACGCCGTCTGCAGCGTGCTGCCGGAGGAGGGTGAAGCGGTCGTCGCGGCCGCCGGCGACCTGCTCACCCTGGCGCCCTTCGACGCTCCCGAGCTAGCGCCGCTCTTGGAGCCGACCGACTGCACGCTCCGCCTCTTGCCGGGCCGCCATGGGACCGATGGGTTCTTTTTGGCCAGCTTGGTTCGGCGCTGAGCGCCCCGAGGCCACGCGGGCGAGCGCGGGCCCGGCGGATGCATTTGAGCAGTTGCGTCGCGCACCGGAACGCGCGAAACGTTGAGGGCCATGGCAAACTTCGAGCCCCGCGGCGTGTACACGGCTCTGGTGACCCCCTTCACCGACGACGGCGAGAAGGTGGACGTCGCCGCCTTCGAAGCGCTCGTTGCGGCGCAAATCGATGCCGGCGTGAGCGGCCTGGTGCCTTGCGGCACCACCGGAGAAACGCCGACGCTGACCGAGGACGAGCAGCGCCTCGTGATCGAGCGGACGGCGGCGATCGTCCGCGGCCGGATCCCCGTCGTCGCCGGCACGGGGACCAACAACACCAAGTCGAGCATCACGCGCTCGCTGGCCGCGCTGCGGGCCGGCGCCGACGCCGTGATGATCACGATGCCGTACTACAACAAGCCGTCGCAGGCGGGCATGGTCCGCCACGTCGAGCTGATCGCCCAGGCGGTGTCGGCGCCGATCATCCTCTACAATATCCCCGGGCGCTGCGGAGTGGAGCTCAGCGTCGAGAGCACGCTCGAGATTTTGGAGCGTTGTCCGAACGTCGTGGGCATCAAGGATGCCACCGGCGGTCTGTCCTACTGCCAGGGCCTGCTCCGCCAGGCGGGGGATCGCGTGTCGCTGCTGTGCGGCGACGATCCGCTGACCTTGCCCATGATGAGCGTCGGGGCCAAGGGCGTCATCAGCGTCACCAGCAACTTGTACCCTCGAGAGGTGGCCGAGGTGGTCGAAGACGCTCTGGCAGGACGCTGGGAGCAGGCGCGCAAGAAACACTTGGCGCTCGTGCCCGTACATCGCATCCTGTTCATCGAGCCCAGCCCGCAGCCGATCAAGGCGGCGCTGGCGCTCAAGGGCGTTTCGAGAGCGGTGGTGCGGCCCCCGCTCATCGAGGCAGCGCCCGAGACGCGGCAAGCGCTGGCGCAGGTGTTCCAGGAATACGAGAGCAGGCGGACATGACGAGGCGAGCATGAAAGTTGCGCTACACGGGGCGACCGGCCGCATGGGCCTCGCGATCACCCGGTTGATCCATGAGGCCGAGGACCTGGAGCTGGTCGGAGCCGTTTGTTCCAGCGTCGATCCAGCGCAGGGGCGCGACATCGGGGAGCTCGCCGGCATCGGGACGCTCGGGGTCGAGGCGACGGCCGACCTCGGGGCAGGGCTGCTGGGCGCCTCCGCCGTGATCGATTTTTCGATCGCTTCGGCCGTCCCCGGCTTGATGGCGGTGGCTGCTCGTCAAAAGGTGGCGGTGGTCAGCGGCACGACGAACCTCGATGCGGCCGGCAAGCAAGCGCTCGACAAGGCGGCCGAAGCCGTGCCGGTGCTCTGGGCCGCGAACATGAGCCTCGGCATCCAGGTCTTGGCGGAGCTGGTCGAGCAGGCGCTGCGCCGCCTCGGTGGTGCGTACGACGCCGAGATCGTGGAGATCCATCACCGGCGGAAGGTCGACGCGCCGAGCGGCACCGCGCGCCGGTTGGCCGACGCCGTCAAGACGGTGCGCGGCGATCTCAAAGAGCTGCACGGCCGCGACGGTGAGGTGGGGGAACGCGGTCCCGATGAAATCGCGGTGCTCGGCGTGCGCGGCGGCGACGTCGTGGGCGACCACACCGTGTATCTGCTGGGACCGGGCGAGCGGATCGAGCTGACCCACCGCGCCTCGAGCCGCGAGCTCTTCGCCTACGGCGCGGTGCGCGCGGCGCGGTTTCTGGCGGGGCGGCGCCCGGGCAAATACACGATCGCCGACGTGCTCGGCTGAGGGGCGCTCGGCCGCGCTCCCCTAGCCCTTTGTTTCTTCGGGGGGCGCGGCGGCGCTGGGCTCCGAAGGCGCCGGTTCCGACGCGGCGCCGGCCTCGCCGTCGTCCTCCGAAGGCTCGGAGGCGGCATCGCTGGTCGGCGCCGGCTCGGGTTCGGCGTCGGCGCTCGCCTCGGCGCTCTTCTTCTTCTTTTTCTTGCGCCGGCGACGTTCGCCCGGCGACGCGTCCGGATCGGAACCGCGCTTGGTGGTGACACCGCTGTGTTTGCGCGTCCGGGGCCGCGCGCCGAACTCCTCCTCGACGTCTGGATCGAAGGCGTCCGCATCATCATCCAGATCCTCGTCGAAGTCGTCGCGCTCGTCGGCGGTCCAACCCACCGGCAGGCGGCGCTTGAAGCTCCAGATGAGCCCGGTGAGGCCGAGCAAGATGCCCGGCAGCGACAGGTATTGCCCCATCGTGAGCGGCGACTCCGCCGGGTCGAGCACCTGGTACTCCTTGAAGAACTCGACCGTGAAGCGGCCGATGAAGTACACGAGGAAGAAGAGCGAGATCATCGCCCCGCGGGGGCGCTTTTCCTTACCCCAGGCCCGATCGGCCAGGTAAAGACAGCCCAGGATCACGATGCCCATCGCCGCTTCGTACAGCTGGCTCGGGTGTCGATACGGGACCATGGCCAGGCCGCGGTCGTAGCGAGGGAACTGAACGCCCCAGCTCTGGTCGGTGACGCGACCGACGATCTCGGAGTTGAAGAAGTTGCCGATGCGCACCAGCGTGGCGCCCAGCGCCGCCGAAAACGCGAAGCGGTCGGCGCCTTCGAGGAAGGGCACGCCGCGGCGTTTGGTGAACAGCCACATGGCCAGGATCAAGCCGATGACGGCGCCGTGGCTGGCGAGTCCGCCCGTCCAGATCTGGAACACCCAGAGCGGATCTGCGAGCGCCTTGTCGAGGTCGTAGAAGAGCACGTGCCCCAGGCGCGCGCCGATCAGGACGCCCAGGACGCCATAGATGATGAAGTCGCCGGCGTCGTCCTCGTGCCCGCCGCCCCGCCGGATCTGCCAGTTGAGCAGTGCGTATCCACCGAGAAAGACGCCCACGAAGAGCAGGCTGTAATAGCGGAGCTCGAGGGGGCCGATCTCGAGGAAAACCGGATCAATATTCCATTCAAACTTCGGCACGGGTCATCTTCTGCTGTAAGGGGAGGGCCGCGCCCGTCCGGGCACGGCGCGCGCAAGCCTAGCACCACCTCACAACGCCTCTGCCAGGATGTTTTGCTCCCGCGCCTCTCCCCGAGGCCATGGTGAGTGATCTCGAGCAGTTTCGACCTCGTCGGCCGAACCGGCTCAAAGCTGCCAGCGGCGGGTCAAGAACCTGCGATCGCCGCCATGAAAGGCAACGCTCGCCGGGCCCCGTGCTCGCATCAGCGCCGAGCCGGCCGGCGGCAAGCCGAGCGCTTCGGCGGTGATCAGCAGCGTCACCGCTCGACGCCCGGCAATCCGCAAGCGGATCGGAACACGATCCAGCGTTCCCCAGTACCGATAGAGCCGCCACGTGCCTCGCACGACCGGGTGAGCTGCGACGCCCCCGAGCTCGAGGGCGAGGACCTCTTCCGGGACCGCGACGGTGAGGGCGTGGGCGCCAGGTACCGGGCCGATCAGCGCCTCGACATTTCGGATGCCAGCGCTCGCTTCCGCGCGAACGACGCTCACCGGCAAGCGGGCGGGCTCACTGGCGGCGGGCGCCGGTGCGGCGAAGATGGACTCGGCGAGGATGGGCAGCGGCGCGACCGAGCTGGCGTCGACGGATCGAAACTCGACCACATCGGACAACGGCGCGTTCGATCCCGCGCCGAACGCTTCGACCAGCCAGCGGTCGTTCCCGGGAGCCTGCTGCAAGATCAGGTTCAGGTGTCGCGGCGCCTGCTCCGAGAACGGCGGGAGCAGCTGAGCGAGCGCGGCGCTCGCCGCCGCCGCCGCGGCGAACACGGCAGCCAGTCGCCGGCGCGCTCGCTGCGAGCAGTCTCCGAGCACGGGCAAGCTCGAGCTGGTGACCAGCGCCAGTGAGGCGGTGGTGATGGCTGGCGCGGAGAAGCCGAGGGCTTCGTAGCTGAACCTCAAGATGGGCAGCCAGAGCAGCAGCGCGATGAAGAACGGCGCGAGCACGGCGAAAGTCAAGGCCTGCTGCGGGAGCCGCCCGACGCCGACGGTGGCGGCGAGCGCTGCGACGAGCGCCGGCCCCACGAGCAGGTAGCTGCCGCCGGGCACGCCGGCCATCGCGGCGACGCCTGCGGCGGCCCAGAGCAGCCAGGTCGCGTACCAGTGCGACAGCGCCGTGCCGCCGATCACGGCGCTGACGGCGGCCGTCAGCGCGAGCGGCACCAGCAGCAGCGCCAGCAGCAGGGCTTCGGGGTGGGCGACCCAGACGGCGGGCAGCGCGCCGGTGGCTCGGGACGCCGCCGTGAGCGCGGCCGCGATCGCGCCGGCGCCCGCGATCAGCGCGGGCAGCGCCACCATGCCGGTGACGACGTCACGCAGCCGCACGCGCCGCGCGCGCACCTGGATGCCGAGCGTGGCTACGAGCAGGATCACGGCCAGCGCCGCGGCGCTCCACATCACCCCCTCGGGGACGCGCACCACCGCGGCGGCCAGCACGTCGAAGAACACGGGCTCGCCCCGAGGCTCGGTGGGGGCATCGGCCGACGCCAGCGCGAGCGCGGTGCCCCAGGCGTTCTCCCCTTGGTGCTGGAGCGTGTCGAGCGACAGGTGGGCGAGGTCGTCGCGCGCGCTGTGATAGAGGAGCGGCGAGCCGATGAACGCGAAGTTCGCGCCGCTCTCGACGCCGTGCGCGGCGACGGCGCTGAAGTCGGTGCGGTTCGGCAAGCGCGCGTACGCCGCCGCCAGCAGCGAATTGGTGATCGGGCGACGGCTGCCGCTGGCGAACGCTGCGAGCGCGGTGTGAGCATCACCAGCGGTCTCGAACATCAGGCTCGGGCCCGAGGTGCCTCGGGCATCGAGGTTGACGGCGCGCCGGACGCGGGCGGCCAGCGGGTGCTGCTGCAAGAAGGCCTGCATCCCGAGCAAGCCCGCCTCCTCGCCGTCATCGAACAGCAGCAGCCAGGACAGCTCCGTCGGCGGCGTACGCCGCAGCAACCGAGCGATCTCGAGCAGCGCGGCGACCCCCGACCCGTCGTCGGCGGCTCCAGGAGAGGCGGGCGCCGAGTCGTAGTGGACCGAGAGCAGCAGGAGGTCGGAGCGCTGCCCCGGATGCAGCGCGAGCACGTTCTCGACCGCCGCGCAGCTCCCGAAGCTGCCGCACACCGTCGCTCGCTGCACCTCCACCGCGAAGTCGAGCGCCCCGAGCTCGGCCTCGATGCGCTCGCGAACGCGGCGGTTCTCGTGGCTGCCCGTGGGGTGAGGCCGCCCCGAGAGGACCCGCTGCAGCGCGGCTCGAGCCCGGCCGGCCGAGAACGCGGCCGGGTCGGCGTCCGCTGGCAGCGCCGCTGGTGGGGTGTAGCGAACGCCCACCAGCACGCAGGCCAGCGCGAGCGCGATCAGCGCGCCAATGGCCGTGGAAGAGGGCCGCAGCAGCCGCACGCTGCGTCGGACGGCGGATCGCATTCGCGGCCAGCGAATGTGGCTCGGACCGTGCGCCCGCTCAAGCCCGTCGGATGGCGCTCGCGACGAGCCCCGCGTGGCGCAGGGTCTTGCTGCGTACCCTCGCCGACAGCAGCCCAGGGCGACCGTCGAGCTGCGACCTCCAGCAAGCCAGGCGCGTTTTGCAGCTCGGTTGCGGTTGTCAGCGGCTTGCGTTCTGCGGTGCAACCTTTGCTACGCGCCGAGAACGATCCCTGGGCTGCGGATAGTGTCTTTACCGATCCGGTGTCCTGTAGGATGCTCGATGTCGAGGAGGTCACCGTGAAGTTTTGCTTCCGTGGTGCTGCTGCGTTCACTTTACTCGTCGGATCATTTGGGACGGGGACCGCTGCCGCTCAGGCGCCCGCCGAGGCGGCGCCTCCAGCGGCGGCCGCGCCCGCGCCCGCGCCCGCTCCTGCTCCTGCTCCTGCTCAACCGCCGCCGGCCGCGGCGCAGCCGCCACCCGCTGCCGCGCCCGCTCCGCAAGGCTATCCCCCACCCGCCGGCTACTACCCTCCGCCGTACGGCTACCCTCCGCCGGGCTACTACCCTCCGCCCGGACAGCCCCCGGCCCCGACCGACGACCGGCCGAAGTATCTGCCCTATCGTGAGGGGGAGCCCGCGCCGACCGGGTACTACCTCGAGGAGCGCGCGCGCCGCGGGCCGATCATTGCGGGCGCCATCGTCTTCGGCATCCCCTATGCGCTCGGGCTATCCATCGCCGCGGGCGCCGACTTCGACAACCAATCGGGGTACCTGGCCATCCCCGTCGCAGGTCCTTGGATCACGATGGCCGCACGCGACGAGTGCGACGACGATCCCAACGACTACGACATCGACTGCGCCGGCGACAGCACGCTGCGCACCTTCCTGGTGCTGGACGGTTTGATGCAGGCCACGGGCGCCGCCCTCTTCATCTGGGGCGTGACGTCGAAGACCCACCGCTACGTGCGCAACGACGTGGGGTTGCGTTTGTCCCCCGCCCGCGTCGGCAAGGGCTACGGCTTCGCGGCCGTCGGCTGGTTCTAAGGCGACGACCAACCCACCGCGGCGCTCCGCGATCTTTTGAGGTCGCGGAGCCTTGCCATTTGGGCGGCTCTGATTAATTATTGGTCGTATGGTAAATAAAGGCGGCGCGCTGCTGATCGCCCTGGTGCTTGGGGGAGGCGCCGCAGCTTTTTCGCTCCGCCCGCGACCAGAGCCCGGGGCGCAGGGCTTTCAGGGGGTGGTGGAGTACGAGGAGCGGCGCCTCGGCTTCGAGCAGGCGGGCCGGTTGGTCCACGTCGACGTGGAGCGGGGCGACACCGTGGCTCGCCACGCCGTGGTCGCCCGGATGGACGACGCGCTCGGGCAGGCGGCGCAGACGGTCCGCGAGGAGGAGGCGCTGGCGGCGCGAGCGCAGGCGGATCTGGTGTCCGCAGGATCCCGCGCCGCGGAAGTGAAGGCGATGGCCGCGCGCGTGCGCGCTGCCCGAGCCAGCGAAGCGCTGCTCGCGAGCAAGGCGGACCGGGAGCGGCGCCTGGCGGCGGCGGGTGTCACCACGCCAGCGGCGCTCGACGAGATCGAAGGCCAGCTGGCCCGCGAGAGCGCCGAGCGTGAGGCGCTCGAGCAGCAGCTGCTCCTGCTGCGTCAGGGCTCTCGCGTCGAAGAGCGCGAGGGGGCGGTGCACCGCGCGCGCGCGGCCAGCGTGACCGCGGAGCTCGAGCGCCTGCGGCTGTTGCGGCACGAGCTCCGCTCACCGGTCGCGGGCACCGTGCTCGACGTGCACGCCGAGCCCGGCGAGGTGGTCCCGGCGGGGGCTCCGGTCGTGAGCGTCGCCGACACGACGCGTCCCATCGTGGAGGTGTTCGTTCCACAGGCTCGCCTAGACGAGGTCCGCCTGGGCGCGGTTGCCAGCGTGCGGGTCGATGCGCTGCCCGACGCGCTGCCGGCCAGGGTGGAGCACATCGCGGACCGCGCCGAGTTCACGCCGCGGTACCTGTTCAGCGAGCAGGAGCGACCAAACCTGGTGTTCCGGGTGCGGATCCGCATCGACGACGCGCAGAGCCGGCTGCACGCGGGGCTGCCGGCGTTCGTTCGCTTCGAAGGGCAGAAGCCGTGAGCGCGCCGGCGACGACATCGCGGCGGGAGGTCGCGATCGAGACCCAGGGCCTGTCGCGGCGCTTCGGCTCGCGGTGGGCGGTGCGCGACGTCTCGCTCCGCGTGCAGCGCGGCGAGATCTTCGGGGTCCTCGGCCCGAACGGCGCCGGCAAGTCCACCATGATCCGGATGTTGTGCGGCATCCTCGATCCCACGGCAGGGACCGGGACGGTCGTGGGCTTCGACATCGCCCGAGAGGCCGAGCGCATCAAGGAGCGCATCGGCTACATGACCCAGCGCTTCAGCCTGTACGAGGATCTGACGGTCCGCGAAAACCTCGTCTTCTACGCGGGCATCTACGGCATCGGGCGCCGCGAGCGCCAGCGCCGGATCGAAGCGTCGATCGAGCAAGCCGGCCTGGCCGAGCGCCGCGATCAGATCTGCGGCACGCTCTCGGGGGGCTGGAAGCAGCGGGTGGCGCTCGCGTGCGCCACCGTGCACGACCCGCCGCTCCTGTTCCTCGACGAGCCCACGGCCGGTGTGGACCCGGTCAGCCGCCGCGAGTTTTGGGAGCAGATCCACCGCATCGCCGCTGAAGGCACGACCGTCCTGGTGACGACCCACTACATGGACGAGGCCGAACGTTGCCATCGGCTCGCTTTCATCTTCGGCGGGGCGCTGCTCGACAGCGGAACGCCGCAGGAGATCATCGGTCGCCGCGGCTTGAAGGCCGCCGAGCTCGAGCTCGAGGGAGGGGGGCAGGCCGCGGCGCTGCTCGCCGGGCACCCGGACGTCGACGAAGTGTCCCGGTTCGGAGACAACGTTCGGCTCGTGACCCGCGACGGCGCCGACCCCGCGGAGGTGGCCCGCGCGCTGCTCGAGCCAGCGGGCATTCGACTCGCGCGCTCGACCCCGGCACGCGTCACCCTGGAGGACGCCTTCGTCTCCATGGTGCGCCTCGAGCAGCGGACGCCGAGGGCCGCATGAGCACCCGGCCGCTGGTGATCGCGCACAAGGAGCTTCTGCAGCTCAGCCGCGACCGCATGACCCTCGGGATGATGGTGTTGTTTCCGCTGATGCAGCTGCTGCTGTTCGGGTTCGCCATCAACACGGACGTCAGGAACATCCCGACGATCGTGTACGATCAGGACTACAGCCGCGGGTCGCGGGACCTCGCGCGCAGCCTGGAGGCGACCGGCTTCTATGCGTTGAAAGGCTACGTGCAGAGCTACGCCGACATCGAGCGGGCGCTGCGCACCGGGCAGGCCCGGGTCGCGCTGGTCGTGCCGCCCGACTACGGCTCCGACGTGATCCGGGGCCAGCGCGCGCGGGTTCAGCTGGTCGTCGACGGCACCGATCCCCAGATCGTCGCCAGCGCCACCAACACGGCCGCCTCGCTGGTCGCCGCGCGCTCGACCGAGCTGATGCTGGCGCGGCTGTCGACCCGGGAAGCTGCGCTCCAGCAGGTTCCGATCGAGCTCGAGCCGAACACCTGGTACAACCCCGATCTGCGCACCGCCGTCTACGTCGTCCCGGGGCTCATCGGGGTCATCCTCACGATGACCATGGTCATGTTCACGTCCATGGCGATCGCGCGCGAACGCGAGCGCGGCACGCTCGAGCAGCTCATCGTGTCGCCGGTGCGGCGGACGGAGCTCGTGATTGGGAAAATCATCCCGTACGTCGGCATCGGCTACGTCCAGATGACCTTGATCCTGCTGGCCGGGAGCCTCGTGTTCCAGGTCCCGTTCTCTGGGTCGCTCGGGCTCCTGTATGGCCTCAGCTTCGTGTTCATCGCCGCGAACCTCGCGCTCGGCCTGTTCTTTTCGGCCGTCGCGAGGACGCAGCAGCAGGCCATGCAGATGTCGTTCTTCTTCCTCTTGCCCAACATCCTCCTGAGCGGGTTCGTGTTCCCGTTCGAGGGCATGCCGCGTTTTGCCCAAATCCTGGCGGAGGCCCTGCCGCTGACGCACTTTCTGCGCATCGTCCGCGGCATCACCTTGAAAGGGAGCGTCTTCGCCGACGTGGCTCCGGAGTTCGTGTGGCTCTCTGGGATCTTGTTGATCCTGATCGTGCTGAGCTCGCTCCGGTTCAGCAAGAAGTTGGTCTAGCCCATGGCCCGACCCAAATCCGACATCGAGCCGCGCATCGTCGAGGCCGCCCGGGCCCAGTTCTTGGAACAGGGCGTGGACGGCAGCTCGCTGCGCACGATCGCCAGCGCGGCGGGCACGAGCGTCGGCATGATCCACTACTACTACCCGAGCAAGGACGACCTGTTCTTGGCGGTCGTCGAGCAGCCGTACGTCGGGCTGCTCGCCGACCTCCAGCGCGCGCTCTCACCGGACGCGCCGGTCGAGGAGCGGCTCCGCCGGCTGTTTCACCGGCTCGCCGCGCTCAGCGACGACGAGATCTCGATGGTGCGCCTGGTCGCGCGCGAGGTCTTGATCTCGTCGGCGCGCTTCGGTCGGCTCTTCGCGCGCTTCGAGCGCGGGCACATCCCGCTGTTCTTGCGGCTTCTGCAGGACGGACTGAGCGAGCGGGCGTTCGACGAGCGCCGCTCCCCGGCCGCGATCGTGGTCGCGATCCTGGCGCTCGCCGGCCCCGCGCAGTTCATTCGGCGAGTCGCCAGCGAGCGGGGCCTGCTGCCAGGACCGGCCGACGGCGCGACCGCGGCCGGAGAGCTGCTCGACGTGTTGCTGCACGGCATCGCCGCGCCGCCATCGTCCAAGCGCGACGGCGGGCGGCGTTGAAGGGCGTGGCTACTTGTTGCAGGCCTGCTCGCAGGCCTCCAGGGTCTCGAAATTGTTCGCGTTGCCCTGGCAGCCGCCGTAGGTGAACGGCACGCACTGGCTGCCGTCGTAGGCGTAGCGTGGGAAGGCGGCGTTGCAGGGACCGGTGACCACGGGCAATCCGCAGATCTCGGCCTCGAGCGGGTGCCTGCCCACGCAGCGCCCGGCCTCGCAGCTCCCGCCGCCGAAGGCCCGATCACACACCGCGCAGCCACCCTCCGGGCCGGCCTCACAGCTGACGAACGCCTCCTGCAGGCGCTCGAACGCGGAGAAATCCGTGTCGCGGCTCATGACGACGGCGCCGGTGCAGTCGTCTTCGGTGACGCCGCAGCCGACCTGTCGGGCGGTGCAGTCGTCGTCGACCTCGCACGCTTTGTTGGCCTCGATGAACTCGACCAGCGCCGCGCGCTGACTGGAGCAGTCCGCCTCGCTGCCGCTGCGCTGGCAGCGGCCGGAGATGCAAGCGGGCGCCGCCGCGATACGTAGGCAAGCCGCGCAGGCCACGCCGCCGTCGGTCGTGCACCCCACGAATGCGGCGCGCACCGGATCGAAGGCGGACAGGTCCGTGTCCTCGTTCAGGTACACGGCGCCGGTGCAGTCGTCTTCGCTGACGCCGCAGCCGACGAACTGCGTTTGGCAGTCGTCATCCGAGCTGCAGGCCTTGTTCATCTCCATGAAGTCGAGCAGCGCTTGCCGCTCGCCGACGCACTCGAGCTCGGCGCCCGATCCTCCGGAGCTGGACGACCCGCCGCCGGCGGAGCTGGCTCCCGCGGTGCTGGACGACCCGCCGCCAGTGGAGCTGGCTCCTGCGGTGCTGGACGACCCCCCGCCGGTGGAGCTGGCGCCTGCGGTGCTGGACGACCCGCCGCCGGTGCTGGATCCGCCGGCGGTCGAGCTGCCGGCGTCGGCCCGATCCCCGCCGATCGGGACCTTCTCGGCGCTGCAGCCGCCGCCGTCCGCGCCCAGCAGCAACGGGGTCATCACTACGCTGGCCATCCAAAGCGCTCGGATCGGGCTGGTCTTCGTCATCTCGCTCCTCCAATAAGTCGTTCGTTCTGGGTGCCCGCGCGCACCGCAATCCGTCTCGAAATCAACGCGCGCCCTCCGCAGCGCCGCCGCCGGCCCCGGCGCAGGACGCCAGCACCCGCGGCACCAACGGCGACGCGGGCGCCAGGCTCAGAAACTCCCGGGCTGCCGTGCGCGCCGCCTCGGCGTCTCCGAGCGCGCACAGGGCGAACACGCGCGCGGCCAGGCGTTCGGCGGTGAGCGTGCCCGCCGGGAAGGTGCGGGCG
>JAEZYZ010000310.1 GCA_023418705.1 Pseudomonadota bacterium | reverse complement strand
GTTGCGGGGCGGCGGCGAGGGCGTCGAAGACGCGCTGGAGCTCGACGGGTTTGACGAGGTGGTCGTCGAAGCCGGCGCGCAGGGCGCGCTCGCGGTCTTCGGGTTGGCCGTAGCCGGTGAGGGCGATGAGGCGCACTTGCAGGCCGGGGAGCTCGCGGATGCGTTGGGCGACCTCGTAGCCGTCCATGACGGGCAAGCCGATGTCGAGCAGGACGACGTGGGGCTCGAACTCGCCGACGGCGCGCAGGGCGCCGGGGCCGTCGTGCTCGACGCGGACGTCGTGGCCGACGGCGGCGAGGGCTTCGGCCATGAGCTCGGCGGCATCCTTGTTGTCGTCGACGATCAGGACGCGCTGGGCGGAGCTGGGGGGAGCGGCGGGGCGCGGGGGCGGCACGGAGCCCTCGGCTTCTTGGCGTTCGGCGGTGGGCAGGGTGACGCTGAACTCGCTGCCCTGTCCGGGGCCGTCGCTGCTGACGCGGAGGGAGCCGCCGTGTTGCTCGACCAGGCTGCGCACGATGGTCAGGCCGAGGCCGAGGCCGCCGAGCGAGCGCGCCATGTTCTGCGGGGCTTGCACGAACAAGTCGAAGATGTGGGGCAAGAGCAGCGGGTCGAGGCCGATGCCGTTGTCGCGCACGGAGACGGTGACGTGGCCGTCGTGCGTGCGCAGGGTGACGTCGATGCGGCCTCCGGGTTCGGTGTACTTGGCGGCGTTGGTCAACAGGTTGGAGAACACCTGGGAGAGGCGCGATTCGTCGCCGCTCACCCACACGGTGCCGTCGCCCAGGTCGAGCGCCAGGTGATGGCTCTTTTGCTCGAGCAGCGGGCTTGCCATCTCGATGGCGCGGGTCAAAACGGTGCTCAAATCGACGCGGGCGAGCTTGAGCTCGATCTTGCCGCGGGTGATGCGGGAGACGTCCAACAGGTCGTCGACCAAGACCTGCAGGTGTTGCACCTGGCGTTCGATGACGTTGCGCTCGCGCTCCCAGCCGTCCGCTTGCCGGAGCTGCATGAGCTGCAAGGCGGTGCGGATGGGCGCCAGCGGGTTTCTGAGCTCGTGGCCGAGCATGGCGAGGAACTCGTCCTTGCGCCGTTCGGCGAGCTTCATGCGCGCGTAGGCGGAGCTGAGCTCGGCGGCCGTGTGTTCCAGGGCGGCCCGCGCGGCCTCACGTTCACCCTCGACGAGCTTGCGCTCGCTGATGTCCTCCATGAGCCACAGGCACTGGACGGGGCGGTCGTCGTGCAGCACGGGGGCCGCCCAGAGCGCGACGTCGATGGTGCCGCGGTGTTTGGTGACGCGGGTGGTCTCCAGGTTCTGGATGTGGTGGCCGGCGGCGATCCGCTCGAGGTTTCGCTGGAACTCGAGCTGCTTGTCGGCGGGGATGGCGGGCAGGACCTGCCCCAGCACCTCGGCTTCGGTCCAGCCGAAGATGTGGGTGGCCGCGTCGTTCCAGAGTTGCACGGTGCCGTCCAGGTCGAGCAGCAGGACGGCCACCGGCGTGGCGGCGATCACGGCCGCCAGCGTCCGGTTCGACTCGTCGAGCTGCGCGGCCGAAGACGCGAGCTCGGTGAACGCCCGAGCCCGCGCGAGCGCGAGCGCGCAGTGATCCGCCACCAGGGTGGCAAAGCGCCGCTCCCACTCCTCGACGGGACGGTCCCGGTAGAAGGTCACGGCCATGGCCCCGTACGCGGTCTTCTCCACCAGCAAGGGCAGACAGGCCATGGTCAGCCGGCGCGTTTCCCCTGCCGCGCGCAAGCGCTCGACCGACGCAGGGTAGCGCCGCGCGAAATCTTCCGGGCGCACGATGATGGCGGTTTGGGTGCGCACGCACTCCGGCAGCGGCGCGTCGCGATCGAGCGAGACGCGCGGAAATTTGTCGAGCACCGATCCCGGCTCGCCGGTGTCGAGCAGGCGCAGGCTGTCTCCGTCCGGCTCGAGCTCATACAGGCTGACGGCGTCGGCGCGGACGGCGTCGTGCACCCCCGAGGCGGCGACCTTGGCGAGCTCCCCGATCGACACGGCGCGCGAGATCGCGCTGGTGGTTCGCTCGAGGCGACGGGTGATCTCGAGCACGCTCTCGGCGCGCCCCCGCTCGGCCTGGGCTTGTTCGTAGGCGCGGGCGTTCTCGATCGACAGCCCGATCCGCTGTGCGAGCTCGGACAACAGCTCGAGATCGGAGGCGGTGAAGGGAGGAGCCGCGTCGCGACGCAGGACGCCGACGGCCCCCTTGAGGTCGCTCCCGCGCCCCGTGATCGGCGCCACCATCAGGCTGCGCGGTCCATAGCCGATCAGAAACTCCCGCAGCGCCGGGGGATTGACGCCTTCGAGCTGGCGAGGATCGATGTGCTCGACCAGCACCGGCACGCCGCTTTTTGCGACCTGTGCGCTGAGCCCCGGGCTGTCCGGCGGTGGGTCGCGAAGGAACGCAGCGAAGCGCTCGGTCCACTCCGGGTCAGGGTCGTGGAAGGCGAGCGGCGAGGTGGCGTCTCCGTCGATGGTCACGATGTAGCAGCCGCCCTGCAGCTGCCGGCTGACGACCCGAACGGCGCTTTGGACGATCTGGTCGACCTGTTGTTGCGCCGTGGCAAATTCGGTGGAGGCCTCGGCGAGCACGCGCTGCCGTTCGGCATACGCCTCCAGGCGGCGCTGGGCATGGGCGATCTCCTGGCGGCTTTGGTCGCGTTGGGCTTCGACGCGCTTGCGCTGGGTGATGTCGCGCGTCATCACGAACACGCGGCCGTTCACCAGCGAGATGCTGTTCTCGAACCAGCGATCGAGCGGCGGGTAGTAGGTTTCGAGGGTGCTGGGGGGGGCCCCGCTCGCCACCGCGTTGAAGCAGCGCTCGAGCTCGGTGCCGACCATCTCCGGCGCGACCTCCCACAGGTTTTGGCCAATCAGGCTCGCGGCGTCGCGCTGGAAGGTGCGGGCGCCGGCGGCGTTGACGAAGAGGATTTCACCGTCCCGGGTGTAGACGGCGAGCGTCTCCGGCAGCCGTTCGAGAAACGCCGTTGCCCAATCGGGCGCGAGCGAAGAGGAGGATGCCAACGAGAGGACGCTACCACAGGCCGCTCGCGGCCGCTGGGAGGTCTGCGAGCGTCGCTCGGGGTATGCTCCGCGCTCAGCGGCCGGGCGCGATGCGATCGGTCCCCATGAAAGCTTGCAGCGGCGCCGGGATGCGGACGCTGCCGTCGCGCGTCTGGCACTGCTCGAGGATGGCGACCAAGGTGCGGCCAATCGCCAACCCAGAGCCGTTCAGGGTGTGCAGCAGCTGCGGCTTGGCTTTGGGGGCCGACCGGTAGCGAATTTTTGCGCGCCGGGCCTGATAATCCCCGAAGGAGGAGCAGCTGGAAATTTCCCGGTACGTCTGCTGTGAGGGCAGCCAGACCTCGAGATCGTAGGTCTTGGCCGCCGCGGCCCCCAGATCCCCCGCGCAGAGCTCGACCACCCGGTAGTGCAGCCCCAAGCGCTGCAGCACGCGCTCGGCGTGCCCGGTGAGCAGCTCGAGCTCCTCGAGCGAGCGCTCGGGCTCGCAGAAGCGCACCAGCTCGACCTTGTCGAACTGGTGCTGGCGGATCAGGCCGCGCACGTCCTTGCCGTACGAGCCGGCTTCGCTGCGGAAACAAGGCGTGTAGGCGCAGTAGGCGCGCGGCAGATCGGCCGCCTCCAAGATCTCGTCCGCGTGCAGGTTGGTCACCGGCACTTCAGCGGTGGGGATGAGGTACAGGGGATCCGGATCGTCGGCGCTGCGCTGGGTCTTGAAGAGATCGGCCTCGAACTTCGGGAGCTGTCCGGTGCCGCGCAGCGCGCCCGCGCCGACCAGGTACGGCGGATACACCTCGGTGTAGCCGTGCTCCTGGGTGTGCAGATCGAGCATGAAGCTCGCGAGCGCCCGCTCGAGCCGAGCCCCCAACCCGAAGAGCACGGAGAAGCGCGCCCCGGACAGCTTGGCGGCGCGCTCGAAGTCGAGGATGCCGAGCTCGACCCCGAGCTCCCAGTGCGGCTTCGGGTCGAAGTCAAGATCCGGGGGCGCGCCCCAGACCCGCCGCACGGGGTTGTCCGCCTCGCCGCTGCCCTCGGGGACGCTCGGGTGCGGCAAGTTGGGCACCGCCAACAGGTGCTGTTCGACCTCTGCCTCGACCTGCTTGGCCTGCTCTTCCAGGACCTTGGTCTCGGCCGTCAAGCGCTTGAGCTCGTCACGGCGCGCCTCGAACAGCGCCCGGTCGCCGCCCTTGGCGAGCGCGGCCATCTCCTGGTTGGCGGCGTTGCGGCGCGCCTGCAGCTGCTCGGTCGTCTGGATCAGAGCGCGGCGGCGCGCCAGGATCTCCGCCACGCCGTCGAGCGAGCTCGCGGCGGCGGCGGAGCGCCGTCCGAGCGCCGTGCGGGTTTCCTCCAAGTGATCGGCTACGTAGCGCGCGTCGAGCATCGGGCGAACTCCTCCGGGGGCGCTGCTATTAGCCCTGAACGCGCCGGGAGTCGAATCGCGCGCGCCGCGCGGACGCAGAGCCCCGGCGGTCTTTGGCTCAGAACCCGACGCCGATGCCGAAGCCGATGCCCACGCCTGACCGGGCGCGGCGTTGATAGTCGCGGATGGCGATCAGGTGCGTCACGAGCGTGCACGTGCGCTTCTGCGGCCCTTCGCAGCCGGTCCAGCTGCCGCCGTAGGCGCGCTCGCCGTCATCGTCGAAGTAGGTGACCTTGCCGTCGGGCATCACGGCGAGCCACGCGGTGGCGGAGCCGGGCGGCGCGGCGTTGGCGAGGCCAATGAAGCCGAGCGCCTGGTCGTCGGTGCCGACGACGTGTCCGTCGGGCAGCAGGATCGCGACCGGATCGTTGTCTTCGTCGACCACGCGCCCCGCGCGGTCGACCAGCATCAGGGGCTTGCCGTCTTCGGTGATCTGCCCGCTCGCCTGGACCTCGATGACGCCGCTGTCGCCGCGGTCCCAGCGCGCCGGGGCGATGACCAGTGGAGCGCCGCCCTCGGCCCAGCGCGGCGGCGGCGTGGCGCTGCAGGCCGTCGAGGCGATCGCGGCCACCACCGCGCACCAGGTGAGCCTTTGCATGCCAGGAAGGATAGCGCGAGTGGCCTCGCGGCGCCTACCGTGGGCTCGCGGGTCGGGGCGCGGGTAGAAATCCGGCGCCTGGCTCGAAGCAACACCTGGGGGGCAGTGGTGCTAAGAACGATCCTCATGCCAGGAGCCAGGAAAGCAACGTCATGAGAGAACGCGCGAAGGCCAAGCTGGGTTCGACGATGGCGCTGCTTTTCTGCGCCGTGGTCAGCGGCGGGTGCGGTGGCCCCGCCCGCGGGGCCCGTCCGGCGACCCTGCAGCAAGCGGGAGAGCTGACGCCGCTCGGCGCGCGCGTCTACAAGCAGCGCTGCCTGGCTTGCCACGGCCGCCAGGGCGAGGGCTTGGGCACCGCGCCGGCCGTGCTCGGTCCGACGGCGTTGCCGCTGCAGGGGATGAAGGGGGACCACGGGCCGTTCCGCACCGCTCAAGACGTGTTCGACTACACGAAGGCGAACATGCCGCTCCCTCGCAATCGGATCGGGACGCTGACGGATGAGCAGTACTGGGCCGTGGTCACGTACATGTTGCTCACCAAGGGCGTGGCCATGCCTGAAGAGGGCCTGAGCCCGGAGACCGCGAGCAGCGTCGTGGTCAACCCCGGCTGAGCGCCGGCCGCGGGCGAGCGCGGCTTTGGGGCGAGGCGCCGCGTGTTTTTTGCCACCCGCGGCTTCGCCGTCGCACCATTTCGCGACGACGAGGAGCGAAGAGCGATGGTCGAGCGGATCGAGCACGTCACGAGCGGCAACGGCTGCGTCGGTTTTTCGGCGGGGCCGCGGCTGATTTGGCTTTCGGCTGGCGCCAGCGGCGGCGGTGGCGCCGAGCCTGCCCCTTCGGTGGCTGCGCTACGCGCGGCGCCCGAGGCGGGCCCCTTCGCCGTGTTCGTGGGCGTCCTCGGCGATCTGCTGCTCGAGCATGGGGCCGTCCGCGCGCGGGCCACGCTCTGGCCGCTGCTCGCGGGCGAAGATTTCGACACCCGCGACTTGGACGAAGCGGCGCTCCAGAGCTTGTCGGCGTTCTGCGCTGGTGATGGCGCGCGCGCCCGGGCAACGGCCGGGTTCCTCGCGACCGTTCGAGCCTGGCGCGGCTCGATGGAGGGTGGGGGGCACGATCTGTCGGCGTGCGGCGACAAGACGCTGGATCGTTTCGCGGCAGAGATCTGCGCCGCCTTGCTTGGGGCGCCCGCGCGTGCCGAGGAGCTGCGCCTGAAGCTGCGGCGTCGCGGGGTCGCGGCGTTCGGTCTGTTGAGCGCGGCCTGAGCGCGCCCGGGCATTGCTGCGGCGCCCAGGGCTTCGTCGCTACCGGTATTCGCCCGATGACGGCGCCGGACACATCGGCGCCGATCGTGCGATAATGTGGCATTTTTGGCGCGAAAAACGGCCTGTGGGGGCGACGTGGCGCTTGTGTGGAGCAGGTCGGGTGGGGAAGTATTGAAGCAGGCTCTGACACTCGTCGCTCGCGTCGAGGGGAAGGTACGTCGTGCACATCATGTTCGGACGGCTGGCGTTGCTAACTTTGCTCGCGGTGCCGCTGTCCGGCGCGTGCAGCGCCGGGGGTGGAGAGGACGGAAACGGCGGCGAGGGCGCCGTCGGATCGGGAGCCGCGGGCTCGGGCGGCGGCGGTACGGGGGGAGCGGCGACCGGCGGGGACGGCAACGTCCCCGTCTTGACCACCGATCCACCGCCCGTGGAAAACCCCTGCGAACGGGAGGACGCGCCGGACAACTGCATGCTGGTGGCGGCACCGGCGTGCGGCGACGGAGAGATCAACCTCGACCCACCCGAGGCCTGCGACGACGGCAACAGCGTGCCTGGCGATGGCTGTTCGGGTGCGTGTGTCGTCGAGCCGTACTTCACCTGCCCGACGCCGGGGGCGCCGTGTGTGTCCACGATCGTCTGCGGCGATGGCGACCTGGGGCCCGGGGAGGCGTGCGACGACGGCAACCAGGCTTCGGGAGATGGTTGCGCGGCCGACTGCAAGTCCGTGGAGCCAGGCTACCGCTGCCGGATCGCGAGCATGGCGTGCGAGAGGGTGTACCTGTGCGGCGACGGCGTCGTCGACCCGAACGAGGGCTGCGACGACGGCGGCACCGAGCCGATGGACGGTTGTGACCAGAAGTGTCGGGTCGAGGTCGGGTTCAAGTGCGAGGGGGCGCCCAGCACCTGCAGCCGGACGACCTGCGGGGACGGCGTGCGCGAGGGCGCGGAGAGCTGTGACGACGGCAACGACATCCCCTTCGACGGCTGCGACGAGCGCTGCCAGGCCGAGCCGAGCTGCGCGGGCGGTGGCGCCTGTACCTCGTCCTGCGGTGACGGCATCGTGCTCGAGGAGGCGTGCGACGACGGCAACCTGCGCGACGGCGACGGCTGCTCAAGCAGCTGCACGGTGGAGCCGGGCTTCTCGTGTGTCGACGATGGCCCCGGGGCTTGCGAGCAGGTCGCTGACCAGTGCGTGCTGAACGTGCCCGCGCTGTTCCGCGACTTCCAGAGCGACACCGTCAACACGGACTTCCCCGGCTCGAACTGCAACGTGCTGACGGGCCTGGTCGAGGACCAGCTGGATCCGGACGGCAAGCCTGTCTACGCCGGCAGCGGCAGCTGCATCAAGTCCCAGACCACCTTCGCGCAGTGGTACTCCGACAACCAGTACAACCGCACCATGCCGGGGCGCATTACGCTCTTCGACAACGGCGACGGCGGCTACGTCAACCGGCTCGGACCGAACGGTGAGCAGTTCGTCGCGCCCACGGCGCAGCCGATCGACAGCACGGCGCCCTGCACGACCGACGACTGCTTGCCGTGCCGCTACTCGATGAACCAGACCTGCGGGATTCTGCGGCTCGACGGCAACCCGATGTTCTTCCCGCTCGACGGCTGGGACGGCGCGTTCGACGACGCGCGCGCCGAAGGCCACGTGCCGTCCGAAGTGTACGGCGCCGACGGCTGGCCCGCGGAGAGCGCCTGGCCGTATTGGCCCGAGGGTTACACCGCGACCGGCGCTCGGAACTTCCTGTTCACCAGCGAGGTACAGTACTGGTTCCGCTACGACGCCAGCAGCACGGCGACGCTCGAGTTCGTCGGTGACGACGACACCTGGGTGTTCATCAACGGCCAGCTCGCGGTCGATCTCGGTGGCATCCATGTGCCCGCGGCGGGGGCGGTCACGCTGGACGCCACGACCGGCCCCGATTTTGGGCTCGAGGATGGCCGCGTCTATCCGATCAAGATGTTCCACGCCGAGCGCCGCCCCACCGGCTCGAGCTTCAAGCTCACGCTGAGCGGCTTCTCCACCGGACGCAGCGAGTGCTCGACGGACTGCGGCGACGGGGAGGTCGCCGTCGGCGAGGAGTGCGACGACGGGCCGAACAACCTCGGCGGCTACAACCAATGCTCGCCGGACTGCACGCTCGGACCGCGCTGCGGCGACGGCATCACGCAGCCAGAGGAGGCCTGCGACTACGGGGACGGCTTGAACGACGGTTCGTACGGCGGCTGCGCGCCGACCTGCCAGCTCGGACCGCACTGCGGCGACGGCATCGCCACCGACGGCGAAGCCTGCGACGACGGCGTCAACGATGGCGGCTACGGCGAGTGTGCGCGCGGCTGCGTGCTCGGCCCGGTCTGCGGCGACGGCGGCTTCGAGCCGGAGTTCGAAGAGTGCGACGACGGCAACAACGAGGACAAGGACGGCTGCAGCGCCGCCTGCAAGCTCGAGAAGATCGTGACGGAGTGACGCGCGGGGCGCGGGCGATCAGATCCGCGCCGAGACCAGGTATTCGAACAGCTCGGCCTTCGAGGTGCGTTTGCGCAGGGTCTGGAGGCGGACGTCGCGGAAGCCGGTGCGTTCGAAGAGGCTGGCGAGCAGCCGTTCGGCGGGCAGGAGCACGTCGTAGAACTTCGAGTTGCCGATGACGTAGTGCGCTTCGGCGCCCGGCTCGAGGACGGCCGGGAGGCCCGAGACGTGCAAGGCCATGTCGTGGAAGTACTTGGCGACGTAGCGCGACAAGAGCTCGCTCTGGCGGCCGATCGCGCCGAGCACGGGAGAGAGCTCGGGCAGGAGATCCTCTTGCCGTGAGGGCGCTTGCCACTTGCCGACCCGGCTGGTCGCCGTGCCCCAGGTGCCGCCGATCAGCCGCCAGTCGAGCTCGCCCGCGGCGCGCCCGTCGTCGAGGTAGCCGAGCCAGTACATGTAAGGCCTAAGCTCGCGGATGTAGCTCATGCGGTTCGGATAGGGGGGCGAGGTGATCACGGTGCGGTAGCGGCGCTGGTCGAGCGCCGCCG
>JAEZYZ010000203.1 GCA_023418705.1 Pseudomonadota bacterium | reverse complement strand
CCCCAACTGGAGCTTCGATCTCGTGTGGCGCGATCCGCCACCGTGCGGCTCCCGGACGTCAGGATCGCGCCGGGCTCAACCGTCGGAGTCCCAGAAAAAATCTTCCGCCCTTCCGTTCCTTCCTGTGAACAAATCAGGGGAGCTCGTCGCGGTGGACTCTCCCGTGCTTTCGTGTACCTCGGGTCTCGTTTTCATAGGAGGAAGCACGGGCGGGGTTTCAGCGACTGGGGGGCGTGATGCGAAGCTCGTCGAGATCCACGTCGGCGAAGCTCTCGATGATCCGATGGGCCAGGGGGTAGCGGCTGCGGTCCATGTTCGGATCCGGCAGCGCGACCACGAACATGCCGGCGGCGTGTGCCGCCTCCACCCCCGCTGGCGAATCCTCGAAGACGAGGCAAGCGTTTGGCGTCGCCCCCAGATCCGCGGCGGCGACCAAGAAGATGTCCGGCGCTGGTTTCGAGCGCTGCACCCTGGGATCGTCGCCGCAGACGACGGCGTCGAAGCGTTCGAACCAGCCGTGGCGCTCCGTCTTCAGCGCGAACAGCGCGCGCCGGCTGCTGGTCGCGACGGCGATCGGCACCCCGCGGTCGTGCAGCGCTTCGACCAGATGCTCCGCCCCCACCTTCGCCTCGGCGCGGCGGCAGAGCCGCTCGAGCTCCGGCTGGTGTCGGCGCAGGTACTCTTCGGGCGAAATCGGCAGGCTCAGCCGCTCGACGAGGTACTTGGCGGCATCGAGCGCACCGCGACCCATCATCTCGCACTTGATCGACCAGTCGAACACCTTGCCGAACGCTCCGACCACCTGCTGCGTGGCCTGGGTGTACAGCGGCTCGGTGTCGAGCAGGACGCCGTCCATGTCGAAGATGACGTGTGTGATGGTGGGCACGCGCTTGGCATAGCGCAACCCGCGTTCGCGGGCCGCCCTTATCCGCTCGGTGGCACGCGCCGTGCTTGAAGCAGCCACCCGGAGGACAGGATATGAAGTTTCGTTCACTCGGGATCGTCGCCGTCGCCACGCTGCTCACCGGTTGCCCTCGTCAGAAGGACGACGGCCTCAGCTCGGCCCAGGCGCGCGAGGCGCTCGAAGAAGCCGCCCTGGCGTCGAAGGCCGAGGCCTTGACGTCGGGCGCGGTGGAAATCAGCACCCACTTCACGATCGGGCAGGGCGTCGAGGCGGCGGCCGAGGAGCTCTCCGCCTTCTTCGAAGCCCAATTGCCCTGCGCAGAGGTCGTCGTCGAGCAGGCTCGGCTGGAGATCACCTATGGCGCGCGGCCCGGGAGCTGTGTGTACCGCGGCCAGACCTTCTCGGGTCAAAGCGCCGTCACCATCGACCGCAACGACGCGGGGGAGGTGGTGGTCGAACACGAGTGGCTGGGGCTCAGCAACGGCGCCGTGATGCTCGATGGAGATGCGACCGTCACCTGGAACCTCGAGCAAGGGACCCGCCGCGTCGTTCACGACGCCGTGTGGACGGACGTTGCCACTGGCAAGACCGTGCAGGGCAGCGGCGACCGCACCCAGCGCTTGCTCGACGGAGGCCTCGCCGAGGGGATCCGGGTCGACGGGGTGCGTTCCTGGACCACTCCGCGCGGCGAGTGGGACCTTGGCATCGACGGGGTGGAGATGCGCTGGGTGGATCCCGTCCCCCAAGCTGGCAGCTACACGCTCGCCACCCCCGATGGCAAATCGCTGAGCCTATCGTTTGCCCGCAAGGACGCCGACACCATCAGCGTCGAGGTGGCTAGCGGAAAACACCAGTTTCGCTTCGACGTCACGGCGCTCGGAAGCATCGAGCCGAAGACCTGACGCGGCGGCTGGGTCTCCCCTGTAGCGCCGCCGAACGGGCTTGCGTCGTGAAACGGCGGATCGCTACCGTCCCGCGTGTCATGAATGTGCGGATTGGGTTGGGTTCGTTGGTCCTTGGCACACTGCTCGGCTGCGCCGCTTCCGAAGACGTCAGGCCGATCGGTGGCGGCTCTGGCGCATGTCCGACGATCAGTGCACTGTCGGTGAATGCTTCAAGAATCCGGAGATGCCGGATGCGGAAGGGCGATGCCTGCTCCCGTGCGATCCCTTGGAACCGGATGTCGCGTGTAGGATCTCCGGCCGGAGCGTTGGCCTCTGCGTTGGCCAGGCGGCTGACGGAAGCGTGGTTTGCGCGCCTGCTTGCGATTGCGAGCACCCCTGCGAATCCGGTACGTGTCACCCGCTCGGCGTATGCGGGGAGTCCGCCGAAACCCTACAGTGCGAGTGACTTAGCCTATTGATCTCGCCCGGCGCTTGGTTGAACGGCTCCGTCGACCACGGCCGCATCAGCCGCAGGCTGCGCAAACAGCACCTCTAGCTGCTTCAGCCGCGGGTCGTCCTCAGGAACCAGCTCGCCGAGCTTCTTCCGGTGGTGTTCGGCTTCGGCTTTGGCGCCCGCGCGGAGGGTGAGGGCGGCCAGGTAAAAGCGCGCCTGCGCGTGTTTGGGATCGATGCGCAGGACGCGCAGGAAGGCTTCGCGCGTCTCCCCGTAGCGGTTCAGCCGATCGCTGGCGACGGCGGTGTTGAAGGCCGCCTCCAGATCTTGGGGCGCGGCCGCGAGCACGCGGTCGAAGTGTGCCTTGGCTTCTTCGAAGCGGCCCTGAGCGATCGCCGCCTTGCCGAGCAGCCGCTCGGCCTCGACGCCACGACCGAGGCTCGCGGCGCGCTCGGCGGCCGATTTGGTGGCGCCCATCTTGTGGGCCTCGAAGGCTGCCAGCGCGAGCGCCATCTGTGCGTAGGCGTTCTCGGCTCGTTGCTCGAGCGCCGTGTGCGCGAGGTGTTCGGCGCGGCCGGTGTCACCGGAGCGGGCCGCGAGCTCGGCGCGCAAGCCGCGCAGCAACGCCTGATTGCCGCAGCTCGCAGGGGCGGCGTCGAGCAGCGCTTTGGCGCGGTCGGTCTGCTCGAGGTCGAGGGCCGCTGCGGCTGCCGCCTCGGCGCACGCACAGGTCGGCTCGCGACAGGCGCTTGTCACCTTGCCGGCCAGCCCAGTACGAGCGCTCTTGGTCGCCGCGTCGACGATCGGTTGCCACGGGATTTGGACGGCCGCCGCTTCGGCGCCCCCCTCCGCTGGAGCGGGACGCCGAAGGGTCCAAACCAGGGCCGATACCCCCGCCAACGCAGCGGCGCTGGCCCAGAGCCAAAGGGTTCGCCGCTGCACGGGTGGGGCTACCTACTCAGTCCACGCTGCAGCAGCGGGCGTAAGCGCGGATGCTGGCGGAGGCCGTCGTCGTGCACATCCAGTTGTTCGTGACCAAGAGGCACGGATTGATGATGATGGGAGGCTCGATGGGCGGGAGGACGGCTTCCTGGTATTCCTGGTAGGAAAGCAGAGTGCAGACGTCGTGGTAACTCGCCCGCAGCGTGCCATTGGTATAGCAGCCTCCCCCGGTCAGCACCTCGCCGGTCTGACAGCCGACATTGGTGGTCGTGCCGGTCACCAGATCCGAATACCGCGTCGTGCACGACAGCGTCGGCAGCGACTCACAGAGCGCCTCACCCGCCTCCGAGAAGCCGCTCAGGAACTCCCCCGTGCCACAGGGGGCCGGGATGCCGGTCAAGCCGCTGAACGGGGCCGAGCCGGCGCTCAGGGCGTAGGGCACGCTGCGCACCGCCTGGCGAGGGGCCATCTCGTCGTCGTTGCCGACCTTGACGCCGAGGTAGAGCACCGAACCGTCGAAGATCGACGGATCGATCGCCTCGACCTCACCGAGGGCTGCCGAGAAGTAGCCTTCGTCGAGGGTGATGCTCTGTGTTTCCGTCCACACGGCGTTGCCCTCTTCTGCCGCGTCGTAGAGCGTGAACACGATCGAGAATTCGCCGTCCACCGGTTCGCCATCCATCGACAGGATGCGTCCCTGTTGCGTCAACGTCGCCGGAGCGGCGGCGGAAGCCGCCATGCCGAAAGTGCCGATCGCGAGCGCTGCGGCACATCCAACCCAAGTCTTGCGGTTGCCCATCCAAGCCATCATCGTTGTCCTCGACTCCGTTCTGAGTGTTCCCACTACTTTTGTGTCGCGCCGACGAGGCCGCCGCGCAGTTGCTGATTGGTCGACTGCATCACGCCGTTGCCGCCGGGCGACTCTCCGAGCGTGAACACGCCTTTGAACAAGCGGCCCTTGGCCGCGACGCCCGCGCCCGGCAGCGCGAAGGCCTGCTTGGCAGACGTTCCGGCAGGATCGCCGCCGCCGGTTCCTGCCATGCCGGCGTCGCCGCCTGCACCAGCGCTGTTGCCGGATCCGCCATCGCCTCCGGACCCGCTGCTGTTGCCGGACCCGCCCGATCCGCCGCTATTGCCGGATCCGCCATCGCCCGCGGATCCGCCGCTATTGCTATTGCCGGACCCACCCGACGAGCTGCCGCTGGATCCGCCGCTCGCGGAGGAGCCGCCGGTGCCCGAGCCGCCTCCGCCGTCGTCGTCCCCACAGCCTGTGATTAGCAGCGTCGAGCAAGCTAGCAGTACGACGCCGCGCCGCGCGCAGTGCAAAATTCCCATCGCTGCCGATAGTCGTACAAGCAACATCGTCCGTCAACAGCGATTGACGATGTCGAACACGCCCGCGCGCATTTAGTTCCTACATCGGCACCCATGCGGCGCAACTCAGTTGCACTCGTGCGGCAACGGAAAACGCGTCACCATCACGCGCGGCGCGAAGTCGACTTCGGGCTCGAAGGCATCGTTCGCAGTGATCGAGAGGTTCGTCTGCGACGCGTTCGTGGTGGCCGCGAACATCGCAAGACTCGGCTCCTCGACGGCGCTCGCGCCGGCAGCGCCCCCCATTCCGTTTGCATCATTCGTGGGCCCGAAGGCGGTCACGACCTGGCGGGTGAACGGCTCGTAGGCGACGAGCTGACCTTCGTGTCCGAGCGCGACGTTGCGCGCGAGGCCGGTCTCGACGGACGCGACGGTGAGCGACGCTCCGAGCATGCTGGTGAACGCGGGCAGTTTGTCGCACTCGAACAGCGCCGCTTGGCGCAAGATCTCGTGGCTCGCGCCGGTGTCGACGGAGGTCGCGTTCTGCGGCGCCTCGGGCGTGGCGGAGTAGATGGCGACGCCACCAGCCGCTGCTGGCGGCAGGGCGAAGTAATTGCGTCGCTCGGTTTGACTCGCCACGAACGCGGGGCGGCCTCGGTACGATCCGAGGGTCCTCGGCAGCTGTTCTTGAATCGTCGTGCCGACCAAGATCGGCTGCACCACCAGCTCGCAGACATCGCCAGCGCACGCGGACTGGATCACGCTGGTGAGCGTGCCGCCGGTGCTGCTCGGATTGCCGGCGATGCCGCGCGCGCCCAAAAGGCCAATCCGCGATTGGTCGGCGCCAAGCGGCGTGGGCGTGAAATCGATCAGCCGGACGTCCGCCGGATCGGAGGTGTCCAGGATCGTCAGCGCAGGTTCGATCACGTTGCCTTCCACCGTGTGCGAGAGGTACGCGAGCCGTCCGTTGAGCACCGCTAGCCCCATCGGATCGGGCGGTGGCAGGCTCGTAAAGAAGCCCACCTCGATCCACTCGTTGTTGGTCTCGTCGAAGCGGCGCACCGACAGGTTGGCGGAGCCATCCCGCGGCGCGGGAAACGCCGTCGACGTGAACACGAAGAACAGGTCGCGCCGCGGCCCGCCGTCGTACGCCAGCGCCGCGACGACACCGGAGTCGAGGTCTTCGTCGTCGAGCGATTCGCCGTCGGTATCGAAGACTTCGAGCACCCCGTCGCCGGTCTCCGACAGGCCGCCGACCACGATGAGCCCTTTGGTGATCCCGCCGCCCGGGGCGCCGCCCATCCC
>JAEZYZ010000146.1 GCA_023418705.1 Pseudomonadota bacterium | reverse complement strand
GCACGGGCCCACGGCGAGCCGATCGCGCGAGAGCTCGCCGCGCCGGCACGGGCCCACGGCGAGCCTATCGCGCGGGGAGCTCGCCGCGCTGGCGCGGGCGCAAGCGAACGGTGAGCCGGTCGCGCGGGTACGCGGAGAGCTCGCTGCGCTGGCGCGGGTAGGCGGAGAGCCGGCGGCGCCGGCGCGGCGATCCGAAAGCGCACCACCAGCACCACCAACGCCCGCTCCCCAAGCGGGCTCTGCCCAGCCGCCATCAACCAAGGCGCAAATGGCAGGACTTCGGCCGGCGGCACATGGACCGCATGCGAGGCGTCGTGCCGCCCCGCCGCGACAGCGCGACCTGATGCGGCGGCGCGTTCCGCATCACGGCATCACGCCACCCGCCCATAGCGTTCGTACACGTGCTGGAACACGATCCCGGCCTTCTCCATGAAGACGTCCGGCGTGTAGGCTCGCGGGAGCCCGTCGACCAGGGCGGCCTCGATGGCGTCGCGGACGCGGGCGCGGGCGCGGGCGGTCTTCTGCCAGTCCAAGGTCAGGACGTCGTTGAGCTTCGCGAGGAGCTGGCGAGCGACCTTCTTCACCTCGTTGCGCTCCGCGGTGGTGAGGTCGGGACCGGGCCGGGTCAGGAGGTCGAAGACGACGAGCTCTTTTTCGCTGAGCTGCTCGCGGGACGGTAGCGCCGTCCTCGATCGACTGCTGAAAATCGTAGATGCTCACGCAGTCGCCGAAGAGGTCGCGCGTCCGTTCCTCGCCCGCGATGAGCGGGGTGCCCGTGAACGCGACGAACAACGCGTTCGGCAGGGCAGCCCGCATGTTGGTGGCGAGCGTCTCGTACTGGGACCAGTGCGCCTCGTCGGCGATCACGATCACGTCCCGTCGGCTGTTGAGCACCTCCGCGGTCTGGAACTTGTGGATCAGGTTGACATTGACCTTCCCGATTCCATCCAGGACGAATTGATCGAGCCGTCCACCTTCTCGAGGAACGAGGGCCCACCTTGCCCTTCCCCCACAGCTCTGACATTCGCGGATCGAAACACGGAAACATGCGCGAGCTGCGGGTGCAGATCGAGGCGAACCCTACCGGATCTTCTATGCCTTCGATCCTCGCCGAGCGGCCCTGCTTCTGATTGGCGGAAACAAGGGCGGCGATGACCAGTTTTACCAACGAATGGTGCCGCTCGCCGATCGTATCTACGACCAACACCTTCGAGAGCTCGAGCGCGAGCGCAAGGAGTGACCATGGCCAAGAAGTTCAATGAGCTGCGCTCCCGAATGTCACCCGAACGGCAGCAACGAAATAAAGCGGAGGCTGATCGGGTGCTCTTGGAGATGTCCCTCCAGGAGCTTCGCCAGAACCTCACCAACCTGAGCCAGGACGACATCGCCGAGATCCTCCGCGTGACCCAGGGCTACATTTCGAAGCTCGAGCGGCAGGACGACATGCTCCTGAGCCGGCTGTATGCCTATGTGGAGGCCTTGGGGGGCGAGCTCGAAATCCGCGCGAAGTTTCCGCAACGGGAGGTCCAGATCAGGCGGTACGGCGAGCTCGCGAAGCTGAGGGCAGCTCTATCTCCGGATGCCAAGCGGAAGGAATCCGCATGACCTCCAAGCGCGTGTTTCACCCCCCACCCGGGGTTGGTCCCCGGAGCACCCGAACCCGAACCGCCGGAACCCCGGGGTACCGTGCTCGCGGGCCCCTCCGCGCCGTCCTCCCGCCAATGCCCAAGAATCGGCCGACCAAGCTCTCCCGACGGCTGCCGTTTCGGTGGTTCACCGGGCAAGCGGCGGCAGGTCAGCAGCCGAAAAAGGTCGCCAAAGCTCGGGGATACCTTGCAAGGTAGCTTGGCGGGCCTTGCAAGCTTGCGGCGCCCCGGGGGGCGGCCGTAAGCTGAAGGAGATGGAGCGTTTCACGGCAACGGTCACTCGGGAGGGCCACTTGTTCGTGGCTCAGTGTCGAGAGGTGGACATCGCCAGCCAAGGCGAGAGCGAGGCTGAAGCGATCCGGAACCTGCGGGAAGCGCTCACGCTGCACCTCGAGAACGAGAGCGACGGAGAGCCTGAGGTGCGAGTTTCGGTCGCCTAGTGCTGCGACCGGCGGGCATCACGACAGACGAACTGCGCGCCGAGCTGTGATCGCCGATGCACTCATCGTGCAACGGCTCGAGGCAGCGGCATCCGCGGACGCTTGAGCCGTTGCCCTCGCCAGATTCCTTTTGGAGCGGGCCCGCACAGCAGCCCCGGGGTTCCGCTGCGTGAGAACGTCTGGCGGTCTGCGGGGCAATTGCATGCGCTGATCGGGGACAGCAGAACGGCCGTGCGCGGAGCGCCGTGGGCATGCACGTGGGAGCAGCCGTTCCCTGCCCTCCCGCCTGATCTCCCTCAGGAGCGTTGCGCCTCGGAACTCGGAGCGGGTTTCGTTCCGCGTATCGTCCCAAGGCGGGCAAGTATTCGAAATGACAGCGTCCCCAGCGGGATTCGAACCCGCGTTACAGCCTTGAAAGGGCCGTGTCCTGGGCCGGGCTAGACGATGGGGACCGGTAAGAGGGCCGAGACCATAGTCAATTCACCCGGGGTCGACAACGGCTGAGCTGATTTTTTCCTGGGGGCCCGGGGCGCCCGAGCTCCGCGGATGCCGCAGCGCGGCAATGCGCGACCGCTGCGTGGCCCGGTGACGGCGCGGGGAGTCGGGCGGTATCGTGGCGCGCCGTGAGCGATCCCACCGAGCCGCGCCCCTGGACCGAACCGAGCCCGCCGCGCGAGGGCGACGACGGGGATGACGGCGCGGTTGATGCGGCGCCGCCGAGCGCTGGGCCCGGGCTGGCGGCGGGGCTGGCGCCGCAGGCGGATCACGCCGAGGAGGCGGGCTCGCACCCGGTCAGCGTGCCGCCGCCGACGTCGATGATCCGGGCGAAGCGCTCGCCCGCAGCGCCGCCGCCGTTCGCGCTGGCGGTGGCGCTGTTCGTAGCGTCGGGGGCGGCGGGGCTCGTGGATCAGCTGTGCTTCTCGAAGTACTTGAGCACGGTGGTGGGGTCGACGGCGCACGCGGTGAGCGCGGTGCTGGCGGCGTTCATGGCCGGCTTGGCGATCGGGGCGCATTTCGGGGGGCGCTGGTCGGCGCGGGTTCGGCGGCCGCTGCTGGCCTATGGGGTGCTGGAGCTCGCGGTGGCGGCTTCGGTGGCGGCGGCGCCGTTCGCGTTCGGCGCGCTCACGGAGGCGTACGTGGCGCTGGCCCGCGTGGCGCCCGCGAACCTGCTCGCGCTGAGCGTGCTGCGCTGGGCGGTGGCGATGCTGCTCGTGATCTTGCCGACGATGGCGATGGGCGCGACGCTGCCGCTTCTGTGCCGCGGGCTCGGGGCGTTCCGGGGAGGCTCGGACGAGACGGCGCGCAAGCGGCAGCTCGGCGGGCTGTATGCCGCCAACACGCTGGGGGGCGCCGCGGGGGCGCTCGCGGCGGCGTATTTGGTGCTGCCGTGGCTCGGGGTGGCGGGCACGCTGTGGGCGTCGGCGGCGCTGAGCGCGCTGATCGGGGTGGTGTCGATCGCCGTCGGGGGCGCGCACTCGATCGCCCCCCGGTCGCTGGCCGAGATCGCGGCCTCCCAGATCCAAGCGGCGGCGGCCCCGCGGCTCCAGGGCGCGGGGCTGCTGGCAGCGCTGGCGCTGGCGTCGGGCGCGCTGGTGTTCGCCGCGGAGGTGGTGTTCACGCACCTCTTGGCGCTGGTCATCGGCAACAGCGCCTACGCCTTCGGGTTGATCCTGGCGGTGTTCTTGGTCTGCCTGTGTTTCGGGGCGAGCCTTGCGCCGCGGGTGGAGCAGCGCTTGGGCAACGCGGCCTTGGGCCTCGGGCTCGCGGCGAGCGGTCTGGCGCTGATGCTGACGCTGCCGTTGTGGGATCTGTTGCCGCTGGCGTTTGTCGAAGGGGTGGGCAAGCTGCTGGAGTCGTTCGAAGGGCGCGAGGCGCTGCGGGCGCTGGTGTGTTTCGTGGTCTTGGTGGCCCCAACGACGCTGATGGGCCTCACCTTCCCCCTCTTGCTGCAACGCGTGGCAAACCGACCGGACGTGGGCGCGCTGGTGGGGCGAATGACCGCCATCAACACCATCGGCGCGGTGTTCGGAGCGCTCGGCACCGGGTACGTGTTGCTGCCGCTGCTCGGATCGCAGCGGGCGCTGATCGCGATCGCCGCCGCCTTCGCCCTGTGCGGCGTCGCCACCGGGTTCCTCGCCGCGCCGCGGCCCGCAGCGACCGGCCTGTTTGCCGCCCAGCACCGTCCGAGCTGGCTCTTGGCCGCCACCATCGCGCTCGCGGTCGTGATGCCGCGCTGGGATCTGGCGCGGCTGACGAGCGGCTCGAACGTCTATTTCGACTCCGGGCAGCGCATCGACCAAATCCTCATGTTGCGCGAGGACGTGCACGGGGGCGTGACCACCGTGACGCGCGCGGCCGGCGTCACCACGCTTTATACGAACGGGAAGTTTCAAGGCAACACCGGCTGGGAGATGAACGCCCAGCGCTTCTTCGCCCACTACCCGTCACTGTTCGTCGAACGCTTCGAGTCGGCGCTGGTGATCGGCCTGGGCACCGGGACGACGCTCGGGACGCTGGCCGCCTACCCGTGGCAGCGCCTGTCGGTGGTCGAGATCTCACCGGCGATCGTCGCCGCGGCGCGCGACCACTTCCACGAAGCCAACCACGGCGCGCTCGACGATCCCCGCGTCGAGCTGCACCTGGCCGACGGCCGCAATCACCTGCTGGTGGACACCGGGCGCTACGACCTCATCAGCATGGAGCTGTCGAGCATCTGGTTCGCCGGCGCCGCGAGCCTGTACAGCGCCGAGTACTACGAGCTGGTGCGCGCTCACCTCAAGCCCCGGGGCGTGTTTCAGCAGTGGGTCCAGCTGCACCACGTGAGCAAGCAGGATTTTGCAACGATTCTGAATACTTTAAGACAATCCTTCAAGCATGTCGTGCTCTTCTATGGGGGTGGTCAGGGCATCCTCGTGGCCTCGGAGTCCCCGCTGCGGGCGTCGGCGGCGCGCCTGTCCCGGCTGCAGGCGACGGCGCGGGTGGCCGAGAGCGTGCCGCAACGCCGTCCCCTGCCGGCGCTCTTGAGCGACGTGCTCTTGCTGGACGTCGGCATCGACCGCTTCCTGCAGGCGCAGGCGCGCGCCGCCGGGGTGCCGCTCGCGGCGCTGACGTCCACGGACGACAACTTGTACCTCGAGTACGCGACCCCGCGGGGCAACGTGCTGCCCTGGTCGGCGCGCGAAGCGCTCGTCGCGGATCTACGCCGCCACCGCGAACCGGCAGCCGTCGCCGCGCTCTTGACCCCGTGACACGCGAGGAGGCGCCGAAGACGGCGCCGCGCAGATCGCCGGCGGCCAGCTCGGCTCAGACGGCGACCGACAGCTCGAGATCGAGCGACGACGGCACCGCCGGCACCTCACGGAGCGGCTGCGCGCCGCGCTCCCCACCCACGTGGAGCGTGGCCGTCTCGGCGATGGCAGCGCACAGCTCGTGGAACTCGAAGCCGGCCGCTGCCGCGATCTTGGGCAGCAGGCTCTCGGGCGTCATCCCGGGCAGCGTGTTCACCTCGAGCACGTATTCGTTCTGACCTTCGGTCACCAGGAGGTCGACGCGCACGGCGCCGCGCGTGTCGAGGGCGGCGGCGGCCCGCTCGGCCAGGTTGAGCACGCCCCGGAGCCGCGCCGCGGGCAGGCGCGCGGGCATGAAGGTCTCGGTGAGACCAGGCGTGTACTTCGCCCGGTAGTCGAAGAAGCCGCCCTTGGGCGCCACCTCGATCGCCCCGAGCACGCGGTCGCCGAGGATGCCCACGTGCACCTCGCGCGCCGCGATGAACCGCTCGATCAGCGCCGATCGGTCGTGCTGGAGCGCGCTCCTCAGCGCCGCCGCCAGCTCCAGCAGGTTGTTCGCCCGGGCGACACCGATGCTCGAGCCCTGGCTGCGGGGTTTGACGACCACCGGAAACCCGAACGAGCCGTGCAGCGCTTCGATGTCCGCCAGGTCGTCCCCCGGCCCGAAGACGTAGTAGGGCGGCGTCGGCACGTTGTGCAGGCGGAACAGCTCCTTGCTCTTCAGCTTGTCCATCGCCAGGGCGCTCGCGAGCACGCCGGAGCCCGTGTACGGGATCTGAAGCAGCTCGAGCAGCCCCTGCACGCAGCCGTCTTCCCCGTAGGAGCCGTGGAGCGCGAGGAAGGCCAGGTCCAGCCGCGCCTTGCGCAACAGCGCGCCCGCGTCGGTGTCGGGCCCGAGCTCGAGGCAGACCACCTCGTGCCCTGCCTGGGAGAGGGCGTCAGCGACCGCGGCGCCCGACCGCAGGGACACTTCCCGTTCCGCGGAGGTCCCACCCATCACGACACCGATTCGTTTGGCTTTCATGCTCTGGCTCCCGGCTTTGCCTCGGCGGCGGTGGTTTCTCCGCGCCCGTCGTTCCCCGGGTACCAAATCACCGGCAACGAGGCCAAATAACTGCAAGATCCGCTACCCGGGCCCCGTCGGCGAGGCCGCGCCCGAGAGCCGGCCCCTTCACCGCTGCGGCCGCGCCAGCTTGTGCAGCCCACCGATGATCCGCCCCAGCATCCGCCGCTGATCCGCGCCGAGCGCGCAGTACCCCAGCGCCGCCGCCATCTCCAAACCCATTTCCAGCTCCGTCGCCTCCCCAAGCGCGATCCGGTACGCCCGGCGCTTCCCCCCACCCGACGCCCCGTACCCCTCTCCCAGGTTCAACCCCACCGACAACACCGACCGCCGCAGCTGGTCCGCGAGCTTCGCGTCCCGCGCCTCCACCGCCCGCAACAGCGGCTGCAATGACTTCGTGAAGTGAATGACGAGCTTTTGGATCTGTAGCATGCCCCCTTCCCCGGCCACCGGCCGCCCCGGGG
>JAEZYZ010000353.1 GCA_023418705.1 Pseudomonadota bacterium | reverse complement strand
CCGCCACCCCCCACGGCAGCCCAGCTGCGAGCGCTCGAGATCCTGCAGCAGGAGAGCAAGGAGTATCAAGCCGGGGCCAAGGACTTCCGTCAGACGCTCACGATGATCGTGCGCCACCACTACGAGGAGCGGCGCCGGCGCATCTTGAGCTCGCTCGATCGCGAGATCGACATCGAGAAGAAGGGGCTGGTGGCCGCGCGGGACACGGCCATCGCTCGGCTCGAGAGCTTCATCGCGCGCTACAGCGGCGAGAGCGCCGACCCGCAGGCAACCCCGGACGCCATGTTCCGGCTCGCGGCGCTCTATGAAGAGCGTGCGCGCAGCGATTTCGACGCCGATCTCGGCCCGGGGCTGAAGCCGGCCATCGCCCTGTATCGGCGCATCATCGCCGAGTATCCGGCGTACGAAGAGGTCGCCGCGGTGCATTACTACCTGGGTCACGCCTTCCTCGACGCCGGGCGTCTGGACGAGGCGCAGCAGGCCTGGCGCTCTCTGGTCTGTTCGAACCGCTATTCGGTCAAGCCCCACCCGGAAGAGGTCGAGCAGGTCCTGGTCGAGGCGCTGCCGCAGGACCACGACGAGAAGTTCTGGGAGGACTGGTACAATCGCCATCCGGTCCCGCTCGACCAGGCCCCTCCCGTCCCCGCGGGCCGCGCGGGCTACGGCGCCGAGGACGAGGAGCTGACCTACGAAGACCCGTACGCCGGCTGCGAAGCCATCGCCCAGCAGGTCGAGCCCGGCGAGGAGCCGCGCTATCTGGCCGAGGTCTGGTGGCAGCTCGGCAACTTCCACTTCGATCAAATCGATCCGAACGGCGGGCCCTACAACCTGAACCGCGCCGTCAGCGCCTACCAGCGCTCGATGGAGTACAAGAAGCCGCCGCTGTACGGCGTGGCGATGTACAAGCTCGCCTGGACGTACTTCAAGCAGCAGCGCTACAAGACGGCCATCGATTGGTTCGTGCAGCTCTTGCACTACGCCGACGAGCAGGAAGAGAAGACGGGAGATCCAGGGGCGGATTTCCGGACCGAGGCGTACACCTACATCGCCGGCTCCCTCACGTACGTCGACCTGGAGGGCCCGCCGCCGGAGCACCCCTTCATCCCGCGCAGCGACGTGCTCGACACGGAGCTCGACCCACTGCTCGCCGAGCAGAAGATGAGCATCGCCATCGAACGGGTGCAGGACCCGGCGCTCGTCCCGCAGGACGAGAAGTGGACCGTCGAGATCTACAAGTCGCTCTCCCAAGAGTTCATCGAGATCACCCAGAACCGCAACGCCATCGCGACGCTCGAGCTCACGCTGAAGAAGTTTCCGATGGATCGCGATGCGCCGTTGATGCAGCACCGCGTGGCGGAGCTCTACGATCAGCTGTCGCGGCTCGCGCCGGAGGGCTCGGAGGCGCGTGCGGAGTACGCCGCCAAGGCGCTCGAGGCGCGGACGAAGCTCGCCTTGTACGTCGGGACGACCCCCTGGACCGACGCCAACCGGGACGATCCGGAGGCGCTCGAACAGGCCGAGCAGCTCGTCAAGGGCGGGCTGCAGCGCGCGGCGGCGGATCACACCAACTACGCCCGCGCCTACTACAACAAGGCGCTCGAGCTCAGCGACCCGGGCGAGCAGCGGGCGCTGATCGAGAAGGCCATCGCGGAGTATCGCCTGGCCGACACCGCGTGGGGCGCCTACCTCGCACAGGACGAGAACGCCCTCGACGCCTACGAGTCGAAGTACTGGTTGGCCGACGCCCGCTACTGGGTGGTGGTGCTGCAGGTGGCGCTCGAACGCTCTCCGACGCAGCTGGAGGTCACCCGGGCTCGGGAGGCCGCCATCGCCGTCCGCGACTCCAACGAAGACGACAAGTACCTGCAGCCGTCGGCGTACTATGTCGTCACGATCGCCGAGAAGGTGCTGGAGGATCAGCACCGCGTGTTCGAGGAATCGAACGGCACGCGTGGCATCGAGCAGCGCCAAGAGGTGCGGTTCACGGGGGAGGGGGACGACCGCAAGGTGGTGCGCGACGCGCTGCCGGCGCAGGTCCTCGACGCGGTGCGGGCTCGAGACGAGTACATCGCGCGGATCCCGCCCGAGCGGGATCCCGAGAACAACGGCCTGCTCTACGCCTACCAATCGGCGGACTATTTCTTCGTCTACGGGCACTTCGACCAGGCCCGCGCCCGCTTCGAGCCGATCTACAATCAAAACTGCGGCAAGAACGAGTGGGGCTACAAGGCCTGGGAGAAGCTCATCAGCATGAGCAACTTCGAGGGCGACGCCAAGCGCAGCCGAGAGCTCGCCGAGGGCAAGAGCTGCGCCTTCGACGAAGAGACGAAGACGGCCGAGGAGAGGATCAGAAAACCGGTGCGGCAAGGCGTCGCCTACCTCGACGCGCGCAAGCTGTACGAAGAAGCCGAGAAGATGCCGCCCGGGCCTGAGCGGGACAAGAAGTGGCGGCAAGCCGCGGCGGCGTACAAAGTGGCGCTCGATGCGGCGCCCGACCGCGACGAGGCGCCGGAGGCGGCCATGAACGGCGCCTTCGCCTACAAGCAGGTGGGTGAGTACGACAAGGCCATCGAGATGTACGAGCTGTTCATCTCGCGCTACGGCAACGAGCAGACGCTCACCAAGCTGAGAAAGGGCGATCCGAACGCCGAGCCCCCGGTCGAGCCGCAGCCGAAGAAGTACGAGGAGCGGGTCGGCTACCTCAAGGGCGCGTACGACGCCCTGGCGAGCGCGTACGTGCTGTTCTTCAACTACCCGAAGGCGGCCGAGACCTTCGATAAGATCAGCAAAATCGAACACTTTCAGCAGGCGGATCGGCGCGATGCGGCTCGCCAGGCGCTGTCGCTCTACGGCAGCTTGGGTGACGACGGCGGGATGCGGCGCGCGCGCAAACAGTTCGAGGGGCTGGGCGCGTCTGCCAAGGAGCTGGCGGAAGCCGACTTCATCATCGCGTCCTCCGAGCTGAAGAAATGGGACGAGTTCAGCCCCGACACGGGCGCCAACGCCAACGCGCGCCGGCGGGCCCAGGCCGCGATGGAAACCTACTACCAGGCCCACCGCAATCGGGACGCGGCGGCGCAGTGGGTGGTGCACGCCGCCTATTACGCGGCGAAGACCAAACGCGCGGCGCGGGCGGGGGACACCAACAAGTGGTGGAGCAACACCATCGCCGCCTTCGACAAGTACAAGCGCACGGCGCCGCAGACGGGCGGCACGAGCTCGGCCCTCGGCACCCGCGAAGCCTCCATGGCCGCGGAAGCCGACTACACCATGCTCGACCAGGAGATCGTGCGCACGTTCGACTACGAATCGGGTCACCACCGCTACCGGGGCACGCCGGTGGAGGTCATCCAGAAGTACCAGAAGGACGCCGTCGACGCGAAGAAGTGGTACGACAAGCTGCAGCACGTGATCGACGCCTACGTCTCGCCCGAGTGGTCGACGGTGGCGATCGCGCGCCAGGGATCGCTCTACGACTCGCTCCGGACGGGGCTCTACAACACCCGCCCGCCCGAGCTGGTGATGTTCGACAAGAAGACCGAGGATCTGCTCCGGCGCGCCGAAGAGAGCGACAACCTCGATCTCCAAGAGCGGGCGGACGAGGTGCGGGTGAAGGTCACGACGGCGTGGCGGGACAAGCGCGATCAAGAGCTGAACAGCGCCGATCAAATCATGGTCGATCGCTACGCCAACTCCGTCGTGCTGGCCCGGCGCTACAACGTGGCCAAGCCCGAGGTGACCCGAGCGATTCGGCGCCTGGCGTTCTTCACGGACGTCATCGGGGAGGCGAAGATGAAGCAGTACACCAGCACGGTGAAGGATTTGAACTACACCGACGGCATGTTCCCGCGGATGCGTCCCGGGCAGGTCACCACCCCCAAACCCGAAGGCACGGCCGCGCCGCTGCCCATCCTGGTGCAGTGATGGCGAGATCGAGACCGATGCGATCGCCGCTGTTCGCAGGGAAGCTCGCGGCGTTCACCTGCGCGCTCGCGCTGGCTGCCTGTGGCGGTGGCGCTTCGGAGGCGCCCCCCCAGACGCCGGCAGCGGTGGCGCCGCCGCCTGCGATGTCGCCGGGCGGCGTCGCGACCTCACCCGATGGCCAGCAGTTCGCGGTGTCGGACGCCCCCACGAGCGGCGAGACCGGAGCGGATCGACCGCGGATGAACGCGGCCGCACAGCAGGCCTACCGGGCCGGCTTGCAGGCGTTTCAAGCGGGTGATTTGAACACCGCCAAAGACCAGTTCACGAGAGCGACGCAAGCCGACGAGAGCGCCTACCAGGCGCACTACTCGCTCGGCGTGGTGCAGGAGCGGCTCGGGGCGCCGGGCGCCGCGGGGAACGCTTACAAACGCGCGATCGCGGTCGTGCCCGACTACGAGCCCGCCATTTTCGCGCACGCGGTGCTGTTGGCGCGCAGCGGACAGCCCGACGACGCCGAGCAGTTCCTGCAGCAGAAGCAGGCCAAGATGCCCAAGAGCGCCGCGGTGCTCGCCGCGCTGGCGGAGGTGAAGTCCGTTCAGGGCGACTCCGGCGCCGCGCAGCGCTTCGCTCAAGAGGCGCTGAAGCGAAACCCCGACTACCGTCCGGCGATGGTGGTCATGGCGCGAGATCACTATCGAAACCGTCGTCTCGACCTGTCCCTCTACACGCTCAAAGGGATCTTGGACGGCTTCGGGGCCGAAAACCCGCCGCGCGATCCGGACAACGCCGAGGCCCGGCTCATTCGCGGCCTGATCTACAAAGAGCAGGGGCTCCGGAAGCCCGCGATGGACGAGCTGTCGAAGGCGCTCGAGCTGCGTCCGGACATGGTCGAAGCGCGCGTGCACCTCGGCGGCTTTTTGCTCGAGGCGGGCAACGCCCAGGCGGCGGCTCAGCTGCTCGAGGGCGCGGTCCGCTACGACAACGATCACGTGTTGGCGCACCTCAACCTGGGGGACGCCTACCGGCTGCTCGGGCGCTCTGCGGAGGCCAAAAAGGAGCTCGAGTGGGTGGCCAAGAAGGAGCCGTCCTTGGCGCCGGTCCACTACAACCTCGGCTTGCTCTATCTATTCAACGAGAACATCCCCGGCGTCGCTCCCAAGGCGGCGGCGGACAAGGCGATCGCGGCCTTCGAGCAGTATCAAAAGCTCAAGCCGCGCGGCGGGGGCCCGGACGACACCGAGGAGCTCATCACCCGCGCCAAGACGAAGAAGGCCTTGATCGAGGCCAAGGAAGCGGAGCAGGCGTCCCAGGCGGCGCCCGCGCCCGCCGGTGGAGATTCGACCGGCTCCATGCCGCCAGCAGGAGGTGCCCATTGATCCGCAAATCCGTCGGGCCGTTCGTTCTCTCGGCGTTGCTGCTCGCGCCTTCACTCGCGCTCGGTCAGGAGCGAAAGAGCCGGGTCGTGACCATCAGCGAGGTCACGATCGTCGGCCGCGTCCAGAAGCCGATCGCCGCCGTGGACGTGAGCCGCATCCAGCCGAAGCTCACGCTCGCGGAGCTCAAGCAGCCGTTCCTCGATCGGATCGAGCGGGCGCTCTACGATAGCCCGTTCTGAGCCGCCTGCGGCCTTGGGCGCATGTGGATCATCGGGCTCTCGCTGGTGATCGCCGCGGCTTGCCTCTGGGTGAGCGCGCGGCGCCTGGCCGAGCTGCCCCGGCCGGGATCGGGCGACGCGGAGCGGGCCGCGGCCGAGCTTCGGCGCCGGCCCGACCGGGAACGGGTCGCGCACGTGCTGGCGCTGCTGCCTCCAGAGAGCGAGACCGCGGCGGTGCTGCAGGCGGTGCTGGAGGCACCTACCCGCGAGCACGCCATCGCCGAGATCAACCTGCAGCTGTCGGAGGTGAGCCGGCGGCTCAAGGTCGGCGCCGAGGTCCCGCGCGCCGCCGCGCGCATCGCGATGGCCTCCGGGACGGTGCTCGCGCTGGTGCGCGTGGCGACGGGCTACGCCGAGACCGCGGCGCTGGTGAGCGCTGTCACCACCTTCGCCGTCGGGCTCATGGCGGGGTTGGTGTGCGTGCAGCTGGGCCGTCTGGCCGGGCGCCGGGCGGTCGTTTACCGAGAGACGTGGAACGCGCTCGGCAAACGCCTGGGGGATGTTTGCCAGGCGTCGGCGTCATCCTGACGCTCGGCCGCCACCGGTCTGCAGGCAGGCATAGGGAATGTAGCCACCGGTGTGACCAACTTGGCACCGTTCGGGATGTTTGGTGGACCCGCCGCGAGGGCGAAGGTACGCTCACGGAGCTTGGCCGAGAACCGACAGCGTGATCATCTGTCCAAGCCGATGGGCTGCCTCGAGTCGAAAGGACGCGGGGCGCTCGCGGGGGCAGCGGCGGCGTAGCCGACGCCCCCAGCCTCAGACGAGAACGTGCCAATGACCCAGCAGCAGCCTTCTTACCAATACGGCTCCTCGCCTTCGAACCGACCCGGACAGATGACCGCCGTGATGCGCGCGGTGGCTCCGACCGGACCGAAGGTGCTGCGGATCGGTGTGGTTCAAGGCGGGCGCGTCATCGAAGAGCGGATCATCAAGCAGCGCACCCACGTCACCATCGGCCCGAACGAGAAGAGCATGTTCGTGGTCTCGGCGGCGGGGATCCCGCCAACCTTCAAGCTCTTCGAGCTCGTGGGCAGCGACTACCACCTGAACTTCCTCGACGGCATGAACGGGCGCGTTGCGCTGCCGACGGGCATCTCGGACTTGTCGGTGCTCAAGGGACAGGCTCGCCGTGGGCCTCAGGGGGCGTTCCAGGTCAAGCTCACCGAGGACTCACGCGGCAAGGTGGTGGTCGGGGAGACCACGTTCCTGTTCCAGTTCGTGGCGCCGCCGCCGGTGCAGCCCAAACCGCAGCTGCCGGTCGCCGTCACCCGGGGCGCCAGCTCCATCGACTGGCCGACGACGATGATCGCGGCCTTCGCTTTTCTGCTGCATTTCTTGGCCATCGGGGCGATCTACTCCGACTGGCTCGATCCCATCGTCGACGACGAGGTGAACGTCGCGGGCCTGCTGGATTCGGTGAAGGCCTTGCCGCCGCCACCCCCCGTCGAGGAAGCGCCGATCGCCGAGGAACCGACGCCGGAGGCGGAGAAGCCGGCCGAAGCACCCAAGCAGCAAGCCGCTGCCCCGCAGCCAGGGAACCAGGGGAGCCCCAACAAGGGCGAGATGTCCAGCAAGGAAGTGGCCGCGTTGAGCAACGAGCTCGACCAGCTCGAAATGTCCATGCTCGGGGCTTTGGGGGCGGAAGGGCCAGCCACGGCCAACGTGCTGAAAGCCGGCGACGTCCCGACGGGCGCCCTCGATCAGGCGGCGGCGAGCGCGTCCGGCGTCTCAGCTGGCGGCCCCGGAGACCTGAAGCTCGGCGGCGCCGGTGGCGCGATCCGTCCGGGGCAGACCGGCGGTGGGCTGGCGGGCATCGGTGAGACGGGCCGTGGCACCGGCACCGGGACGACGGGCACCGTTCAAAAGGTCGAAGGACCCAAGGGAAATGCGTCGGTCGGTGGCGCCGCAGTGAGCGGCGGCACGGTGAGCGACGCCAGCCGGGTCGTGGCCCGCATGCGCGCCGGCTTCCGCAACTGCTACCAGCGCGGGCTTCAGCAAAACCCCGATGCGCAGGGCAGCATCAAGCTGACGATCCGGGTCGGCCCCGGGGGTGAGGTGGCCGGGGTCTCCGCGGCCCCGACCGGGAATCTCCCGCCGTCGGTGGTGAGCTGCGTCCAGGCGCGCGCGCAAGCCGCGCAGTTCTCGCCGCCCGAAGGCGGCAGCGCCGTGATCCAGGTGCCGGTCACGTTCGTGAAGCAGTAGGGCTCGCCCCGTCCTCCGAGGCTGCTCTGGGCTGCCGTGAGCGACGGGGTCGCGCGCGAGCGCGTGAACACTCACGGGTTCATCTGCATCTCAGTTAGAGATGCAGGTGACGTGCGGCCAGCAGGTCCGACAGCGCTGCGCACGCGGAAGTCGTGGGAATTTCTCGCGTTGTGGCGATGCTGCGAAGCGTTGACAGGAAAATTGGCCGTTCCTATACTGCCGGCGGAATCGAGGGAGCAGCCGACCAATGCGCTTGACGACCAAGGGATGGGCCATTTTTTCAGGCGTGGCTGTCGTGTGCGGCTTTGGCATCGCTGCGGCCCAGACCGACACGCCACCCCTGCCGCCGGTGCCGGAGGTGACCGAGCAGCAGGACGTGCAGCTCACCCCTGCCCAGATGCTGACGGAGGCCAACAAGTACCTGCCGCGGATGGAGCAAGGCCAGGCGACCGTTCGGCGGCAGTTGGCGCAGGCACGCGAGCAGCGCGACGTGGTCAAGACGCTCTGCCTCAATGACAAGCTCACGCAAATCGACGTGGCGATGCGCACGGCACGCGATCGCATCGCCAGCCTGAAGAGCGCCGTCGGCCGCAACGACGCCGACAGGTCGCGGCATGAGTTTACCGTAATCCAGGTGTTGCGCGACCGCGTGCGCTCGCTCGTCTCCGAGGCCAACCAGTGCATCGGCGAAGAGACGGGTTTCATCGGGGAATCGCAGGTCGTCGTGGACATCGATCCGAACATCCCGGAGACCGATCCGTCTGAGTTCCCAGACGACCCACTGATCAGTGAGCCTCCCGTCCAAACTAGTCCCACGCAGTAGTTCTCGTCCGGATCCGGTCGTGGTAATCCGGCGCTCTCGTTCCCCGCTCTACGGCTGAGGTTTCGACTTTCCGATGAAAGCTTTTGTCCTGACGGCGACGGCGTTGCTCGTCGCAACCACGTCGTTTACCGCGGCCGCCCAGCAGCAGCCGTGGATCGCGGACCGTCAGTACGGCGAAGGGATCGGCATTCGCGTCGGCGATCTCGAGCTGCACCCCGGGATCGCGGCAGAGTTTGGCTACGACTCGAACTATTTTCAACGCGCCGAGGAGGAGAATCCGATCGATACCTGGCGCGCGGTCGTGACGGCGTCCGCGTCGGTGTCGACGCTCGGCCCGCGGCGGCGCATGACGGGCGGCACGCCGAAGTTGACGTTCCGCGCCGGGGTGTTCGCGGCGTACAACGAGTTCATCGCCGCCGACTCCGAGAATCAGGACGCGATGAGCGACCAGCGGCACCTCGACGCCGGGGCGAACTTCGCCTTGAACGTCCTGCCGCAGGGCCGCGTCGGCGTCGATGCGTACGGCGATTTCGTGCGCAGCATCGAGCCGTCGAACCTCGCGGACACTGCCAACGCCTGGGATCGTCACAGCTATCGCCTGGGGGCCGGGGTCATTTGGCGGCCGGGCGGCGGCCTGTTCGACTGGCGCTGGGGCTACGAGCTCCGCTATAACCAGTTCCTGCAGGACGCGTTCGAAAACCTGAACAACGTCCACCACCAGATCAACACGCGCGGGCGGTTCCGCTTCTTGCCCAAGACGGCGCTGATCTACGACGGTGCCTATACCTGGATCCGCTACGAGGAGGGCGCGGCGGACTCGACCACCAACAACGACGCGGAGACCATTCGCTCGCGCGTCGGGGTCAGCGGTCTGGTCACCAACCGCTTCGCGTTCATGGCGCTCGTGGGCTGGAGCTCGAGCTTCTACCACGACACGGTCGTGGGTACGGAGCACGCCAACTACGACAGCATCAACGCGCACGGCGAGGTGCGTTACTTCCTGCAGCCGCAGCCGCAGCTGCAGCCCGGTGACGCCACGATGGGCCTGTCCTCGGTCGCGCTCGGGTACGTGCGCGACTTCAACAACAGCTACCTCGGCAACTACTACGCGCGCGATCGCGTCTATGCCAACGCCAACTACCTGATCGCCGGGCGGGTGCTGCTCGATCTGCAGGCGGGCTTCTCGCACATCGCGCACCCGGACATCGTGCTCGTGGACGGTGGCAACGTCGTCGTCGTCGACTCGTTCTCGCAAAATCGCATCGACGCCCAGCTGTTCGGTGAGTATCGCTTCAGCGACGTCTTCGGCGTCAACAGCACCATTCGCTACACCACGGCGCTCGAGGATCGCTTGATCCCGGCCGGCCTCGGCCCAACGGGCGGCACGGACAACCTCGCGTTCCAGCGTTGGGAAGCCTACCTGGGCGCGCGCCTGTTCTGGTGAGCCTCAGCCGCGCGGTCGTCGGCGTCCGCGCTTGTACGATCGTTGGGGCTCTGCGCGGCAGCGAAGGCGGTCGGCGGTCCCAAGCCGGTTTTTCGAGCGACGGGCCCTCGACCAACGCGTCCAATTGGACCATCTTTCAGGCCGAAGCGATGCGCTCCCACCATCTTCTGTGGCTCTGGACCGCGCTGCTCGCGGTGTTCGCTCTGCTCGGCAGCTCATGCGCGCCGGCGGCCGACAACTCCAAAGCGCGCCTGCCGCCTCCCGTGGAGAGCACGACCGTGGGCCCGGGGGACGTGTTCCGCATGCAGATCGTGGGGGAGAAAGATCTGCCGGACGAGTTCCAGGTGGCCAGCGACGGGTCGGTGGAGCTGCCGTACCTGCATCGGCTCGAGGTGGCCGGGCTCGAGCCCCAAGAGATCGCTCGGCTCATCCGCACCGAGCTGATGGCCAAGCAAATCCTGACCGATCCGAGCGTCATCGTGACGATCGAGGAATTCAGCAGCAAGCGCATCACGCTGCTCGGGCAGGTGCAGAAGCCGGGCAGCTTCCCGCTGTCCCCGGGGCTTACCCTGGTCCAGGCGGTGAGCCTGGCCGGAGGGTTCACGTCCATCGCGAACACCGAGCGCGTGACGCTGACGCGCAAACAAAAAGATGGCGCCATCACCGTGCACCTGAACCTGGACGAGATCACGAGCGGCAGGTCCCCGGACATCCCGTTGCAGGCGGGGGACAGGATCTACGTCCAGGAACGGATCTTCTGAGCGCGCCCCGCGCCCTGCTCAGTCGAGGACCCGGACGCGAGCGACCAGGAAGGTTCGCCACTCGGGTGTCGCCAGGCCGGCGTAGTATTGCCGCTCGGTGCCGCCGGGGACCAGGCGCGTCGCGCTCGTCAACGGGATCGCGCCGCCGACGGCCAGGCTCAAGCCGAGCCGATCGATGGGCGAGGAGTGCGCCGCGAGCAACCACTCCGCCGGCACGAGGTCGAGCTCTGCCTCTGGCCGCGGCTGCGATACCAAGACCGGCCGCACGAACGCCTCGGCGGTGAACGACAGCAGATCCGGCAGCGGCCGCACCCCCACGCCGAGCGCGCTCGAGAGCTGCGTGCCAAAGCGCGCATCGCCGAGCTGCACGGGCTGCTTCAGCCGCGCTCCGATCTCGGCGCCGGCAAACCACGCCCCGTCGGAGACTTCGGCGGCCACGCTCGGCGCGGCCACCACCGACCGTTCGCCGGCGAAGGTCTGCTCGCCGCCGAGCGGCAGCGACAGCTCGTAGCGGACCATCAAGGCCAAGGCGGGCTGGCGCGCGCCGGCTTCCGTCTCGAGCAGCACGAACCCGGCGCCGAGCCGCGGATCACCGATGGCCGTGCTCTCGAGGGCCGCTCCCCCTCGCGTGGTCACGCTCTCGATGCCGGCCCCCGATTGCGACAGCACCGCCGGCACGACCAGCGACAGCTGCAAGCGCGCGATCGGCGTCGAGGTGATCAGCACCGCGGCCGCCAGCCGGTCGTCGACCACCGGGATCTCCGTCCCGTCCGGATTGGGGGAAGGCGCGCTGAGCACCACCGGCCGCGACAGATAGCCGACCGTCGCCCCCGCCGTGAGCCGGCCCCCGCCGGTGCGAGCCGAGGGGAGGGCGGCGAAGGGCGTCGGCGCGGCCGGGATCCAGAGCTGGTCGGCGTCGAAACACGCGGCGAGCGGGCTCTGGCAATCCCCGGCCAGGCTCGGCGCCGCAGACAGCAGCGTCGCGGCGATCACGGCCGCGCCCGCGCTGGCCGTCTGCCAAACGCGCTCGAAGGGACGCAAGGCGGGCTTTCGTGGCATCGAAGCTCGGGCACCTTACGCGACCCTGCCCGGGATCTCGAGCGATTTGCGGTCGTCGCCCCCGCCAAAAGCCGTTATGCCTGCCCGCCCATGATAACGGTAGATCGGCCGCTGCTCCTTGGATCCGGCTCGCCGCGGCGGAAGGAGATTCTGAGCGGGCTCGGCATCCCGTACCGCGCCCGCGCCGCCGAGGTGGACGAGCGCCTCGAGCCCGGCGAGGCGCCGGAAGCTTACCTGCAGCGGGTCACGCGCGCCAAGCTGGCGGCCGTAATTCGGGCGCCCGGCGAAGGCCGGTACGCTGGCGTGCTGGTCGCCGACACCATCGTCGTCATCGATGGATCGATCCTGGGCAAGCCACGCGACCGCGCCGAGGCGGAGCGATCGGTGGGGCGCCTCGTCGGCCGCACCCACACGGTGCTGACACGCTACGCGATCGCTCGCGCGGTCGACGTGGAGCACCCCGCCGCGGAGCGGACCGTGGTCTCCCAGGTGACGATGCGCGCCGCCGCTTCGGACGAGGTCGCGCGCTATGCGGCCACCGGCGAAGGCTTGGACAAAGCCGGCGCGTACGCCGTGCAAGGGATCGGCTGTTTCTTGGTGGAAAAGATCGAGGGCTCGTACACCAACGTGGTCGGCCTGCCCGCCTGCGAGGTGGTGCTCGATCTGCGGCGGGCGGGGCTGCTCGGGGCGTTTCCGTGATCGCGCTGCGGCCGCTGTGGGCCCGGATCGGCGCCGCGGCGCGCAGGCCGGCGCCCGTGTCGGACGCGGTCTTCGTGGCGCTCTTCGCGGCGGCGGTGCGCGGCGCCTGGGTGGCGTGGGCCGCGGGGCGATTTCCGCCCGCCGAGGACGGCCATTTTTACCATGTCGTGGCTCAGCGCATCGCCGCTGGCGACGGCTACACCTGGCTTTGGCCGGACGGCGCCGTCACCTACGCGGCCCACTACCCCATCGGCTACCCCGCGCTCGCCGGGGCGCTGTACTCTGTCTTCGGCGCCCGTCCGGGCGTGGTCATGGGTCTTCAGGCGCTGCTCGGGGCTGCGTCCGTCGCCGCCACGCATCGCCTGGCTGCTTCTCGAACCGGGCGTTTCGGGGCGCTCTTGGCCGCGCTCTTGGTCGCGCTCAGCCCCGGTCTGGTGGCCTACACAGCCGCCTTCATGACGGAAGGGGTGGTGGCCGCGCTGCTCGTCATCGCGGGCTGGCTGGTGCTCGCCGTGCGCCGGGCGACGACTCGGCGGGCACGGCTCGCGTGGAGCCTCGGCCTGGGCCTGCTGCTCGGCGCCGCCACGCTGGTGCGCCCTCAAAGCTTGCTGCTCGCCCCGGTTTTCGGGGCGGTCGCCTGGCTGCCGTCCACCGCGCTCCGCCTCGCGCGGCTCTGGCGGCCCGCCCTGGCAGGCGCTCTGGTGGCTTCGGTCGCGCTGCTCACGTGTCTGCCCTGGACGGTGCGCAACTGCGCGCGTCTCTCGCGCTGCGTCTTCGTGAGCGCGAACGGCGGCTGGAACCTCTTGATCGGCGCCACCGACGGCGCCACCGGGAGCTGGGTGCCGATCGAGGGCAAGCGGGTGCCCTTGGCGTGCCGCACGGTCTTCGACGAGGCCGAGAAGGACGCCTGCTTCGCGGGCGCAGCGGTCGACCGCATCCGCGATCGGCCGGTCGCGTGGCTCGGGCTCGTGCCGGCGAAGCTCGCGGCGACCTTCGACTACGTGGGGGCCGCGGCCTTTTACCTGCACAGCTCGAACCCCGCGGCGTTCGGCGCCGACGCCAAGCTCCGCCTCGGGGTCTGGGAAACGGCCTGGCATCGGCTGACGCTGCTGCTCGCCCTGTTGGCGGTGGCGCGACCGCCGGTGCCGCTGGGGGTGCCTCGGCGGCTCGGGGCGGGCGTTTCGCTGTTGTTCCTGCTGCAGCGAGCGGCGTGGGTGGCGCACGTGGGCTTGGTCGCCTCGGCCGCGCTGCTGGGAAAGGCGGCGCTCCGAAACGTGCCGCTGCTGCTCGCCGTGTCCACGCTGGCGCTCACCCTGGCCACGCACGCCGTGTTCTTCGGCGCGGGGCGCTACGCGCTGGTGTGCTCTCCTCTGCTCGCGGCCCTCGCCGGCACGCTCTGTGTCGGCCCCGCCGACCCCGAGCCGCTTTGAAACGAGCGGCGGCGCACTGGTTTTGACAGGCGGGCAGCCCCGAAGGATACTGCTCGGAGGAGACCAAGCAGGATGCCGCTCATCGAGACCGAAGAGGCCGCACGCCGTTTGGCGCGCGCCATCGCCAGTGATTTGTCCCTCTACAACGAAGAGAAAATCGTGCGTGGCATCGAGCAGGACTCCCTCTTCGAGGAGCTCAGCGAAGAGATCGAGGAGGGGCGGGCGCTGTACAAGAGCCGCGTGTCGCCGGATCTGTATCGCAAGAACTACTACGACCGCGCGATCGTCGACATCCTCGTGAAGTCGAAGGGTCACATCAAGAGCGCGATCTGGTGAGCTGAGCGACGCTCCGCGCGCGGCCAGGCTGAGCGATGAGCAAGCTTCGGTTCGAAATCGGGCCGGGCGAGCCCAAGGAGCGCGTGGACAAGGCGCTGGCGCGCCGGATGCCGGAGACGAGCCGCGCCACCTTGCAGCGGTACATCGAAGAGGGGAGGGTGCGCGTCGACGGCCGCGGCTGCCGCCCGAAGGATCGCGTCGCCCCCGGTGCGGTGATCGAGGTCGAGCCGGGGCCGCCTCCGGCGAGCGCCGCCGAGCCCGATCCCTCCGTGCCGTTCTCGGTGCTGTTCGAAGACGAGCACCTGATCGTCGTCGACAAGCCGGCCGGGGTCGTCATGCACCCGGCGCGGGGGCACCACGGCGGGACGTTGGTCAACGGCCTGCTCGCCCGCCCGGGTTTCTCCCGGGCGCCCGTGGATCCGCGCGATCCGCTCGGGTTTTTGCGGCCCGGGATCGTGCACCGGCTCGACAAGGACACGAGCGGCGTCCTGGTCGTGGCCAAGCAGCCCGCGGCGCGCGAGGGCCTCAAGGCCCAGCTGTCGGCGCGCACCGTCGAGCGGGTCTACTGGGCCCTGACCTGCGGCACGCCCCGCACGGGCACCCTCTCCACCCTGCACGCGCGCGATCCCAGGTCGCGGCTGCGGTTCACCTCCCGCACCGACAGCGGCCGCCCGGCCATCACGCATGTCCGCGTGCTCGAGACGCTCGTCGCCGGCGGGGCCGCCCTGGTCGAGTGCCGGCTCCAGACCGGGCGCACGCATCAGATCCGCGTGCACTTGGCCGAGCAAGCCAAGGCGCCGATCCTCGCCGATGCGCTCTATGGGCAGCCTTGCCCGCAGCCCTTCGTCCGGGAGGTCGCCGAGCAGCTCGGCCGGCAGGCCCTGCACGCGGGCGTCCTCGGCTTCATCCACCCGGTGACGGGCGCACCGCTGCGGTTCGAGCGGCCCCTGCCCGAGGATCTCGCGCGCGCCCTCGAGCGCCTGCGCGCCGGCATCGATCGCTGATCAGCTCGGCTCGGACGCGGCCCGGAGCTCGGCGGCGCCGAGCAGCCCCGGGAATTTGCGTCGCAACAGGGCCAGGGCCGCAAAGCCCACGATCACCGCCCACCACAGCGTGGCAAACCGGATGAGGATCATCGCGGACGTGGCGTCGCCCTGTCCCACGTTGCCGAGCCGCACGAGCTGCTCCTGGATCATGGCTTCTGCCACGCCGAGGCCTCCGGGGACGGGGATGATCGCCCCCGCGAGCGTCGCCGTGGCGTAGAAGAAGATGGTGAGCGGCAGCGCGGCGGTCGCCTGAAAACCCAGCAGCAACAGGTAGAGGGCCAGCCCCTCCGCGCCCCAGCCCACGATCGACAAAAGGCTCGGCCACAGCAGGGCGCGGGGTGACGCGAGCACCCGCAGGCTCTCGAAGGCTTCGCGCAGCTTGGGCGCGAAGCGCTGCAGCCGCCCCTGACGTCGCTCGAGCCAGCCGATCAACACGAGGCCCGGCGCCCGCCACGCGATCAGCACGAGGCCCAGGAGGACGAGGGCGCTTCCGATCATCGCCCACGTCAAGCCGCCTGGAAAACCGGTGCTGCCGAGCAAGATCAAGACGATCACGCCGATGACGTCGGTCAGGCGTTCGGCCACCACGATGGGGGCCGTGCGGGCGCCGGAAACACCGTGAGTTTCGGCCAGCACCGCGCTCTTGAAGACCTCCCCGACCTTGCCTGGGGTGACGGTCAACACGAAGCCGGACAAAAAGACGAGCAGGCTATCGAGCTTGGGAATGCCTCGAATTTGGAGCCGGTGCAGGTAGTACTCCCACTTGGCGAACCGGAGGCCGTAGTTGAAGCTGGCGAGCGCGAGCGCGAGCGCGAACGTCCACCAGCGAAAGCTCCGCAGGCTCTCGCCGATCTCGCGCACGCCCGCGTACACCACGAACGCGCCGTAGAGGGCGACGGCCAGCAGCGTGGCTGCCAAAAGCCGTCGGAGAAAGCGCCTCACGGTAGGTCGACCTTCGAACGCCGCCGCCACAGGCGCCAGACGAGGTAGCCAAGTCCCGCCAGCACGATCAGACCGCCGAGCGATCCGATCCCCCAGGCCGGCCAGGCGTACTTGCCGCGCTGCAGTCCAGGTGGCGGCCGTTCGACCACCGTGCGCGGGCCGGCGTCGACCGCGCTTGGTGAGCGGGCGATGGCAGGTGACGACGTGTCGGTGGTGTCCTGCACCTGGCTCGATGGGGTCGCACCGTCGGGCATGCCGGGGGTTTGCCCTTACACGCGCCGTCGGGGCTCGGCAACCGAGATCGTTTGCGGGCGCTGCTCCCGAGCGCTGCCGCCTCTCGGCTTCGGGCGTTGCGGCAAATGCGATGACACCATGAAGGTGGTGCTAAGCTCCGCGCCCCTCCATCGCACCTATCGAACGTGACTGCCCCCGCCGCACAAGTTTCACCCGACGTTCAATTGTTGGAGCGCTGCGCCGATGCGTGCAGCCGCTTGAAAGAGCAGGTCTCCCGCGTCGTGGTGGGCCAGCAAGACGTCATCGAGCTGATGGTCGTCACCTTGCTCGCCCGTGGACACGCCTTGCTCGTCGGCGTGCCGGGCCTCGCGAAGACGCTGCTCGTGTCGAGCGTGGCCAAGGCGCTCGGGTTGTCGTTCGGCCGTGTTCAGTTCACCCCGGACCTGCTGCCCGCCGACATCACCGGCACCGACGTGCTGAACGAAGTCGACGCGGGCGGCGCCGTGCGGCGGGAGGTCCGGTTCATGGCCGGGCCCATCTTCAAGAACCTCGTGCTGGCCGACGAGATCAACCGCACGCCCCCCAAGACCCAAGCGGCCTTGCTCCAGGCGATGCAGGAGCGGCACGTGACCGTCGGCGGCACCACCCACCCGCTGCCCGATCCCTTCCAGGTCTTCGCCACCCGCAACCCGATCGAGCAAGAGGGTACCTACGCGCTGCCCGAAGCCCAGCTCGATCGCTTTCTGCTCGAGATCCACGTCGACTATCCGTCGGAGGAGCAGGAGCAAGAGATCGCTCGCCGCACCACCTCGGGCCCGGCGGCGGAGATCGAGCCGGTCGTGAGCATCGATACGATCCGCGCCATCGGCGCGCTGGTGCCGCGCATTCCGGTGACGGACGAGGCCGTGCGTCTGGCCGTGCGCATCGGGCGCGCCTCGCGTCCACGCAACGAGGAGGCCCCCTCGGAGGTCCAGGACTACGTGCGCTTCGGCGCGGGCCCTCGCGGCAGCCAGGCGCTGGTGTTGGCGGCCAAGGCGCGCGCCGCGCTGCGCGGTGAAGCGGCGGCCGACGTCGAGGACGTGCTCGAGCTGCTCGTGCCGGCGCTGCGGCACCGGCTGGTCTTGAGCTACCGCGCGGAGGCGGAAGGGGTGCGGGACGCGGACGTCGTCGCGGCCATCCGCAAGCGCGTCGGCGCCTGAGCCCGCGCGGCGCAGCACCGTCACTTGCGGTTGGCTTCGGGGGCGGTCCGCGCCTATGCTTCGCCGAATCCCTACCATGGAGCTTGCCGCGCTCAAGCAAGACATCAAGCGCCTCTTGATCGAGGAGCTCGATTTGAAACATCTGTCGGCAGAGGACATCGCCGACGACGCCCCGCTGTTCGGCGATGGTCTCGGCCTCGATTCGCTCGACGCGCTGCAGCTCGCCATGGCGCTGGAGGAGCGCTTCGGCGTCGCGATTCCAGCTGGGGACGAGGCGCGGGCGATTTTCGCTTCGGTGGCCAGCATCGCGGCCCACCTCGAGGCGGCGCGTCAGGCCTGAGCACATGTCGCGACCGGAGCGCATCGCGATCACCGGCGTCGGCGCGATCTCTGCTTTGGGGCAGGGGGCGCGCGCGTCGTGGCGCGCGCTCTTGGAGGGCCGTCGTGGCATCCGCCCGGTGCGCCTGTTCGACGCGGGCGGCCAGCACTGCAGGGTCGCCGCCGAGATCGACCTGCGGCTAGATGACGTGGTCCCCGCGGCGGAGCGGCAGGAGTGGTCGCGCAGCGACGGCCTGGCGCTGATCGCGGCGCGCGAGGCGCTCGCCGACGCTCGGCTTGCCGCCGGAGCGGCGGGCTTGTCGATCGCGATCGGCGGCACCACCGGCGGGATGTTCGAGGCGGAGGCGGTGCTGTCGACGCTCGAGCAGACGCCGGCCGAGGATCGCGCCGTCCAGCGGCTCCTGTCCTACCCGCTGTCCACGACCGGCGAGCGGCTCGCTCGGGTGCTGGGACCGGTGGAGCGGGTGGCGACCGTCTGCAGCGCATGTTCGAGCAGCGCCAACGCCATCGTGCAGGGCGCGGCCTGGATCGAGCAGGGGCGCGCGCGCGCGGTGCTCGCCGGGGGGACCGACGGCTTGTGCTCGCTCACGTTCACGGGCTTCAACGCCTTGGGCGCCCTGGACGCGGCGCCGTGCCGGCCGTTCGACGCCGAGCGGGCCGGCTTGAGCCTCGGGGAGGCCGCCGCGTTCCTGCTGCTCGAGCCCGAGTCGGCGGCCCGCGCGCGCGGCGCCCGCGTGTACGGTTGGTTGAGCGGCTGGGCGATCGCCGCCGAAGCCCACCACATCACCCACCCCGAGCCGACGGGAGAGACCGCCGCTCGCCTCCTACACGCCGCCCTCGGACGGGCCGGGCGCACGCCGGGGGAGGTCGACTACGTCAACGCGCACGGGACCGCGACGCGCCACAACGACGCGATGGAGTGGCGGGCGCTCGATCGCGTCTTCGGCGCCGAGCTCGAGCGGCTCTTCGTCTCCTCCTGCAAGGGACAGCTCGGCCACACCTTGGGGGCCGCCGGCGCGCTCGAGGCGGTGATGACGGTGCTGGCGCTCGATCAAGCCATGCTGCCCCCCACCGGCGGTCTGACGACGCCCGACCCAGCGCTGCCGCTGCGCCACGTGCGCGGCGAGGGCCTCGCGTTCGGGGCGAACGTCGCGCTGTCGAGCTCGTTCGGCTTCGGCGGCACGGGCTGCGTGCTCTGCTTCGAGAAGGCGTCGTTGGCCGATCGACGGCCGGAAGCGGCGCCGCGCGAGCCGCTGGTCATCACCGGGGCGTGCTGTCTGGGCCCGGGCGGCGTGCTGGAGGGGGTTGACTGCGCCCGTCATGCGCTCCCGGACGAGACCCTCGACGCGGGAGTGGGAGAGGTGGAGCTCGACGCCGCCCGTTCCCGGCGCTTCGACCGAGCCGCGCGCTGGGTGGCCTTGGGGGCCGAGCGCGCGCTGGCATCGGCCAGCCTCGGCCCGGCAGACGTGGGTTTGATCGCTGGCAGCGCGTACGGCAACGTCGAGCGATCGGTCGAATTCTTGCGGCGCGTGGCCTCCCGCGGTCCTCGCTTCGCCAACCCGGCGGAGTTCCCCCACCTGGTCCCGTCGGCGGCGGCGGGCAACGCTTCCATCTACCTCGGGTTGAGCGGTCCCGTGCTCACGGTGAGCGACCTGCAAACCAGCGGTGAGCAGGCGTTCGGCGTCGCGCTGGATCTGCTGAGCCTCGGCCTCACGAGCGCGCTGGTCGCCGGCTCCGCCGAACCGAGCGACTCCGTCGTCGCGCAGGTGCTGGCGCCGCTGTGCACCGGGCGCTCGGAGGGGCGAGGCGAGGGCGCGGGCTTCCTGGTGATCGAGCGGCGACAGCACGTTCACGGTCGCGGGGGGCGTGAGCTCGCCGAGGTGCTGCGGCACGAGCAGGCGTGGTCGGGGGGTGCCGAGCGGCTGATCGCCGAGGGCTCGGCGCCCGCCGCCGCCGAGCGCGCGCGGGTGTTGGTCGGCACGCCTGGCTTCGACGCCGGGGCGCTGCTGGCTGGCACCCGCTGGGCCGACGTGCCGCGGCTCGAGGTTTCGGAGCGGGTAGGGCAGCACGAGGCGGCGGGCGCCATGGCCCTGTGCATCGCCGCAGCGCTGATCGGCAGCGGCCAGATCGATCACGCGCTGGTGATCGGCAGGAGCCCGGGTCGGATCTACGTCACCGAGCTCGGCGCGCCGGCGCGGGACCCGGTGAGCGCTCCGTGAACCCCGTCGCGGTGATCGGGTACGGCGCGGTGTCGGCGCTCGGACGCGGCCCGGAGGCGGTGCGCGCCGGCGCCCCAGGGCAGCCCGCGCCACGCGGGATCCAGCGGGATGAGGGCCTCGAGCGCGCCGGCTTGCGCCGGCCGTTCGCGGCGCGGGCCCGGCTTGGAGGGAGCGAGGGCTCCGAGCGGGCGGAGGCGCTGCTGGCTGCCGCCTCGGCCCAGATCGCGCAAGCGATCGAGCAGGTCTTGCCCGACTTCCGATCGCTGCGGATCGGGCTCGCGATCGGGACGTCGTGCGGCGGCCTGGAGAGCCAACGCCTGGCCTTCGAACGGATCGACACCGGTGGCCCGCTCGACGGCGCCTTGGCGCGGCGCGCCAACTACTTCGCGCCGGCAGGGCGGCTGCCGGATCTGCTGCGGGTGACGCCAACGCTCACGACCAACGTTCTGGCCGCGTGCGCCTCGTCGACGGTGGCGATCGGCGTCGGCTGCCGCTGGCTGCAGGCCGGCCACGTCGATCTCGTGATCGCCGGAGGCTACGACGCGCTCGATCCGTTCGTTGCCGCCGGCTTCGAGGCGCTCGGCGCCACGACGGCGAGCCACCCCTCGCCCTTTCGTCGCGACCGCGACGGCATGGCCCTGGGGGAGGGGGCGGCGCTCTTGGCGCTCGTCAGCGAGCCTCCACCGAGAGCGCGGGCGCTCGGCTGGGTGACGGGCTTTTCGGCGAGCGCCGACGCCGTGCACGTGACGGCGCCGGATCGCTCGGGGCGCGGCCTGGCGGAGGCGAGCCGGGCCGCGCTGCACGACGCGGGGCTCCGCGCGAGCGAGATCGACCTGGTGAGCGCGCACGCCACCGCCACCGCGTTCAACGACGCCGCCGAGCTGCGGGCCCTCGAGAGCGTCTTCGGCGTCCATCAAGAGCGGCTGGTGCTGCACCCCTTCAAGGCGTCGATCGGTCACACGCTCGGCGCGGCGGGGGCGCTGGAGACGCTGTCGGCGCTCGACGCCATGGAGCGGGGGGTGCTTCCGGCGGCTGCCGGCGACGGTCCCCTCGATCCGAGCTGCCAGAGCCGGCTACTACCGTCCGCAGTGCCCGCCCCGATCGGGCACTGCCTCAAGCTGTCGGCGGCGTTCGGCGGCGCCAACGCGGCGCTCGTCGTCTCGAGGACGCCGAGGCCGCAGCGCACGGCCCCGCGGCTCGACGCGGTCGGCCTGCGCGCGGTCGGCAGGCCCGTCTCGCGGTTTTGCCTCGACGCGGCGCTGCCGCATCTGCGGTGCCCACCGGAGAAGGTGGCGCGCCTCGACGCCTTGAGCGAGCTGGTGACCGCGGCCGCGATCGATCTCGCGCCGGAGCTCGCGGCGCTGGCGGGCGCGCGGGCCGGCGTGATCGTGGGCACCGTCGCCGCCACGCTCGAGGAGAACGCGAGCTTCGAGCGGCGGCGGCGCGAGCGCGGCGCGGCGCGGGTGGAGCCGCGCCGGTTCCCGGCGACCTCGCCCAACCTCGCGAGCGGCCAGTGCGCGATCGCGCTGGGCTTGCGCGGGCCCGGGT
>JAEZYZ010000293.1 GCA_023418705.1 Pseudomonadota bacterium | reverse complement strand
GCCCCGATGCTTCGGGATCGCCACGCTGGCAAACGGGTCGGGGCTCTAGAGCGCCAAACGGTTTGCGAAGCAAGCCGTTTGGCGCGGAAAATGAGGCAAGCCGTTTGGCGCGGAAAATGAGGTCGGTGGCGCAACGTCAGAAGTGGCGGGGAATCGCCCGAGATCGGCGCGCGACGGGTCGCGATCGCGCGGCCGTGTAGTAGATCGCTGCGATCCATCGAACGCCGCCCCCGGCGCGCCGCCGGTCCCCCACCCAGCGCCGCAGGGGCGGGCGGTGAACGCAGCTACAGGAGAAACCCCATCGTGAAGGCCTACCGAAATCCCCCCACTCGCCGCTGGTTGGCCGTGTGCCTCGTGAGTCTTGCTTCTCCCGCCTGCACGGGTCCGTCGACGGACTCGACGCCACGGGAAGCGGTCGCGCAGAGCCAGGCGGCAGCGCTGCCCCTCCTGGTCACCGCACCCGCCGACATGGATCCGGAGGCGACGGTGCTGCTCGGGACCCAACACGTCCGCCTGGCGGATCGGGTGCGCGTCCGCGGGGAGGGACACACGGTGGTGAGCAGCCAGGACCTGGAGGTCGGCGCCGACGCACAGCTCGCGAACGCCCTGGTGCAACACAGGGCCGTGCTCCGCAACCGCGCCCTGGTGCAAGGCGATCTGGTCGCCACGACCTCGGAGCTGTACGACGGGGCGGCGGTCGGGGGCGCGATGTCCCAACCGCTCGAGCCAGCGGCGACCGCGGACTGGACCATCGACGAGGGTCGAATCGGGACCGAAGAGGTGCACCTGGGCGTCAATGAAGCCCGGGCGCTCCCACCTGGCGACTACGGAGCGGTCAGCGTCGAACGCGCCGCCGCCCTGAAGCTGCAAGCCGGGCGCTACTCCTTCCGGTCGCTGCGCGTCGAGCCCGACGGCGAGCTCATCTTGCCGGAGACGCCGGGTGCCGTCGGCGTCCTCGTCCGCGAAGACGTCACCTGGAGAGGGCAGCTCTCGCCGGCAAGCTCAGGGGGCGCGGCCCTCACCCTGACCGTGCTGGGGCACCAGGTCCTGCTCGATCGGGACTTCCGTGGCGCGATCCTGGCGCCGAGCGCGACGATCCGGTTCGCGCCGAGAACGCACCACCGAGGCGCATTCTTCGGCGCCCGCATCGACGCCGAAGCCGACGTCGTGATCGACGCAGAGGCGTTTCCTTGGGCATCGGTCCCAGGGTTCGGCGAGCCGAGCGATGCTGATGATCCCCCTATCCTCTCCGAACCCCCGTTCGTGCCCGAGCCGGACGACGAGGCGTTCGACGACCTTCCAGCGCCCGGGCCCGTCCTGGATGGGCGGCTGGTGTTCGACACCACGCCCAGCGACACGAGATCGCTCACGGTGTCGCTCAGCGCGCTGGACCCTGACGCCACGCGTTCGTCCGTGACGTACGACGATGGCCGCGCGTCCATCCGAGTGTCTCGAGGCCCGGTCGAGCCCCCCTGCGACGCGGACCTTTGCCTCGCCAGCGACGGCCATCCGCTGCGCGACCTGTCGCTCTCGCTCGAGTACCGACTCGAGTTCGTCGAGATCCCGGGTTGGCAGGGGCTGCAGCTGCGCTTGGTCCGGGTCGAGCTGCTCGACCCGAGCCTCGACGCCACCGCCGCCGCCGACGCCCCGAGCCCGAACGGCTTCATCGCTCCGGCCGGCAACTGCAAGGAGCGGGCGCTGATGGGGGACGGCCCCTTCCCGGCAGGCATGCCTCCCGTCAACTTCCCGGAGTTCGAGGATTGCACCGAAGAGCAGTGCGAGCTGGTGGCCCGGACCTGGGTGCAGGTGCACCACAACGTCTGGCGCCTCGCCCAGGTCTTCGATTTTCTGAGGGACAACCCGGATCGGCGGCGTGACCTTTGGAGCTCCCCCGCCGTTCGACCCGACGGGACGCCGCTCGAACGAGCCGCGCCCTCTCATTGGTTCGGGAGCTACGACAGAGAGCGCTTCGACGCCATTCGCGAAGGCGTCAAGGACTACTGGAGCGTCGTGCGAAAGAACAAGAACGGCAGGGTCGAGGTCGATCTGATCTGCGACAACGGCGTGCGGCGCACGGAGTGCCTGGGTGGTCAGTGGGGAGGGCACTGGAACAAGGGCAGCGTCGTGTTGTGCGAAAAAGCCCTCACCGACGAGCCCGGCAACTCGCTCGCGGAGACGGCCGAGCTTCGGACGCTCTCGACGCTGCAGCACGAGCTATTGCACCATATCTTCGTCAACTATAACGGCAAACAGAACCTGCGCGACGTGATCACCCATTGGCACGGCCGCCCGTGCTGGTCGCGACCGGACACCGACAGCGCCTACTACGTCGGCTTCTTCCAGCGCGCCTCGGATTCACTGCACGAACACTTCCGCGACTACTCGGGGTGTCGACACCAGCGTCACCTGCTGCTCACGGTGGACGCCTACGCCTGGTACGGCAACTGGCTCGGGCGCTGGCTAGAAGAGGGTAGCCTGCAAGCCTGGCCGGCGCCCTGACAACGAAGGCTTCTGTTCACAGGAAGACCATCAGGGCCTTCGGCCCACCTCGAGTCGGTGAGAGCGAATTTCTCGACTGAGACAGCGGGCTGTGTCGGCGAGTCTGGCTCGGAGATGGGTCACAAAAAGGGCGGAAGTGCGGAAGGGGGACCGACGTCGTCGGCCCCCCTTCGGAGTCGATCTCGACCGGCGCGACGTGTTTCGCTGTGACGACCCACCCACCCGCGCCCCCTTCGGACCCCACCCCCAATCCCAAAATCTTCCGCTCTTCCGTCCCTTCCTGTGAAAAAATCAAGGGAGCTCGTGCTGCCGACTTCGGGGTCCCCCTTCCGCTTCCTGGGACCGATCTCCGATCCGCATCCTTCGTCGCGCGAAGCTAGCTCAGTGGTGGGAACCGTTTTCACGGCCTCGCGGGGGCCGAAGGGGCGCCTGACGATTTTGGGGCCAACGTCAGAAGGATTCGGGCGAGATGTCACGCCCAGCCGCGTGGTCGAGCCGCACGGCGGAGACCGCTCGCTGGATGTGCGCGTTGAGCGCGGCGATGCGAGCCGAGAACAGATCGGACTCTGCCTCGATGAGCTCGGTCGTCGTCGCGCGGCCCACCTGGTACAGGTCGCTCGCCACGCGATACGCTTCGCGGCTCGCCTCGAGCGCGCGCTGGCTGGTCTCGATGGCGGTCTCCGACTTCGCGTAGTCCAGATAGGCCGCCGTCACCTCTTGGCGGATGGCGTCGCGCAACCCCGCCGTCTTCGCCTCGATGCCCTTGGCCTGGGCCGACAGCTCGTCGGCCGCGGCGCGGTTGAGGAACGCGTCGCCAACCGTCCAGGTCAGGCGCGCGCCGAGGGCCCACGTGGCGTTCCACTCGCGCTGAGGCGGGAAATAGCGCTGGTTGGGGTTGGCGTAGGCCGCCTCGCCGAACGCCTCCAGGCGGGGCCATTGCCCCGAGCGCACCGCCTTGGCGTTCGCGTGCACCGCCTCGCGCTGCTCCCCCAGCGCGCGCACCTCGAGCCGCCGAGTCCACGCCTCCTGGGCCAGCCTGGGCAGCGCCAAGGCGGAGGCCGGCGGCCGCTCGCGGCTCAGATCTTCCCCCACGACGTAGGTCGGTGGGTTGCGATCGCCCATCACGATGGCCAGCTGTTCCCGGCGCAAGTCACCCAACGTCTGCGCCTCTTTGACGAGCAGCTCGGTGTTGGCGACCAGCGCCTCGAGCCGCAACAGGTCCGCCTTGGAGATGGCCCCTAGCTGATAGGCCGCCTGCGCATCCTTCAGGCGAGCGCGCGTCCGCTCCACGGACTTCTCTGCCGCCTCGACCTGACCGAGCGCAGAGAGCCAGTTGTAAAAGAGGATGCGGGCGTCCGTGCGCGCGTTGAGCCGCTCGGCGGCGACCAAGATTTGGGCAGCGCGGCGGCTGGCCTTCGACGCCGCGATGGCGTGGGACAGGCGCAGGATATAGTCCGACAACGGAATCGTCAGCGTCGCCGCGAAGCCGTAGTTGTCCTCGAGCTGTTCGATCGCGAACGAGGCCGCCCCGACGGGCTGCCCACCCGCGTCGAGCACGCACTGGCCGGCGCCTGTCGGGCACGGGCCCACGCTGAGCTGCCCCGCGTTGGCGGCGCCCACCAAGGCGCCCCCGCCGAGACCGCTCGAGACCGGCGACAGCCGGGTGTAGCTGGCCGACAGCGTCAGCCGTGGAAAAAACTGGAGGGTCGTCTGGCGGATCCGCGCCTCCACCACCTCGAGCTCCGCCTGGCGTTCTCGGATCGTCGCGCTGGTCGTCAGGGTGCGGGCGGCGACCTGATCGGCGGTGAGCCCACCACTGACGGGGACCAGGGTCTCCATCTCCATTTGGCCTTGCTGCGGAAGCTCACGCGTCTGCAGCGCGGTTCCCTCCAGCTCGACCGCGTCTGCCGCCGCCTGGCCGGCAGGGGCGGTCGCTGCAGGCGCCTGAGGTGCCGTGGGACGGGCCTGCTGCGCGGGCCCCTGCTGCGCGGGCGCCTGCTGCACCGGAGCGCGCTGCACAGGCGCTGGCTGTGCGGGCGCTCGTTGCGCGGGCGCCTGCTGCGCCGGAGCTCGTTGCAGGGGCGGCAGCTCCGTTGGAGCGGGCGCCTGCTGCGCGATCCCCGCGTTCGTCCACAGCGCGCTGGCGCCGACGATCAACCAAAGGGCGGATTTGCTTCGCTTCATTCTGCCGCATCCTCGATGGGGCGCACGGGCTGGTGCGGCGCGGGACTCGCCGAGCTCGGCATCAACGTGCGTCCCAGCCACTTGACCAGACGACTTTCGGTCATGGCATCCATGAACGTATAGACCACGGGCACGACGACCAGGGTGAGCACGGTGGAGGTGATCAAACCGCCGATGACGCAGACCGCCATCGGCGCGCGGGTCTCGCCGCCTTCGCTGAGCGCCAAGGCGACGGGCAGCATGCCGAAGATCATCGCCGCCGTGGTCATCAAGATCGGGCGGAGCCGAATGCGCCCGGCGCGCACCAGCGCGTCGTACATCCCGAGCCCTTCCCGGCGCAGCTGAATCGTGAAATCGATCAACAAGATCGCGTTCTTGGTGACGAGCCCCATCAGCATGATGATCCCGATCATCGAGAAGATGTTCATGGTCATCCCCGTCACGTACAGGCCGCCGAATGCGCCGATCAGCGACAACGGCAAGGACAGCATGATGGTGACGGGCTGCACGAAGGAGTCGAACTGGGCCGCCAAGATCATGTAGACGAGGACGACGGCCAGAAACAACGCCAGCAGCATGTACCCGAACGACTCGGCCATGACCTCCGCCTGGCCGGCGTAGTCCGTGGTCATGCTCGCCGGGACGACGCGCGCAGCCACCGCGTTCACGTGCTCCATGGCCTCGCCCAGCGTGATCCCCTCCATCGCGGCCAAAATCGTGATCTGCCGTTGACCCGCTTGCCGCTCGATCTGCGTCGGCGCTTCGGTGTGCTCCACCTGGACGACGCTGCTCAGATCGACGAGCTGCCCGGTCACCGATCGCACCTGGATGTTGGGCAGGCTCTCGATGTCCGCGCGCTGCTCCGCCGCGAGCTGCAGGGTGATGTCGTAGGCTTCGATGCCTTCCTTCAGCTCGCTGACCGCGTCTTCAGCGACCAGCGCACGCACGGCGCTCGCGACCGAAGCCACGGGCACCCCGAGATCGGCCGCACGATCGCGATCGACCCGGATGCTGACCTGCGGTTTGCCGCCGCGGTGCGTGCTGTCGATGTCGACGAGCCCCGGCACCTTGTGGAGCTCCTGCTTCAGCTTCTCCGTGACGGCGATCAGCTCGTCCATGTCATTGCCACGGACGTTGAACTGAATCGGCTGTTGGCGGAAGCCGCCGCCGCCGCCGATCGGGCTGATCGGGGTGACCGAGATGTTCACGTCCTTCACGCCGGCGTAGCGGGCGCGGGTCCAGGCCATCAGCTCCTCTTGGTGGTAGCTGCGCTGACTGCGGGGATCGAGCACCACCTGCACCTTGGCCTGGTTCACCTGGCCCTGAGTCCCCTCACCGATCGTGGTGAAGGTCTGCTCCACCCCCGGCGCGTGCTTGCGGATGTCCTCGGCGATGGCGGCGACGAGCTTCTTGCTGGTGTCGATCGAAGCCCCCGCAGGCAGCTCGACGTTCAGCGCGAACTCCCCGCGATCTTCGGGCGGGATGAACTCGGCCTTGACCCGCGTGAGCAGCATCACCGCGCCGACCAAGCTGGCGACGGCGACGGCGACGGTGAGCCAACGGCGCCGCAGCGCCACGCGGAGCACCCGCTCGTACGCGCGATCGATCGCGTCGAGCACGGCGAGCAGCGCCCGGGCCGCGGCGTTCGGCCGGCGCGTGTGGTCGGGCGCGGCCAAAAACCGCGACGACAACATCGGCGTCAGGGTGAACGACACCAACATCGACACGGCGACCGCGAAGCTGACGGTCAGCCCGAACTGAAAGAAGAAGCGGCCGATGATGCCCTTCATCAGCGCCACGGGGACGAACACCGCCAGGATGCACGAGGTCACCGCCAACACGGCGAGGAAGATCTCCGCCGTGGCGGTGGACGCCGCTTGCATGGCGGGCCGCCGGTGCTCCTCCATGTGACGGTGAATGTTCTCGATCACCACGATGGCGTCGTCGATCAGGATGCCGATCGAGAGCGACAGCGCCAGCATGGTCATGTTGTTGAACGTGAACCCCATCACCCAGATGAAGCCGAAGGTGGCGACCACGCTGGTGGGGATGGCGATGGCGCTGATGATGGTGGCGCGGAAGTCGCGCAAAAATAGCAGGATGATCACGGTCGCCAGCACGGCGCCGAACAACAAGTCGAACTGCACGTCCTTGATCGAATGCTCGATGTAGACGGAGTTGTCGGTCGGCACGCTGATGGTGGCACCTGCCTTCTCGATCGTCGGGCCAAGCTCGGCCAGCGCGTCCTGAACACGGTGCGCAACCGCGACGGTGTTGGCGCCGGACTGCTTGCGGACCACCAGCGCCACGGCGGAGGTGCCGTTCAAATAGGACGCTGACCGTTCGTCGGCGACGGTATCGACGACCTCTGCCACGTCGCGAACCCGGGCCAGGTGGCCGCCCGGGTTCGGGATCACGATGTTGGCGATGTCGCCGGTGGTCTTGACCTGACCCAGCGTCTTGACCGTGAGCTCCCGGCCGCCCCGTTCGACGTAGCCGCCCGGCATGTCCAGGTTCTGCGCTCGGACCGCGTTCGCGACGTCGTCCACGCTGACGCCGATGCCGGCGAGCTTGGCCGGGTCGAGCAGAATCTTGATCTGACGCTCCCGCCCGCCCACGATATCGACGCCGCCGACGCCCGGGATGCGCTGCAGGCGCTCCTTGACCACGTCGTCGGCGAGGTCGGTCAGCGCGCGAGGGCTGAGCGGCCCGGCCAGCGCCAGGCCGAGCACGGGAGCAGCACCCACGTCGAACTTCTGGATCACCGGCGCCTCGGCCTGCGGCGGGAGCTCCGCCAGCACCTCCGAGACGCGATCGCGCACGTCCTGGACGGCCTGGTCGATCGGCACCTCCAGCTCGAACTGCACGATGACCTGGGTCGCGTTCTCGACGTTCAGCGAGCGCAGGATCTTGATGCCGCTCAGCGTATTGAGGCGCTCCTCGATCGGGTCGGCGACCTCGCTCTCCATGGTCTGCGGATCGGCGCCCGGGTAGACGACCGTGACCGTGGCGACCGGGAACTCGACGTCCGGGAACAGGTCGACGCCGATGCGCGAGTAGCTGATGGCCCCAAACACCACCAGCACCGCGATCAACATGACCGCGAAAACCGGACGTTTGATGGAGACGTCGGCGATCCTCATTGTGCGGCTCGGTTCTTGTCCTTCGGCGGGATGGCCGCGCGGGCCGGCGAGGTGTCCTCGTCCTTGGCGGGCGCCGCCACCTCCTTGGCCAGGCTCACCATGACCAACATGCCCGGGCGCAGCTTGCCCTCCGCGTTGTCCACGAAGGCGACGAGCTCGACGGTGCGCGAGCGCGGGTCGACCCCTGGGTTGATGCGGGCGACCGGCACCTTCAGCGACACGCCGAGCGCGGCGATCGACACGTCGAGCTCACTGCCCGGCTTCACGGTCTTGAGCACGCCCTCGGGGAAACGCACGCGGATCTCGAGCTCGGCCGTGTTCTGAACGCTGAGGACGACCGTGGGCGGCGTGACGCTGACGCTCTCCCCGACGCTCTTGAGCTTCGCGGTGACGACGCCGTCGATGGGTGAGAACACGGCCGTGTCGCCGGCCGTCTTGCGCGCCAGCGAGACGGCGGCCTTCGCCTGGTCGACCGCGGCCTGCGCGGCCTCGAGCCGGGATTTGGCCTGATCGAAGGTCGCCGGTGCGACCGAGTTTCGGTCCAGGAGCTCTTTGGTGCGCTGGAAATCGAGCGCCGCCGCGGCCTGCGACACCTCCGCCGCTTGCAGCGCCGCCTGGGCCTGCTGCACGGCGAGGGCGGCATGCCCGGCGTCGACCCGAAAGAGCAGCTGCCCCTTTTTGACCTTGGAGCCCTCCTCGACCGTGAGCTGCGTCAAGACACCGGTCACCTTGGGGCCGAGATCGGCTTCCTCACGCGCGCGCAAGGTCCCCGTGGCCATGTACGCGCCCGCGGCTTCCGTCGTTGCCGCGGAGGGAGCGTCGCCCTGCATCAGCGTGTCGAGCTTGGGCACATCGGGCGCGGGCAGGGCCGACCCGGTCGGTGGCGGCAAGGGCTGCGCGTCCGCGTTCTTTCCTTGGCAAGCGGGAGCCCCTGCTGCCAGCAGCAGCGCACCCAGTACGATTCGGTGTCGCATCATCGATTTCCGATCCCGTTCATGACGAAGTCCATCACGGATGGAACGACGCCCTGGAGCCCTTCGTGACAGTCCTCTGCGATCCAGCGGAAGATGGCGGCGTTGAGCGCGCCGACGACCAAAAATGCTAGCTGATGGGGATCCGTCCGGCGGATCGCGCCCTCGTCCATCGCGGCGGACAGATGCTCCGCCAGGTAGTCGATCCACCTGAGGTAGTTGTCGCGCGAGAGCCGGCCGAGCTCGCTATCGAGCTCCCAATCGAAGGCCGGTCGCTGCGCGAGGAACATCACGAACAGCTCCCGGTTGCGCTCGACGACAGCGAACTGCTTGCGGAGCAGCCACTCGAAGCGCTCGCGAAAGCCGAGGGTCGAGAGCACCGGCTCGTGCTTGTTCGCCTCGAACTCGTCGGCCACGGCCACCAACAGCGCGCGGTACAGCTCCTCTTTGCCGCCAAAGTAGGTGTACAGGGAGCTGGCGGCGTAGCCGGCCTCCTTGGCCACCTCCTCCATGGTGGTGCCGTGGTAGCCGCGGCGCGCAAACGCCCGCGCCGCCGCCGCCAGGATGTCGCGCCGCGCGTGCTCGATTTCCCTTTGCTTTCGCGGGTTTTTGACTTTCGTGACCACCACGTGAGCTCCGAACGTACGATGGTATGAACCGAATGGGCGTTCGGCGCAAGCAGGTTCGGCCAGCTTTGTAGGACGCGCGCGGGGGATCGGCCAGGGGGGCGACCGCCTCTAATTTCATGGTGCGTCGACCGGTCGCGAGGCGGGGGCTCCCGCCCCTCATTGCAGGATTTCCGGCCGAAAGACGAACACCAGGCCGGCGGCGACGAGCAGGCCGCCACTGACGGCCTTGAGCACCTTGGCCCCGCGCTCGCTCAAGGTGATCCGGTGCATCGTGAGCGCGTAGAGCACGACGACGAGCGCCAGCGGGATGATGTACACGGCGTTGTAGAGCGCCAGGTAGGCGTAACGCGCGCCGGTTGAGATCTCCCGCAGGCTCAGGATCCGCGTGTAGACCGCCGGCAGCCCCAGGGTGCAGCCGAGCTCGATCAGATTCACGACGAAGGCAAGCGCGAACACCCCGGCGAGCGCCGCCGGCAGGCTGGCAGATGCCGCAATGGCGCGCATGCGACGGTACAGACCGGGTTTGGCACGATCGGGGATGGTGAGCGACGGGCCCCGCTTGAACCAGACGAGCTCCTTCAGATTCACCAGACCCATGAGGGTGACCGCGATCCCCAAGCCCACGGTGATCACCCGCGATAGACCGGCGAGCTCGAAGAACCATGACCAGGCGGTCATGAAGGCGAAGTACACGACCCCGGACATGAGCACGAAGGTCCCACCGAAGAGCAAGAGCCGAGGCCGGGACCGCACGTGCATCAGGATCCCGAGCAGCACCAGCAGCACCCAAATCGCGCAAGGATTGATACCGTCCAGGAGACCGACCACGATGGTCAAGGCCGGCAGGGACATCGCCTGCGCGTTCACCTCCCCCACCAGCGGCAGGTCGATGGTGTGCGCCGCGTCCGGCGCCCCGCCGCCCGAGCGGGCAGCGTCGATCATTCGGCGCACCTGAGCCTCGGTGGTCCCTCGCTGAAACCCCACCACGTACTGCCGCTCGACGACGAAGGTCGGGATCCCCACCGCTTCGGCGCCCAAGCGCCGCATGGTCGCGACGAACCGTCGGCGGCCCTCCTCGCTTTGGCGCACCTCCCAGCGCTCCACGTGAAGGCTGGCGTCGCTTCGCTCGAGCTCGGCGACGAACGACTTGGCGTGCTCGCAGTGCGGGCAGCCGACGCCCCAAAAAAACCGCAGCGTGAGCGGGCGGGGGGCCGGCTCCGTCGTAGTCGCCGCGGCGCGGTCCGATGGCCCCTCGATCTCGAACAGGCATGCGCCCGCGTCGGGGCACTCTGGTGGGGAGGCGAACACCGGCCGCTGCGGCGCGACCAGGAGCATCAGAGCGAGCGCCGTCCAGTAGCGAACCCATACCGCCAGTCGCATGGCGGGGAACCCTCTGCAAGCGCTGCACCCATCGTCGTTCCCGCCGGTATCTCGCGGGCTCCGGCCGCGCTGGCAGAGGCTAGATGTTGTCATCCCCAGAATATCGTCACTCATCGAACACGCTCCGACGAAGCCGCTGTAACGACTGCGACCTAGGCGCGACGTCGCGCAATTCCTGCAGAGCCCCGTCTGCGCCGAACGTCGTGCCGCCCGGCAAAAGGCAAGTTCATTCGGCGGTACACCGCTTGCATCGAGCCTTTGCATTCGGTCGGATCCTCCTGTCTCGGACAGTATTCCCCGACTTCAGCCCATGACTCGCAGGATCACGGCGCCACTCAGAGGTGTGCCATGCGGTACCAGCCATTCAAAGACGTTGGATATCACCATCACTGGAAGCTGATGGCGCTGGTGGCCGCTGCGCTGCTCGTAGCGATGGTGCTGGCGTTTGCGGAGGGCTGGTTCTTGGTCGCCGTGGTCATCGCGATCTTCCTGGCGACCATCGTGGTGCAGTGGATCACGATCGACCCGCCGGATGTGACCGACGAAGACGTGCACGGCAAATTGCGATAGGTTGATTCGAGAAGGCCCGATCCAGGTTCTCCTCATGTGTCCGCTGCCAGCCCCCGCCAGGAGAACTGGCGGAGCGATGTCCTGCCAGCCGCGCCCGGCGGAAGCTATTTTGGTGTCGCTGCATCAGCGACCGGCGCGTCGGTCACTTCGGCGACGGTCCGGATCAAGGTCTCGGACTCGAAGGGTTTTTCGAGGACGGGCAGGTGGTAGGTCCGTCGCAGGCGGCCCAGCGTGCCCGACAGGCTGCCCCCGGTCATGAAGATGAAGCGCTGGGCATAGCCGCTGCCGAGCTCGCGCGCGCGGAGGTAGAGCGCTTCCCCGGACAGCTCCGGCATTTGCAGATCGCAGAGCACGACGTCGAAGGCTTCGCTGCGCAAGAGCTCGAGCGCCGCTCTGCCGTCGTGGGCCACCCGAACCTCGTGCTCGGCGCGCAAGCGGTGGGCGAGCGCGCCTGCAAGCGACGGGTCGTCGTCGACGACCAAGATCCTGAGGCGGGGGCCGCGGGGCCGTGGCGCTTGCGATGGTGGCTCGGTCGCAGCGGCGCGCCCCCTGGCTCCGCCGTCCTGCTCGGCGCGCCGCAGCCGCACCACGAAGCGTGTCCCGACCTGGCGTCCGTCCTCCAGGGTCAGGGTGGGGCTCGTGACCTCCATCCGTCCCCCGGCGTTCTCGATGATCTCACGACTGATGGACAGACCGAGACCGGTGCCGCTCTCCTTCGTCGTGAAAAAGGGCCCCCAGATGCGGGCTTGATCCGCCGGACGGATCCCCTCGCCGGTGTCAGATACCGCCACCTCCACGCCCTCGGGCACCGCACGCAGGGTCACCTCGATGGCGTGGGCGCGGCGCTCGTCCGGGATCGCTTGGGCGGCGTTCATCAAGAGATTGACGAGCACCTGAGCGAGGCGCCGCTGATCGATGGCGGCGGCGGGCACAGGCTCGAGCCGAAGCCTCAGCTCGGCGCGTTCGATGATCTGGCTGCGGGTCAACGTGAGCGCGCTCTCCAAGCTCCGCTGCACGTCGGCGGCGGCCGTCCCCGGCCGCACCTGGGCAGGCCCGGCGAACAGCTTCAAGTCGCGGACGATGTCGACGATGCGCTGCAAGGACTCGCGCAGCTGGCCGAGCAGCTCGAGCGTCCCCTCGGCGACCGCGGGCGGTTCGCTGCCGAGCGCCGTCAGCTCGGCCTGGAGCTGCTCGAGCCCCAGCATCAAAAAGCCCGCCGGGTTGTTGATCTCATGAGCGACGCCGGCCGCCAGCCGCCCGAGCGTCGAGAGCCGATCGGTCTGCACCAACTGCCGCCGCGCGGCGTGCTCCGCGCTCACGTCGGCGAGCAGGCCCTCGATCGCCACCACCTTCCCGTCGACGACCAGGGGATAGATGGAGCTCTGCACGATGATCTCCTCGCCGTCTGGCTTGACCAGCACCACCTCGTAGGGTGGAGACGGCCTCCCGCACTCGGCGCGCAGGCAGGCGGCGTCGAAGGCGTCGGCGGCGCGGGCGCTGGCGTGAGCGCGGCGCAGGAAATCGGGGCGCTCGGGCACCTCCTCCGGGCGCACCCCCAAGAGCCTCTCGGCGTGCCGGTTCAGATACCTTAGCTCTCGCGTGCTCGGGTCCAGGCGAAAGATCACCAGAGGGGCGTTGTCGAGCAAGGTGCGGTGCTCGAGCTCCAAAGCACGCACCCGTTCGAGGTGCTGCGCCGCCTCCCGCTCTGCCAAGACGACGTGGGACTCGTCGCGCAGCAGCAGGTGAGCCACGATCAGCGGATCGTCGGGCACCGACGTCACCGACGCCGAGACGGGCAGCCAATCCCACAGACCGTCCGCGCACCTCACCAGCAAGCGGGTGCGGACCGCCCGGCCCGGCTGTGCCGTGCTCTCCGGGAGAGGCTGAACCAGCTCGGAGATCGTCCGCTCCATGAGCTCGGCGCGCGTGAGCCCCGTCAGGCGCAGCGCCGCCGCGTTCGCGTCCATCACGCGCGTCGAGCGGCCCCACGCGAGCATCGCCTCGCCCGATGTCTCGAGGATCATGGCGAGCCGCCGATCTCGGGCGAGCCCCCGCGACCGTCCGAACCCTGCGCCGAAGAGCGCCGCTGCTTGCTCGAGCAGCGCCATCGGTACCCTCGCCGCATGGTCGACCTCTGGGAAACACGCGATCAGCTTGGCAAACACCCGATCGGGATCGCCCAAGGGGTCTCGAATCGGGAGCGCCGCGTAGGAAAGATAGCCCGCTTCTGCCGTCATCCGATCGACCCGGTCGCCCTGGCGCGTGTCGCGGCAAATGCGAACGGACCCTTCCATGACGATCGGCCGGTTTTTCGCGTCCGGCAGCGGAAACCGCGCGCCAAACGGCGGAACGGGGCTCGCCCCGTCGCCGACCGAGCAGGCATACAGGATCTGCTGATCCCCGTCGGGCACCATGACGACCAGGCGCCCGAGCGAGGTATGCCGCGCGAGCGCTGCGGCCAGCGCCTCGAAAGCCTCGCGCCGCAGCAGGTCGGGGTGCAACGCCGCGACCCGCAGCAGGTCGTTCATCGCTCGCAGGAGGCCCTGAGGCTCCGCGGGTGCTTCATCGGTCATCGGCGCCTCCCCGTGGCAGCATGTTTGGGAGAGGACCCGCCCCCGCAGCGGGTCCTTCGTCCTATCGAGAACGATCGGTCAGCGACATCGCGAAGAAGCCCTCGTTCCATACCTGTCGACACGTGTTGACCGGATCCGGCTCTTCAGCCCACCCACCGGTGATATAGAAGCGGTCCTTCAGGACCGCGCCGGCATGATACTCGATGCGCGGCGCCGGGCCTCGCTTTTCGAGCAGGCTCCAACGCTCCGCCTCGATGTCGAAGGCCCACACCTCGTTCGTCGCGCTCGCAAGCTGGGGAAATCCCACGCAAGCCGTCTCCGTCGGGAGATCACCGCCGACGTGCACCACGTAGCGCTTGCCGTCAGGAGCCGAGAGGACGGCCATCGCCCCTTGATCGCGCGCGGGCGCGATGCCGCTCGGCAGCTCGCGGAAGCGGTTGGTAGCGACATCGTAGACCCAGAAGTCAGCGAGCCGCTCGAATCCAGCGGGGCCGAACGCGAGGCCACCGTAGTAGTAGATTTTGCCCTCTGCCTCGTCGAGCGCTGCGGCCGGTTTGTAGCGCGCGGCCGGCCTCGGACCTGTCGGCTCCAGCATCGACCACGACGCCGTCGCCGGATCGAACCTCCATAGCTCGTCGTTCACCTCGAAGAAGCGGCTGATCCCGGCGAACAGGTAGAGCGCGCCCGACGTGAACTCCGCCGCGCACCCGCTGCGCGCCGACGGCGTCGCCCCCGTCGGCTCGATCAGCTCCCAGGTCCCACGAGCGACGTCGAAGCGCCACAGGTCGTCGTGCACGACCAGCGACGGGAAGAAGTCTGGCCGGAGCTCGAACACGTAGTTGGCCCCCCCGAACAGGTAGAGCGATCCGCTCCCGCGGTCGTCGCCCGCCGCGCAGGCGTAGGAAAACCCGCCCGGCTGCGGGCTGCCCCGCTGCGCGAGCGTCTTCACCCGGCCGGCGCGCGGCTGCAGGCGCAGGACGTCCTCGGGGAACGTGTTGGTCTGCGTCGCGAAGTCGTCGACCACGCCGCGGGTGACGTACAGCTTGTTTTTCACCGCCACCATCGCGTGACCGGTTCGGTGCTGAAATGAATCACCCTTAGGTATTATTTTCTCGAAGCTGGCCACGACCCTTCGGTGCGTCAGCCCGTCACGCACATCGCCTGTGCCCTCGGTGTCGGCGACCTCACCGCAAGCGCTGCCCAGCAGGGCACACGTCAGCAGCAGGGCGCCCGCCCCCCCGCGCGCGGCGGCGCTTCCCATCTCGAAATCCCCATCGTGCATGTTCGGCTCCCTTCCCGACGATCCATCCCTCGAGGGGCGATCTCGCCCCATCAGAAGCAGCCTACAGGAGCTCGAGCGCTGCGAAAACAGCGCCGCGTGGCGTCCGTCTCGCCCACCTTGTGCGCGCCGCGGCTCCGGTGCGCTGCTATAGGGGCCTCTGTGTTGCACGCGCCGAGAACGTCGATCGCTCGAGGTCGAGGGTGGGCGGCGGCGCTGTTTGCGCTCTCGCTGTCGGCCTGCTGCCTCTACAGCGCGCCGGGTTACGAAGGACCGCCGCGGCCGAACCTGCGTGACGGCGAGTTCTACAACACCTACCCGCTGCTGCCGGAGAAGCGCTCGGCCACGCGGGTGCTCCGCTGGCTCGTGAACCGCAACCGCGGGTACTGGGCAGCGTTCACGCCGTCGCCCGAAGGCGCGCCGCCGCCGACGGAGGTCTTGGGGTCGAAGCTTCGGGTCACCTTCGTGAACCACTCGACCCTGCTCGTGCAGACGCAGGGCATGAACGTGCTGACCGATCCGGTGTGGTCCGACGTGGTCGGCCCGGAGAGCTGGCTCGGGGTCTCGCGCCGGCGGCCTCCCGGCATCGCCTTCGAGGCGCTGCCGCCGATCGACGCGGTGATCATCAGCCACAACCACTACGACCACCTGGACCTGCCCACACTGGAGCGGCTCGAGCGGGCACACCGTCCCCGTTTCATCGTGGCCTCCGGCAACGCCGCCCTATTGCGCGACGCGGGGTTCTCGCGGGTGACCGAGCTCTATTGGTGGGAACAGCACCCTTTGTCGGCCTGCGTGCGAGTGCACGCGGTGCCGGCGCAGCACTTCTCGGGGCGGGGTCTGTGCGATAGCAACGAGACGCTGTGGGCCGGCTACGTGCTCGACACCTGCGGCGGCCCGGTGTACTTCGCCGGGGACACGGGTCTCGGGACTCACTTCGCGGAGATCCGGCGGCGCTTCGGCAAGCTGCGCGCGTCGCTGTTGCCCATCGCCGCCTACCGGCCCGAGTGGTTCATGCGCCCCGTTCACATCGATCCGGAGGGCGCCGTGCTCGCGCACCTCACCCTCGAGTCACAGGTGAGCATCGCGATGCACTTCGGAACGTTCGCGCAAGCAGACGATGGACAGTACGAGCCGTTCGATGCCCTGGAGCGCGCCCTGCGAACCCATGGCGTCGGCTTCAGCGACTTCTGGGTGCTCGGCTTCGGCGAGGGGCGCCAGGTGCCCGCGCTCGCTCCGTGAGCGAGCGCGGCCAGCGCAGGCTGCAAGCTCGCGTGGCCGCTCAGGCCCGGATCTCTCGCGGGTCCCCGCCGCCCGACCGACCGCAGGCGAGATTCGCCGGCACGGCGACATCCATCTGCTTGGGGTTCGGCAGCTGGAGCGATCGCATGAGCGCCACGTATTCGCCCTTGGACGCCACCTGCAGCCGTGGATTGTGGGCCTTCTCCTCGGCGATGGTGCTGACGCTCCACCCCTTGTAGTCGTGCGCGGGGTAGACGAGCGTCTCGCCGGGGAGCCGAAGCAGCTTGCCGAACAGGCTATCGTACTGGGCCTCCGGGTCACCGTTCTGGAAATCGGTGCGACCGGTGCCGCGGATCAGCAGGGTATCCCCGGTGAACACTCGGTCGGGCAAGACGAAGCTGTAGCTGTCGTCGGTGTGCCCGGGCGTGTACACGGCCCGCACTTCGAGGCCGTCGAGGCGAATGACTTCACCGTCGACGACCCGCCGGGACACGCACTCTGCGCGGCTCTGCTCACCCATGATGGTCACGCAGCTGGTCTGATCGCGCAAATCTCCGAGGCCGGTCACGTGATCCGCGTGCACGTGGGTATCGACCGCGTACACGAGCTTCAGGTCGAGCTCCCGAATCAGCTGGAGCACCTTCGGCACCTCTTCCTTGACCGGGTCGATCAGGAGCGCCTCACCCCCAGGCCGGCCAGCCAACAAGTAGGTGTAGGTGCTGGATTCGCGTTCGAAGAGCTGTCGAAAAATCATGGCGTTTTCCTCCTTGGAACGAGCCTTCTGATGGTGAGAGCCAAACGCGCGCCAAAGGGTTCGCGCCATTTGCGGCCGGCCAGCACGGCGCGGATACTCCTTTCGAATGGCCGACGCGACCGACACCGAGCTGCTCGCCGCTGCCCGCGCCGGTGACCGCCGGGCGCTCGAGGTGCTGCTCGAGCGCCATCAGGGCCAGGTCTATCGCTTTGGCATGACGCTCTGCCGCGACCCGGAGGATGCCGCCGAGGTCCTTCAGAACACGCTGCTTGCGATGGCCGAGTCGGTGGGCGACTTCCGCGGCGCCTCCTCGCTCTCGACCTGGTTGTACAGCATCGCCCGCAGCCACTGCGTGAAGCAGCGGCGAAAGAGCAAATTTGCGCCGCGGGAGCTGCGGTCGCTCGAGGCCGAGCTGGAGGGCGCCGCCGAGCCGCCCGGAACGGACGCGTTGCCGGACGAGATCCTGGCGCAGAAGCAGATCCGACAGGCCGTCGGCGCCGCCCTGGCACAGCTCGAGCCCGAGCAGCGCGAAGTGCTGGTCCTGCGCGACATGGAGGGGCTGACCGCGGCAGAGGTCGCCGAAGTGATGAGCACGAGTGTGCCGGCCGTGAAGAGCCGCCTGCACCGCGCTCGAGCCCGGCTGCGCGACACCGTCGCCGCAACGCTCGGTCGAACCGAACGCCCGCGCGAGCAGTGCCCGGACGTCGTGCCTTTGTTCTCCCGCTACCTGGAGGGCGACATCGACGCGCAAACCTGCGAGCGCCTGCAGGCGCACGTGGACCAGTGCGCCCACTGTCGGCCAGCCTGCGAGCTCTTGAAGCAGACGCTCGCGGCCTGCCGTACGGGCGCGGTCGCGGAGGTGCCAGACGACGTTCAGCAGGCGGTGCGCGCGGCCCTGCACCGATTCCTCGCGACTTCTGAGCGATAAGCCTTCGATATCCCTATTCTTTTTGACACAGCTCGACCCCGTTGGGGGTGCGTGGGGCTCCCAAGTTTGTCGCGGCGCCGTGCCCTGGAGCCGCAGCGACGCTTTTGCGACCCGGCCGGAGGGGCGATATCGTCCGCGCTCGACGTGGACGGCCTGGGCACCCCTGCTTTTCCCAACTCTGGCGCCCCCGCGTTCGGTGCCCGGGTCCTCGTCGCCGATGACGATCCGGACGTGCGCAAAGACCTCTGCACGTTGCTCTCGGCGTACTGGCAGGTCGAGACCGCCGCGGACGGAGAGCAGGCGCTGGCGCTCGCCCGCGAGCACGCGCCGGAGCTGGTGCTCGCCGATGTCGTGATGCCCAAGCTGGACGGGTTCGATCTGCTCCGGGCCATCCGCGCCGACCCCGCGTTGAAGACCATCGCCGTGGTCCTCTTCAGCGGCCGCTCCAGTGAAGAGCTGGCCGTCGACGGCCGCGTCGCCGGCGCCGACGACTACCTCGTCAAGCCGATCTCCGCCCGCGAGGTCGTCGCCCGGATCGGCGCCCTGCTCACGCTCTCACGCCTGCGGCGTCGCGAAGCCGAGCTCAACGCGTTCCGGGTCCGGCTCTCGGACGCCCTGCGGTCGTCGAACGACCCCTTCCAAATCCAGCGAACCGCGATGCAGGTGCTCGGAGCGCAGCTCCGCGTCGAGCGGGTGCTCTACGTGGAGGTGACCCCAGATTTCGACACCTTCGTCATCGAAGACCACTACGTGCGCGGTGGGACGCCGCGTGGACCGCGCCTCGTCCCGATCCGGTCGTTCGGATCCGCGGCGGCAAAGCTCGGGGTCGGGGAGCCATTCCGCGTCGACGACGTCACCCAGATGTCCGCGATGACGAGCGAAGAGAAGGAGGCGTGTTTGGCGGCCGACGCTCGCGCGACGTTGACCGTCCCGCTGATCAAGGATGGCCGCTGGGTCGCCAATTTGGTCCTTCAGCAGCCGACCCCACGGCGCTGGTCGGACGACGACCTCGAGCTGCTCGGTGAGGCGGCCGAGCGCACCTGGGCCGCCGTGGCGCGCGCTCGCGCCGAGGCCGCGCTGCGGGCATCCGAAGAGCGTCAAGCCTTCCTGCTGACGCTCGCCGATCGCCTGCGGGCCACCGAGGAGCCCGAGACGATCGCCCAGCAGGCCTGCACGCTCCTGGGCCAGCACCTGGGGCTGAGCCGCTGCATCTTCGCAGATGTCGATGGCGGGACGTTCATCGCGCGCCCCGGCTACGTGAACGGCGTCCGCCCCATGCCGGAGCTGCCGATTCCGCTCCCGACGTTCGGGGCGGCGCTGCTCGGCGCCTACGAGCGGGGCGAGTCCGTGGTCGTCGACGACGTCACGCGCGACCCGCGCTTCACGGCCGAAGAACGGACCGTTTACGCAGCGGCGCAGGTCGCGGCGTTCATCCGAACCCCGCTGATCCAGCGAGGCCGCGTGGTGGCCGCCGTGGGGCTGCATCAAAACACCCCGCGCGCCTGGACCCAGGCGGAGGCGGACTTGTCCCGAGAGTTCATCGACCGGGTGTGGGAGGCCCTCGAACGCACTCGCTCCGAGCAGGCGCTGCGTCGAAGTGAGGAAGCGCTGCGCGCCATGAACGAGACGCTCGAAGAACGCGTCCATTCGCGGACCGAACAGGTGCGAGCGCTGGCGTCGCGGCTCACGATGGCCGAGCAGGAGGAGCGGCGGCGCATCTCGCAGGTCCTGCACGACGATCTACAGCAACTGCTCTACGCGCTCGAGTTCAAGCTCGCCTTGGTGAAAGGCGCGATCGAGCAGACGGCCAGCCCCAAGCTCGCGCGCTCGATTCAGGAGGCCCGCGGCTGGATCTCTCAGGCGGTGACGACGACCCGCCGGCTCACCGTCGATCTCAGCCCGCCGATCCTGCAGTCGCAAGGCCTGGTGGACGCGCTCGAGTGGCTCCAACGTCAGATGCTCGAGCTGCACGGGCTTCAGGTAGAGCTCGAAGGACGCCCGGAGTCTCCGCTCGAGGACGACGACCTGCGGGTCCTTCTGTTCCAAATCGTGCGCGAGCTACTGTTCAACGTGGCCAAGCACGCGGGCACCGATCGGGCCACCGTGCGGCTCGAGGAGACCCCCGAGCAGCTGGTCATCCACGTGATCGACGACGGGCGTGGCTTCGACGTCGAGGCGCTCGCCGCCACGACCCGGGCTGGCTTTGGCTTGTTCAGCATCCGCGAGCGGCTTGCGCTGCTCGGCGGGCGCGTCGACCTTCAGTCTCGCCCCGGTGGCGGCGCGCACGTGCAGGTGTTCGCGCCGCGCTCGGCGGCCGTGCGTATCCCATGACGAACCCAATCCGCATCTTTCTGGTCGACGACCACCCCATCGTGCGCAGCGCCTTGAGCTCCGTCTTCGAAGACGAACCCGACCTCGAGCTGTGCGGCGAGGCGGCGACCGCCACGGATGCCCTCGAGCACGCCCTGGCGACCCGCCCCGACCTGGTGCTGGTCGACGTCTCGCTGCCCGACATGAGCGGGATCCAGCTGGTGCGGCGGCTGCTCGAACAGAACGACGACCTGAGGATCGCCATGCTGAGCGGTCACGCGGAGAAGAGCCACGTCCAGCAGTCCCTGCAGGCGCGGGCGCTCGGCTACATCCTCAAGGGCAACACCGATCAGCTCCTCGAGGGGATCCGCGCCGTCGCCCGGGGCGAGCGCTACGTCAGCGCCGAGCTCCGGCCAGATTGAGGAAAGGCCGGTGCGACACCCGCGCGCTCAGGGCAGCGTGAGCGCGAAGACGCGGTCGGGGGCCGAGCCGTGGCAGTCGAGGCAGACCTCGGGTGAGCCGGCGTACTTGGCGCCGCCCCTGGCATCCCACTCGGCGTAGTACCACCGGGCCGAGCGCTTCTCCATCGCCGCGATCAGGTGCAGCGCGTCGCCGCGGTAGCTGTCTTTGACCAAGAGGCTGTCGACCGGCCAGGCGTCGAGCCCGGATTGATCGAGCGCTGCCGTGAGCACCGGATTGATGAAGATGTCGGCGGTGTGACCGTGCGCGGACACGGTCGGCCGGCGTTCCTCCCAACCCGGCGCCCGCTGCCAGGCGCGGTAGTCCGCTGCCTGAAGCCGCTGCCAGAGCTCCCTCGCCCCCGCCTCGTCCAGATCATCGCCCCCGCAGCCGATCACGATCCCCGCACAACCCCAAGCCCAAAGAAGCCGCCGCATGAGCCAAGGGTACGCCTGGGCGCCCGGCGCGGTTTCAAGCGCGATGCCGCTTCGGGACGCTCGGAGGTCTTTCGCGGGTCCCCGGTGGATCCGACCGGCCTGGGCTCTTGCCGGCGGCTCCCGAACGCGCATGATGGGGGCTCGACGACACCCGCGGAGGTCGAGTGATGGCGGAACACGACTATTCTCCCATAAGCCCCTATCTGATGGTGCACGACGGCAACGCAGCGCTGGAGTTCTACCAGCGCGCGTTTGCGGCGAAGGTGGTCGAGACCTATCCGCACGAGGGCAAGCTCGGGCACGCGACCCTGAAGATCAATGGCTCGGACGTCATGATCTCGGACGAGTTCCCGTCCCACTCGGAGGTGCGGAGCCCCAAGACGCTGGGCGGCACGACCAGCACCATCAACCTGTCCGTCGACGACGTCGATGCGTGGTTTGCGCGCGCGCTCGAAGCGGGCGCTGAATCGCTCCGCGCACCGAACGATGAGTTCTACGGCCGAATGGGCAAAGTCCGCGATCCCTTCGGCCATAGCTGGAGCTTCAGCGGGCCGAAGAAGTCTGGCTGACGGAGACCGGTCGAGCCGCGAGCTGCGTGTCAGGAGCTGCCGCTCGACGCGCCGCGCGGCTCGGGGCAGAGCTCCGCGGCATACTGGCGGCGTTCGGCGGCGCGCGCCGTCTCGCCCAAGCGCTCGAGCAAGCGCGCTTCGAGCCGGCACACCTCGGCGACGGCGCGCGCCCGCTCGGGCGTGCCCAAGATGGCGCGCAGCGATCGCGCGTCCAAGTGCAAGAACCCTCGCCCCACCCCGAGCTCCCCGTACGCCTGTTGGAGCTGCTGCAGCGCCTGCTCGGCTTCGCTTTTGTCGGACTTGCCAAGCGCCCGCGCCACCGCGTGCGCCAGCTGCTCGATCAGCCGCTTGATGTAGTCCTGACGGATCATGGCGGGCGTTGCTCCACGGGCGCCCAGACGCTTCGAAAGGATCAGCTGCCGGCCGGCGAGTGGCAGCAAGCTTCGATATTGTGACCATCCGGATCGAGCACGAAGGCGCCATAGTAGTGCTCGTGGTAGTGCGGGCGCGGCCCAGGGGGTCCGTTGTCCTTGCCGCCAGCAGCGATCGCGGCGCGGTAGAACCGATCCACCGCGTCGCGGCTGTCGGCGGTGAACGCGATGTGGATGGGTGGCTTCTGCGGCGTGCCTTGGTGCAGCCAAAAATCCGGCTTCGGCGGCACCCCCATCCCGAGCACGACGACGCCGCCCGTCGCCTCCGGCGGCACCTGCATCAGCACCTGATAGTTCAGCGGCGCGAGCGCCTGCTCGTAGAAGCGCCGACTCCGCTCTGGATCACTGACTGAGACCCCGGTGTGATCGATCATGGCGATCGCATAGCACGGCCCGCCGGGGGCGGGGGCCCCGCGACGCCGTTTAGGTCCTACTGTGTAACGATCAGCCGGTAGGGTCGCGTGTAGTGGTCCGGGAGTTGGGACGGCGACGAGGCGTTGCCGGCGACGGCAAACGGGCCGGGCGCGCCGTTCGTGTAGATGTGGATGACGTGCGTTCCGGCCACCGCGGCGGTGCGCTCGAAGGTCAAGTCCGCGCCGGACGCTCCGGCGCGGGCCTCCGTGCCGACGGTGGCACCGGACGGATCGTAGGCATAGCCGCGCAGCCCGATGTTGAGCGGCACGTTCGTGACGCTCACGGTGAACGGACCCGGCTCGAGCTCCACGGCGTACCAGTCGGCGTACGACGCTCCTGCCACGCTCGAGGAGGCGAGCCCTGCGAAAAAATACGCATCGATGGGCTCACCCAGGGGGATGGGCGCGGCCGACAAACGATCCTGGTTGGGCTCGTACGGGTCGTCGATGGGCACGTAGTCGACGCGGAGGCTGTACGGAGACACCTCGTTCGGGCTGCCATTCCAGCGCCGGACGTCGAGTTGGTAGCCAGCGCCGGACGCGGCTTCGAAGTAGCCAAAGTAGGAGGCGCCGATGCTGGTGGTGTCGGCGCTGTGGATGAGTCCGTTGTTGGTCGTGGAATACAGGTTGACGGTGAGGATCACCGGCCCCACGTCCGTCACCGAGACCTCGAAGTAGCCGCCTGCGTTCCCTCCAGCCGGCGTCGCGAACTGGTAGAAGTCGATGTCGCCGCTGGCGGTCATTTCGCCGCTGGTCGTGTGCCCGATCACCAGCGGATTGGAGTCGTCGCGCGTGTCGTTCGGCTCCGTTTCGTCCAGCGGTCCGGCGCCAGCCATGCCGCTCGCGCCCCCGTTGCCCGCGTCACCTCCCACGCCGCTGGTGCCGGCGCTGCCCGCGGATCCGGCCACGCCGCCGCTGCCCGGGTCACCGGCCGCGCCGCCCATGCCCGGCGCGCCGCTCGAGCCCGAAGCCCCAGCTTCGCCCGACCCGCCCCCTTCGCCCGCCG
>JAEZYZ010000185.1 GCA_023418705.1 Pseudomonadota bacterium | reverse complement strand
GCGCTTGGCGGCGGCCTCGCTGCGCTTGGCGGCGGGCTCCGGTTTCTTCTCCGGCGCCTTGGCTTCCGCGGGTTTCTCCGCCTTCGCGGCCGCGGGGCGCTCGGACTTCGTCTCCGCCTTGGGCTTGGCGGCGGTCGGCTCGGCGCGGTCGCTGTCGCCCGCCGCCGGGGACGCCTTCGGCTCCTCGGGGGGCTCGCTCGGCGAGGCTGCCGCGGCGGCGATCGCGCCGGCGGGCAGCGCGCGCGTCGGCGCGTCGTCGTCCACGAGATCGCTCGCCGCGGCCTTGGGGACGCCCACGTCATCGAGCGATCCGCCCGCCTGCCGCAGCGCATCTTCCAGGAGCTCCGCCGCCTGCTTCATGACCGTCCGATCTTCGGGCGGGGGCAGGTCGCCCTGCGAGTCGGTCGGCGGGAAGAAGGTGCCACCGCTCGGCTCCGACGCCGGCCCCGAGGGGGGGACGCTCGGCGGGGTGCTGGCGATGCCGCCCAGCCCGATCATCGTCTGCTTGCTCTTGCGCGTCGAAGGCTTGGGGGCCTCTTCCGGCGGGGCCGCCCGGTCCGAAGGCGGCGCCGAGCCTGCGGGCTGCGCCGGGGGAGCGCTGGCGCTGGCTGACGACGCCGCGGCGGGTTGGGCGGCCGCTGGCGGGCGCGAGGCCGTGCCCGACGCCGGCCGCACCTTGTCGAACGCGCCTTCCAGGTTGCCGCGCCCGCTCACGAGCCGATCGATGATCTGCTTCGACTCATCGTCGATCTTGATGAACTTGATGCCCATCCCGGCGGGCGCGTCGGCGTTTTTGGCCTCGTCGGCGTCGCGCTTCCACACCACGCGCCCGACGCCCTGCATCACCCGCTGCTCGGCGCCGATTTTCACCTCGAACTTGAGCAGCGTGCCCGGGGGGAAGGGCGACGGCGTCTTGATGAACATGCCCCCACGACTGATGTCGTAGGAGTGGTGCTCGATGAACTCGTCGATGGTCGCGCTCTTGTAGCGAACGGTCATCGTCAAGACCTTCGCCCGGGGATCTTTTCGCGTGTCCTGCGCCATGGTGGTTTCGTGGTGGTTCGCCGGTTGGGGCCGGAGTTCGGTCGCGCGGAGCGTATCGTAGTCAAACCGAGCAGCGCTACCCAAGTAAAGCAAACCAGACGCTCTGGTTCGCCGCTCTACGCGCTTGTCGCCCGGTCCCCCGAAGCCTAGCAGCACCTGGCAAAAGTCGAGGGTCAAAGCGCGCGCGGAACCCTCAAAAACCGTTACGAAATCCGGCCGCGCGCGCTCGGCCCGGCTTTTGCGAAGTGACGGGCTTTCAGGTAAGAGAAAGTCGCTGTACGGTGCACCTGGCGATGGCGCCGCTCGGCCACTTCCGCGCGATGGAACGCTCCCCGGTGACGCTGCCGGTCACGGTGAGCGATGGGGCGATCCTGCGCCAAGGTAGGACCGTCGATTTGGGCCTTGGCGGCACCTGCGTCGAGCTGGCCGTCGCCTATGCGGCGGGCGCCGTGGTGCGCGTCGCGCTCGATGCTCCGCACCGTTGGGATCCGATCGAGCTCGGCGGCCGCGTCGTGTGGTGCCAGGTCCACGCGGGCGGCAAGGTCCGCGTCGGCGTGCGCTTCGAGCACCCGACCACCGCCTCCATCCGCGCCCTGCTCGAGGTGCTGAGCCCGGACGCCTACGACGCGACCGAGTGAACGGCGCGCGGGCGAATGGCGCCCGGCAGCGGGCCGCGCGGCGCGCCGGCGTCAGTCGAGCAGCGGCTCGCCGCGCAGCGCCCGATCGTGGTGCAGCAGCATTTCGTACACGCCCGGCCCGCGATTGAAGGCGTAGTCGTGCACGCCCGGCACCACCACGAAGCGGTGGCGCACCCCCGCGGCCTGAAACGCTTTGGAGATGGCGCGGTTGGCGTCGAGGAAATAGTCGTCGTCGCTGGTGAGCAGGCGCAACGACAGCTTCGGGTTCTTCGCCGACGCTCGCTTCGCGGCCTGCGCCAGGCCTTCGGCGTCTTCGCGATCGAACGCCGCTTGCAGCGTCCCGACGCTGCCGAACGCCTCCGGGAGCGCGAGCCCCACCAAGAGCGCGCCGCGGCCGCCGAGGCTCACCCCGTCGATGCCGACCGCGCCGGGCCCCGGCAGCGCGGGCGTCTCCCGCTGCACGCGCGCGAGCACCTGGTCGACCAGGAAGCGCCCGAAGGGCTTGGCCGCCTCGAAGCCCCCCTTACCCGCCAGCGCCTCGGGCGTGTACGGGCACACGACGATGAGCCCCTGGTACGGCCGCGCCGCGAGGCTTTGGTTGATCGCGCCGAGCCGCGCCCGGTCCACCATCCCGAGCAGATCGCGCTCGGTGAGCGGTGGCGCCTTCAAGCGCGCGAGCGCGCGCGGCAGCCAGTAGTCGTCGATCCAGCCGCGCGCTCCGCGCTCCGGCCCTTTGCGGGTCTCTCCCCGACCGTGCAGCGCGAACAACACCGGCAGGCGCTCGGCCGCCGTCTTGCGCGCCGGCACCGACACCACCACCTGCATCGGCCCGAAGGGCGTGCTTGGGTAATCCCAGGTCAGCTCCTGCGCCGCGAGGTTGTTGGCGGCGGGCGGCGCGCCCGCCGATTGGACTGGCGGCACCACGACGTGCGCCACCGCGGCGGGCGGCGGCGGATCGCTCACTTTCGGCTCGCGCTGGCACGCGCTCGCAAGCAGGCTGAGCGCGAACACCTCCGGGAGCAGCCGCCACTGCCACCGCATCAGAAGCTGTCCTTCATGCGCCGGAGCGCCGCGAACACCTCTTCCGGCGGCGCGCCGTCGCCCGCGCTCACGCTGTCGCGGACGCTCGGATCATCGCAGCGCAGGAACGGATTGGTCGCCCGCTCTTCGGCGATCGTGCTCGGCACCGTCGGCTTGCCCTCGGCGCGCCGGGCGCGCGCGCGCCGGATCTTGGCCTCTACCTCGGCGTTGTCGGGATCCACGTGCGCCGCGAAGCGCAGGTTCGACTCCGTGTACTCGTGCCCGCAGTAGACGCGCGTTGCGCCCGGCAGCGCCGCGAGCACCTCGTTCAGCGATCGGTACAGCTGCCCTGGCGTGCCTTCGAAGAGCCGCCCGCAGCCGGCCACGAACAGCGTGTCGCCCGTGAACACCACGTCGGCGATCAGGTACGCGATCGCGCCCAGCGTGTGGCCGGGGATGTGCCGCACCTCGAAGGCGAGCCCGGCGATCTCGAAGCGCGCGCCGTCCTCGAGCCGCTCCGTTTGTTCGGGGATGCGCCCTTGGTCCGAGGCGTGCCCGTAGACGGGGATGCCGGCAAAGCGCCGGACCAGGGTCGAGTTGCCACCGACGTGGTCGCCGTGGTGGTGGGTGTTGAGGATGGCTGCGAGCTTTTTGCCGCTGCGAGCCAGGGCTTCGAGCACCGGCTCGGCGTCGGTCGGGTCGACGACGACGGCTTGTTCGGCGCCGGATGGGTGGACCAGGTAGGCGTAGTTGTCGCGGCGGCAGGGGATGGGCTCGATCTGGAGCATGTTTTCGGGGGAAGTGGGGGTCGAGGCGGGTAGGTTAAGGCCTTCGGGGAGCGGTTTGGGGCGGGACCCGCTCCCGACTTTTTGGCCGAAGGGGCGAGGTGGGGCTTTTCCGGCCGGGACGGGTGCGCTAGAAAGCTCGCCCCCGCGGGGCCATCCGTTTTTCCCGAGGGGGCCCCCCCCCCGATTTTGCGCCCGTAGCTCAGCTGGATAGAGCGACGGCCTCCGGAGCCGTAGGTCGCAGGTTCGAATCCTGCCGGGCGCGCAAGACAGCAACGCTTCGTTTCTTTTGTTTTTTGGGGCAACTTAGGTCGCTCGCAAGCGGGCGCTGGGCGGCACACTGCAGCGCGCTGCGGGGACCTCGGCCTGCGTGCTTGGAACGGGACTGGGGACTGCGGACTGCGGACACCCTGGGGGCCCCATTTCCCTCGTCCCTTGTCCCTCGTCCCTCGTCCCTCGTCCCTCGTCCCTCGTCCCTCGTCCCTCGTCCCGCCTCCCTGGTCCCTTGTCCCTCGTCCCTCGTCCCTTGCCCCTTGTCCCTTGTCCCTTGTCCTCGGACTTCGGACTTCGGACTTCGGACTTCGGACCGGGGACTGCGGACTTCGGACCGGGGACTGCGGACTGCGGACCGGGGACTGCGGACTCCGGACTGCGGACCGCGGACATTGGGACCGGGGACTGCGGACTGGGGACTGCGGGACTGGGGACTGCGGACCTGGATCATCGGGTCGAGTGATGCGATGCTGAAGCGCTCGGGGCTTTTGGGTCGTCACGCCTCGGGGCGCGCACAACCCGCGCCAGCGCCGGCACTCTACGGCGCTTCACGGCGGGGCGCTGTCACGGGTTCTGCGCGCTTGCGGGTCGGCATGACGACCCAAAAGCCCCTCAACCCTTCCCTTCCCCACCACACGCTCGACGGCTACCGGATCGCGCTCGAGCTGGTGCAGCTCATCGCTGGGACGCGCATCGCCGATGCGCAGCTTCGGGCGCAGGCTCGCAAGAGCGCCGCTTCGGCGGCGCTCAACTGCGCCGAGGGCGCGGCGCGTGAGAGCCGCGCGGACAAGCGGCGCGTCTACGCCATCGCGCTCGCAGAGGCTTGCGAAGCTTGCGCGGCGGTCGAGATCGCTGCGGCGCTCGGCGCTTGCTCGCAGAGCGACGTCGCGGCGGTGACGGCGCTGGTGGTGCGGCTGCGGCGGGTGATGTGGCCGTTGGTGCGGTGATCGGAACCTGCGACCTACGGCTCCGGAGGCCGCCGCTCTATCGGAGCCAGGGGCCCGCGCCACGATTCGATGCTGAGAGCGCGCGAGGGTTGAACTCAAGCCGCCACGGGGCGCCAATCACGATTGCTGCGTTCGAGCGTCAGATCAGCGGGAAGGGATAACTTGGAGTCGAGCGAATCGAAGCTTTCGATGGGGTACTCTTGCACCTGGCCCATCGTGACGACCAGCAGACGCAAGAGCCGCTCCGACTGGGGACCGATGGGCTTCAGATCGGTTTCCCAACGGGAAACCGCCTCGGGGGTGGCACCGATGCGACGCGCGAAATCGACGCCACTGAGCCCAATGTACTTGCGGAGGAACCGAACTTCGCGGCCAGTGAGGCGAGTTTGCTTCTTCAGCAGCGCCAGTGCGATGGCCCGATGGAGGCTCTCGATGGCTGGGATTGCGATGCGTAACGCTCCGCACGCGGTGCACTTGCGCGCTGGGATACTACGCAGGTGCACGTTCGGTAGACCGGACTCGAGGTAGTGGTGGTCCACCGTAGTGCGCTCAAGCTCGGTTGAACCACACTGACGACACTTCACGACGCAAACCTCCAGGCTGTGATGATGAGCAACTCCTCCTCCGCCTCGAATTGCACGACGACGCAAAACTTCTGGGTTCGAACGCGGTAGCGCCACTCCCCGTTCTCGTACTCCGGTTCCTCGACAATGCCCGCGCAGCACGTTCACAACGTCGGTCATTTCGATGTCATCCTTCGCTGCTTCTTCACGAAAATGCGGCACCTCGAAGTCAACGAGTCCATTGTTCAGGATCGACCGAATGCGCCTCTTGGCCTCGTGGGCCCGAAAGGGCTCGCCGTCGATCACGTGAGCAACCCTGAGCCAAACTTGACCATTTGTCAAGTTTGGCACCACGGAGACCTTCGGGGCCATCTGCCATTGCGCCAACGACGACCCGCTGGACAGCTTGGCCACCGGCCTGCAAGTCAACGCCCGTGCCTTCGATTGCTGCATTCCCGGGGGGACGCCGGTGCGGCGAAAGCGGCTTCGGTCGCACCCTGAGGGCCCCCATTTCCCTCGTCCCTTGTCCCTCGTCCCTCGTCCCTCGTCCCTCGTCCCTCGTCCCTCGTCCCTTGTCCCTTGTCCCTTGTCCCTTGTCCCTTGTCCCTTGTCCTCGGACTTCGGACTTCGGACTTCGGACTTCGGACCTGGGACTGGGGACCTGCGGGACTGCGGACTGCGGACTGCGGACGTGCGTCATCGGGTCGAGTGATGCGATGCTGAAGCGCTCGGGGCTTTTGGGTCGTCACGCCTCGGGGCGCGCACAACCCGCGCCAGCGCCGGCACTCTACGGAGCTTCACGGCGGGGCGCTGTCACGGGTTCTGCGCGCTTGGGGGTCGGCATGGCGACCCAAAAGCCCCTCAACCCTTCCCTTCCCCACCACACGCTCGATGGATACCGGATCGCGCTCGAGCTGGTGCAGCTCATCGCTGGCACGCGCATCGCCGATGCGCAGCTTCGGGCGCAGGCTCGCAAGAGCGCCGCGTCGGCGGCGCTCAACTGCGCGGAGGGCGCGGCGCGCGAGAGCCGCGCCGACAAGCGGCGCGTCTACGCCATCGCGCTCGCGGAGGCTTGCGAAGCTTGCGCGGCGGTCGAGATCGCTGCGGCGCTCGGCGCTTGCTCGCAGAGCGACGTCGCGGCGGTGACCTCGCTGGTGGTCCGGCTGCGGCGGGTGATGTGGCGGCTGGTGCGGTGATCGGGGGGACGCTGGTGCGGCGAAAGCGGCTTCGGTCTCGGTCGTCGCACGGCAAGGGCGGCGCTACGCCGCGACCTGCACTTCCGTCTCCGCGATCCGAACTCGAAGGGCCCGTCGGCCTCAGGCCAGTCAACCCGCACCCTCAGCAGCCGTCGGCCGCCAACGCCGAGCGCACCTCGATCCTCTATGACCGTTCCGTAGACCCGCTGTCCCCCGAGTCTGAACACGACCCGCGATCCAACGGCAGCCGGGTAAGCCTTCGGTGCCCTGGTGGTGCGAGCCACTGCTTCAATATATCACCAGGGGGACTGGCCCACAGAGGGCGCAAATGCCGGCGGTGACGGCACTGATCGTGCGGCTGCGGATGCCCCATTCCTGAAACCGGTCCTGCCACCTTCGTCGATCTCACAGTCGATGAGGTTCAGCGTCTCCGGTCCGGTCGGAGCGAAGATCCGGCGAGCTGGCTGTCGTACTGCTCCCGTTCGTCCTCGGTAAGCTTCCACCACAATTTGTCCAGGCGTTCGACGTAGGAGGACTCGAGCTCTTCGGGCAAGTCGCCTCCTTCGGCTTCTCTCAGGATCAGGAGTTCGTTTATCAGGCTGCGGTACTCGTCCAGCGGCATGGTCTTCATGGCACCACCTCCCAGGTGCAGCGGCCGGCGCAGAGAAGCGCCTGCAGCGCCGTCAAAGCCATCGTCTCGGCGGGTTCGATGAAAGCGTCGATCGCGGGAGAGCGCTGAAGACTTCTGGGAGGTTCGCTGCGAGGGACCATTGCTCAGGCAACCTAGACCTAGAGCACCGATCAGTTTGCCAGAGCGGAGATCCCGAAGAGTCGGGGCCCCCATCCGGGTGAGGGCCCCGATCCTTCGGGAAACCCTCTCGTCTGCTCACGGCTCGGTGCTCTAGATGGTCTCATTTTCCGCGACAAACGGCTTGCTCCGCAACCGTTTGTCGCTCTAGCGAGTCGTTCGACCCCTGGGCGAGCCGCAAGGCGGTAAGCGGGGCAGATTTCCAACGACAGATACCCGTTCGTTCAGCCTCCTGCCATCGCCGCCTCGGCGACCGCATGTCGTCCGGCACGGTTCAGCATGTGCAGGCCTTGCGTTCCGGGGTGGCGGAGCCGAATAAAGTACCAGCGGGTGGGGCGCAGCCCAGGGCCTTAGGGAGCAGGACTGGCGGCGCCAAAGAGCTCCCTCAACTTCGCGACAGAGCGCACGAGTCCTTGGTCGCGAAGGATTTCAAGGAGATCACCGGCAGTCCTGGGCGGTTTCTGCAGACTTGCTGCCTGCTGAATCACGACGGTGCTCACCACTCCGGGCGCAAGATCGACCACGTCGAGGACGAACTCGTCCGGGTGCTTGGCTTCGACATTGTAGGGCGCGAGCTGATCGTCTGGGAAATCGCTGATGTTGAACGGGGCGTGGATCTTCCTCGGAGCGCATGAATTTTTGGAGGGGTCCCTTCGTCTAAGGAGCTGTTGAACACACCCTGACGGAGGTTCCCCATGTCCAAGATGCCTGCTCGATCGTTTTTCGCCAACA
>JAEZYZ010000149.1 GCA_023418705.1 Pseudomonadota bacterium | reverse complement strand
GGGCGGGGACGGCCCGCGCGCCGCCCGCGGACCCGCTCGCGCCCCAACCGCAAGGCGGCCTGCAGCGCGTCGTGCGGCGCCCGCACCAGCGTGACCGGGCGATCGAGGTGGTAGGAGAACTCCGCGGCCAGGTGCGGTTCCGGCACGACCGCCGCCACCCGCAGGCGCGATCCGCCACCGGCGAGCGGCAGGGCGAGCAGGCGCTCGCACATGCCGGGCGGCAGCTCGGCGTACAGCGCCGCGTCGGCCTCGATCTGGCGCTCCACCGGCTCCGAGGCAGCAGCGAGCGCGCCGTGGACGACCCGCTCGTCCAGCTGGCGCTCGGACAGCGCGTCGAGCAACGGCACGCCGGCTTGGACCGAGCGGAGCAGGGCGCCTTCGACGTCCGCCGCGGCTACGGTTCCGGCGCGGAGCAGGCGGCGCGCGAGCAGGACGGACATCTGAACAGTATTTGCGCGGCCGGACGCGCACCGCAAGCGCGCCGTCAGCGCCCGAACTGAAAGACCAGCTCGGTTTGCCGGACCAGGCCGAGCTCGTCCCGAGCCACCTGCTCCACGGCCCGTGGATCGTGCTTGATGCGCTCCACCTCGGCGCGAAGCTCGCGGATTTCCTGCGACAACCGCGAGATCTCCGCGTCGGCGCGCTCCCGCTCCCGGCGCAGGTTCTCGAGCCGCTCGAGCCCGGCGGGGGACAGCATCAGCACCGGCACCGAGACGGTCGCCACCAGCAGCACACCGAGCGGCAACGCGCGTTCGAGCCAGAGCCGTCGGGGACTCATGCGCGAGACCGTCGCACAGGCGCACCTCGGACGGCAAATAAGCCGTACCCGTGCCCGGAAGCTCGGCTTTCGACCGGCACCGGCCGGTTCGGCCGCGCGGGGATCATTTTGGAGCGTTCCACCCCGGTGAAAGGCGCTGTACCTTGCGGCGGGGCTCCCCGAACCTCTTTTACGGGCGCCCCGGCCGAGACCAACATGGATACCGAAATCCTCAGGGGCGAGCTCGAGCGTTTGTTCGAGCTCGAGGAGCTCCTCTCGCTGTGCCAAGAGGTGCTCGGGTTCCCACCCGAGGCGGTCGGGGGGACCGGCGCACGCGGCTCATTTGCCAGCGCCTTGCTCGACCACTGCGTGCGGACGGACGCGGTCGAGGCGCTGTGCGACGCCGTGCTCGCGACCCGGCCCGGCGCCGACCCGCGGCTCGAGCACCTCCGGGCCAACGGGCCGAGCTTCCAGGACGAGCTCCCCGCGGGCTCGACCTTTGCCGATGTCACGCTGGTCCGAAAGCTGGGCGAGGGCCGCGTCGGGATCTGCTACCTCGGCCGGCGTGGCGACGCCGATCTGCGGATCAAGCTGCTGCGCCGGGAGCCGACCCGCGACCGCCGCGGCCTGCAGCGTTTTCTCACGGTGACGCGCCTGCTCGGGCAGGTCGACCACCCGAGCTTGCCGCGAGGACTGACGGTGCTGACCGAGGGCGAACGCACCGCCATCGTGCACCGCTACCTGGACGCCCCAACGCTGGCGGAGCGGCTCGCCCGCAACGGCGCCATGCACCTGAACGAGGCGCGCCCGATGCTGCAGGCGGTCCTGGAGGGGCTGCGGGCCATTCACGATCGGCGCCTCGCCCATGGCGATCTGCGAACGGGCAACGTGCTGCTCCAGCGGACCGCCGACGGTGCGCTTCAAGTGCTGTTGCTCGACGCCGGCACCGAGAAGCTGCGCGCCCGGCCGCGGATCGAGAACGGCCAGAGCGAGCTGTTCTCGACCGTCGCCTCGCCCAAAATCCTGGCGCCCGAGCTGATCCGGGGGCACTCGGCCGATCCGCGCACCGACGTCTACGCCTTCGGTGCCGTGCTGTACGAGGTGCTCACGGGCAAGCCCGTGTTCGACGCCACCACCGCGCTGGAGTTTGCCGTCGGCCATTTGACGCGCGATCCGGACCCGCCCAGCAGCAAGGCACCCCGCGGGTGGATCTCGGCGGAGCTCGACGACCTGGTGCTGTCGCTGCTCGCGAAGAGCCCCGTCGACCGGCCGCAGGACGCCGGGGCGGTGCTCGAGGCGCTGGAGCTGCTGGAGCGCAACGCGACGGTCTCACGAAAGTCAGAGATCACCGACGAACAGATCGATGAACGCGTGGCCACGCTGATGGCGGATCCCGCAGACACGAACGCCGCGGTCGCGCTCGAAGAGGCCGTCGATCGGGGAGCCGAGGCAGGCCGCATCGCCGAGGCGTTCGGCATGGCCGCGAGCGAGCTGTCGACCAGCGACGCTGCGGAGCAACGCGAGGCGCAAAAGGCGCTGCTGTTCCGCGCCGCCAGGCTCTACGCGGCAGCTCGCGACGACGAGGCCGCCGAGCGCACCTACGTCCGGCTGCTGGAGCTCGATCCGGGCGACGACATCGCCGTCGCGTCGCTGGAAGAGATCCGCCGCCGGCTGGGCAAGTACGAAGACGTCGTGGAGATGCTGCTCGGGCGCAGCGAGCAGGCGCAGAGCGCAGCGGAACGCGCGCGCGCCCTGGTGGAAATCGGACGGCTCTACGCTCGCGAGCTGCAAGATCCGGAGCAGGCGCTGGTCGCCTTCACCCAAGCGCTGTGCGAGAGCCCCGAGGCGGCTCCCAGCGAAGACATCGAGCGGCTCGCCGCCGATCGCCAGGCGAGCTGGTGGGAGGTGCTCGGCCAAGTGGCGGAAGCCGCGGGCGCGGAGGGCCTCGCCTTCGAGCACAAGCGGGCGCTGCTCGGGCAGCTCGGCCGCTGGTACCTCGAGAAGGTCTCACGCCCCGATCTGGCGCTGGCGGCGTACCAGGCGATCGTGGCCGATGAGCCGTCGAATTTGGACGCGCTGGAAGGGCTCTGCCGCATCTATCGCAAGGCCCAGCAATGGCCAGAGCTCGTGACGGCCTTGCTGCGCCGCGCGGACGCCACCCCCACCCCCGCCCGCGCCCGCGACGCTCGGGCCGAAGCCGCCGAGGTGCTCGAGTTTCACTTGAACGAGCCGGCGCGCGCTCGCGATCTCTACCAGCAGGTGCTGCAGGACGACCCGGGGCACTCGCGGGCGGGAGACGCCCTGGTTCGGGGGTACGAGCGCGCGGGGGACTTTGCGGCGCTGGCGGCGCTGCTCGAGCAGCGCGCCGACGCCCGCTCCGGCGAGGAGCGGCTCGCCTTGATGACGCGCATCGCCGAGGTCTACGAAGATCGCCTCGATGACGCGAGCGAGGCCATCCGCCGCTACCGCGCGGTGCTCGATCTCGACGCCGAGCAGCTCGACGCGCTCCGCGGTCTGGATCGTCTCTACGCCAAGACGGGCCGCTACCAAGAGCTGCTCGACAACCTGGAGCAGCAAATCCGGCTCGCGGCCACGCCGCGCCAGAAGATCGCCCTTCACGAGCGGATCGCCGGCGTCTACGAGGAGGAATTTCTCGATCACGAGCGCGCGGCGCAGGCGCTCGGGGAAATCCTGCGCATCGACCCCAGCCACCCTGGCGCCCTGTCGAACCTGGCTCGCCACTACCAGAAGCTCGAGCGCTGGGAGGAGCTCGCCGATCTGTACGACCGAAAGCTCCGCGCGGCCGCCGACGACGACCAGAAGGTCGAGATGCTGCTGGCTCGCGGCGCGCTGCTCGCCGCGCAAATCGGCTCGCCGGAGCGCGCCATGCAGGCGTACGAGGCGGCCGTCGCGCTCCGCCCGGAGCACTCCGGTGCGCTCGAAGCGCTCGCTCGCCTGCGCGAGAAGAGCGGCGACGCCGATGCCGCGCTGGCTGCTATCGAGGCGTTGGCCGAGCAGGCCAGCGGGGAAGCCCGCGCCGAACAATACCAGCGCGCCGCCCGCCTGCTCGAAGCGCGCGGGGACCGCGACGGCGCGATCGAGCGCTACAAGCTCGCGCTCGACGCCGCGCCGACGAGCAGCGCGATCGCCGCGGCGTTGCGAGAAGCGTACGTGGCGCGCGGCGACGTCAACGCCGCGATCCAGCTTCTGGAACGCGAGCTCGAGCACACCGAGGGCGACCGCGCCAAAGCGCGGCTCATGGGACAAGCGGCGACGCTTTGCCGCACGCGCTTGAAAGACGACAAGCGGGCGGAGGAGCTGGCGCGCAAGGCGATCGCCCTGGACCCGACCGACACCCAAGCGCTGATCGTGCTGGGTGACATTGCCTTCGAGCACGAGCGGCATTTGGAGGCGGCCCATCACTATGCGTCGCTCGCCGATCGCGCCGACGCGCTCGATCCCCCCGAAGCTCAGCGGATCTTGATCCGCTACGTCGACGCCTTGACCCACACCGGCTCGACCGAGAAGGCCCTCGCGTCCATGGACACGCTGCTCCGCATCGCCCCGGACGACGTGACCGCGCTCGAGCGCGCGGCGCAGGTCACCTTCGAACATGGATCCCCCGCGCGCTCGGTCGAGCTGCACAGCGATCTGCTCTCGCGCTTCGGCGATCGGCTCGGCGCGTCGAGCCGCGCGCTCGCGCTCTACCGAAAGGGCGAGTCGCTGCGCCGTGAGGGCGCGCTCGAGGCGGCGATCCCGCTGCTCGAGCAGGCGTGCGACCTCGATCCGAGCCGCGCCGCGCCGCTCGAGAGCCTGGCCCAGGCGCATGCCAGCCAAGAGGACTGGGAGCGTGTGCTGTCGGCCAAGACCCGCCAGCTCGATCTTGCGAGCGGCGACCAGCGCGTCAAGCTGCTGCTCGAGATCGGCGATCTGGCCGCGGGCAAGCTCGGCGATCGCACCCGCGCCACCAAGAGCTTCGTGGCAGCGCTCGAGGAGCGCCCCGAAGACCGCCGGCTGCTCACCAAGCTGATGCAGCTCTACAGCGAGGAGAAGGACTGGAACAAGCTCGTCGAGGTGGTGCTGCGGCTGGCCGACTTCGTCGACGACCCGAAGCAAAAGACCAAGTACCTGCACACCGCCGCGATCGTCAGCCACAAGGAGATGGGCGACATCGATCGGGCGCTTGGCATCTACGATCAGGTGCTGGAGCTCGACCCCGGCTTCTCCTCCGCCCTGGACGAGGCCATCGACTTGCAAGAGGGACGCCACGATTTCGAAGGCGTGGAGCGGCTGTTGCAGCGCAAGCTCGCCCGGGCCACTGCGGACAAGGATCAGCGGCGGATGTTGGACACGTTCGACCGGCTCGGCAGGTTGTACGAGCAAAAGCTCGGCTGGATGGACCGGGCCATCGACGCCTACGAGGCCGCGCAGACCCTGGATCCGGACGATCGCGAGCGGCTCGAGCGCCTGGCGGAGCTGTACGCCATCGATCCGGGCAAGCACGTCGACAAGGCGGTGGCGACGCAGCTCTCGCTGCTGCGCCAAAACCCGTACCGCGTCGAGTCGTTCAAGGCGCTCCGGCGCCTGTACACCGAGACGAAGCGCGCGGACGCCGCGTTCTGCGTGTGCCAGGCGCTCTGGCTGAACAACCTGGCGGAGCCGGACGAAGAGCGCTTCTTCAAGCGCATGCGGCCCGAGACCGCGGCGCCGGCTCAGGCGGCGCTGTCGGACGAAGATTGGCTGACCCTGTTGATGCACGCCGGGGCCGACCCGCTGCTCACCAGCTTGTTCGCGCTGATCGAGCCCGCCGTGATCGCCAAGCGCAGCCCACCCCTCGAGGAGCTCGGCTACGACCCGAGCTACGCGATCGACCTGGCGCAACACGCCTACCCGATAGGTCAAACGCTGTACTACGCCGCCGGCGTGCTCGGGATGGAGCCGCCGCCGACGTTCGAGAACCCCAACGATCCCGGCGGGCTCGGCTTCTTGCACGCCCACGCCCCCTCGGTCGTGCTGGGGCTCGCGGCGCTGCAGGCCGAGCTGCCCTCCCAACCAGCGGCGTTCATCGCCGCGCGGCACCTGACCTACTACCGCCCGGGCATGTACATGCGCCAGCTCGTCCCATTTGGCACCGGGCTCAAGGCGTGGCTGTTCGCGGCGATCAAGCTGATCGCGCCGCAGTTTCCGATCGCCACGGATCTGGAGGGGCCGGTGCGCGAAAACCTGGTGGCGCTGGACACCGGGCTCGTGGGGGCGAGCCGCGAACACCTGGCGCGGGTCGTCAGCAAGCTGCTGCAGACCGGCGCCGCCCTCGATTTGAAGCGCTGGGTGGCGGGCGTCGACCTGACCGCCGATCGGGCGGGGTTCTTGGTGGCGCACGACCTCGAGGTCGCGATGGACATCGTCCGCGCTTCGGACGACGCCGCCGCCGCGGCGCCCGTCCAGGAGCGGATGAAGGAGCTGCTTTTGTACTCGGTCAGCGCTCAGTACCTGGAGCTGCGCCAGCGGCTCGGCATCACGATCGACTGACGCCGCGGACGAAGCGGGCGAGCACCTCCGCCCCGTCGGGGGCGTCCTCCACGCCGCGCCACATGGCGTCCGGATCCAGGCCTTCGACGGCGATGACGTCGCGGCGGGCGTCGATGTAGCGGCGCATCACGTCGGCGTCGAACTCCGGGTGGAACTGGACGCCGTAGGCCTGGTCGGTGAAGCGAATGGCGGCGTTCGGCTCGCGCTCGCTTTGGGCCAGCACCACCGCGCCGGACGGCACACCCACGACCGAGTCGACGTGGCTCATGTTCACCGTGAGCGTGGGCTTGGCGCCGAGCAGCGGGTCTCGGTTGACGAGCTCGAGCTCTACCGTGCCCATCTCTCGGCCGCGCGGGTTCGGCTCGACCCGGCCCCCCAGCGCCTCGGCGAGCAGCTGGTGACCGAAGCAAATCCCGAGCACGGGCGTGTCGCGCTCGACCGCCCGCCGCAGGGCATCCGCGGTCGCCAGCATCCACGGCGCGCGCTCGGTCACGCTGGCGGGAGAGCCGGTGACGATCAACGCGGAGTAGGCGTCGAGGTCCGGAAGATTCGAGAGACGGCAGTCGATGGCGTGTAGGGCGCCGGCTCCGTCGGGCAGGGCGCGCGCGATGAGGTCGGCGAACCCTCCATAACGCTCGCGCGCCGACTCGACGGGATCTCCGGTCACCAAAATCGCGATAGGGGCCACGCCGGGCATGATATCAGGGGGTGGGACGTCATGCCCGCGCTGCCCTGCATCCAAGCCCTCGAGGTCTGGCCGCTGAACATCGAGCTGCTCGAGCCGTTCGGCATCGCCGGGGGCGCTCAAGCGGTCGCCGAGAACGCGCTCGTGCGCCTGACGCTGGACGACGGCAGCGTGGGCGTCGGCGAAGCCGCGCCGTTCCCGGCGGTGAACGGCGAGACGCAGGCGGGCGCCATCGCCGCCGTCACGCGGGTCACCCCCGCGCTCATCGGTCGGCCTGCCCGCTTCCGGACGCTCGCCCGGTGGCTGGAGGAGGAGCTGCCGGCGGACGCGAGCGCCCGCTGCGCGCTGGAGACCGCCTGCCTCGACGCCTTGGCGCGGCGCGCCCGGCTCTCGCTCTGGGCGCTGTTCGGCGCCGCCGAGGACACGCTGACGACCGACATCACGATCCCGACGGGTGACGAACGCCAGGCAGAGCGCGCGGCCCGGCGAGCGGCTGCCGAGGGCTTCGGCGTGCTCAAGCTCAAGGTCGGCGGGGGCCCCCTCGAACGAGACGCGGCCCGCTTCGACGCCGCGGCCCGCGCGGCGCCCGACGCCCGCTTCATCTTGGACGCCAACGCCAGCATGACGGCGAGCGACGCCCTGACCTTGCTCGACAAGGCCGGCGCGGGCCGCCCCCGCATCGCGCTGTTCGAGCAGCCCTGCGCGGCGGACGACCTCGAAGGGATGCGGGCGGTGCGCCGCCATGGCCGCGTTCGCGTCGCGGCCGACGAGAGCGCCACCCGGCGCGAAGACGTCGCGCGCCTGGCGGTGGCGCAAGCAGCGGACGTGATAAACTTAAAGATCATGAAGAGCGGCCTGGTCGCGGCGCTGGACATGGCCCAGTCGGCCAAGGGGCAGGGGCTCGGGTTGATGATCGGCGGCATGGTCGAGTCACGGCTCGCGATGACCGTCTCCGCTTGTCTGGCGGGCGGCCTGGGCGGCTTCGAGCACGTCGACCTCGACACCCCCTTGTTCATGAGAAATTCTCCAGTCCTCGGCGGCTTCGAGCAGACGGGGGCGGAGCTCGGCTTGCTGGCGGTGGGGCACGGCCATGGCGTGCGCCTATCGCAGACGGGCGGCCTCTCTGCTAAAATTGGGATCGAGTGACAGCTTCCCTCACGCAAGCGTCCCGCCAGCTGGTCCTCCCACTTCCCGGGGTGAACGTCCTACCGGTCGATGCGGTCAGCATCCCCCGCGCCAACCGAGTGTTCGTCAACCGCAACCTCAGGATGAGCAGCATCGAGTGGGTGGGGTTCGACATGGACTACACGCTCGCCATCTATCGCCAAGATCAGATGGACACCCTGAGCATCGAGCTGACCATCGAACGGATGATCCGGCGCGGCTACCCGGACTATCTGAAACAGTTGAAGTACGACACGCGGTTTCCCATCCGCGGGCTCTTGATCGACAAGCGCCACGGCCACGTGCTCAAGATGGACCGGCACAAGGTGGTGCACAAAGGCTACCACGGTATGCGCCGCCTCAGCCGCGAGGAGCTCGCCGACCTCTACCAGCTCAAGCGCATTCGCCCGCACACGGCGCGCTATCACTGGATCGACACCTTGTTCGCGTTGAGCGAGGTCACCAGCTTCGCCGCCATCGTCGACGCTCTGGAGAAGCGCAAGGAGAGCCTCGACTACGACCGGGTCTTCTCCGACGTGCGCGCCTCGATCGACGAAGCGCACCGCGACGGCAGCGTCTATCAAGAGGTCACGAGCAACCTCGCCCGCTACGTCGACCGCGATCCAGAGCTCGCCCGCACCCTGCACAAGCTGCGCTCCGCCGGGAAAAAGACCTTCCTTTTGACCAATTCTCCCTGGGCGTACACCGACCAGATGATGACGTTTCTGCTCGACGACGCCATGCCGGAGTACCCGAGCTGGCGGCACTACTTCGACATCGTCGTCTGCTCGGCGTTCAAGCCGCTCTGGTTCAAAGAAGCGCGCCCGGTGATGGAGCGCGACGGCGACGTGCTGCGGGCGGTCCGCGGCGGGCTCGAGCGCGGCAAGGTCTACGAGGGCGGCAATCTGCGGGAGTTCGAGCGCCTGGCCAATCTGCGCGGCTCGAGCGTGCTCTACGTCGGCGATCACATCTACGGCGACATCCTGCGCTCGAAGAAGGAGTCGTCCTGGCGCACGGCCATGATCATCCAGGAGCTCGACGCCGAAATCGAAGCGCACGAGACCTGCATCGACGACTCTTTGCGACAGCGCGACCTGGACGAGATGCGAGAGAAGCTCGAAGACGAGCTCCGCTATCATCAGGGCCGCTACAAAGAGCTCTCACGCAGCGCGTTGGCGGAAGATCCGGCGGCCCAGGCGGAGAAGGTGCGCGTGAAACGCTCGCTCGACCGTGTGCGGGCGTCGCTGCGCAGCATCGACACCGAACACGCGGAGATCGGCGAGCGGGTGGATCGCCACTTTCACCCCTACTGGGGCTCGCTGCTCAAGGAGCAGAACGAGATGAGCATGTTCGGGCTGCAGGTCGAGCTCTACGCCGACATCTACACACGTCGGGTGTCCTGCCTGCAGGCGTACTCCCCACAGCAGTACTTCCGATCCCCGCACGACCTGATGCCTCACGAGCTCTGAGGCCGGCCCTGCTCCACGCCCGACGGGCCGCGCCCCCTTGGCCCGCGCGCTCACCCGAGCGGGTGGAGCCTCGAGCCCGCCAGCCGGCGTTTGGGAATAAAATCGGGGACTAAGGCTTTGCGCATGACCGGGGGCACCCGGGCGACGATCTCGTGTTTTGGGCCCCCGCCCCCGGGGCAGCCCCCCGCGAGATGTGCTAGCGATTGGTCGCTTTCCGCCGGCGCGAGCGCGGGCCTGTCCGACCCCCACCGCCCCTGGCACCAACGCGAGGTTCTAAACAGATGAATTTGGTTGAATGGCTCCAACAGCTCATGACGCGCTTCGGCGCCGGCTGGGTGATGTGGTTGCTGCTCGGGTTGAGCGTGATCTCGGTAGCTATCATGCTCGAGCGCGCTTGGTTCTATTGGTCGTTGCGCGACGACATCGCTCGTTTGGCACAGGAGCTCCGCAAAGAGCTGCGCGACGGTGACATGGAGGCCGCGCGCCGCCGGCTCGAGGCGTCCCCGAGCGCGGAAGCCGCCGTGGTGGTCGCGGGCTTGCTCGAGGCCGATCGCGGGCCCAAGGCCTCCGAAGAGGCGATGCAAGGAGCCGCCGCGTTGCAGCGGATGAAGCTCGAGCGGCGCCTCGCCTACCTGGGCACGCTCGGCAACAACGCTCCGTTCATCGGGCTGTTCGGGACGGTCATCGGCGTCGTGGAGGCCTTCGAAGCCCTCGGCCAGCAGGCGGAGTCCGCCGCTGCGGCCAGCGCCATGGCCCCTCAAGAGGTGATGACGGCCATCGCCGAGGCGCTGGTCGCCACCGCGGTCGGGCTGGCGGTCGCCATCCCCGCGGTCGCCATGTACAACGTCTTCCAGCGGCACGCCAAAGCCATCCTGGCGAACACCGAGGCGCTCAGCCGCGTGCTGCTCGCTCATCTGGTGGGCGCGCCCTTGCCCGAGCCGGCGCTGGCCGGTGGAGCGAAGCGCGGCGCCAAGGCGAGCGAGGAGTAATCCATGGCCGGCGGAAGCAGCGCGGACGACGACAGCATCATCAGCGGCATCAACGTGACGCCGCTGGTGGACGTCACCTTGGTGCTGCTCATCATCTTCATGGTGACGGCCAAGGTGATCGTGTCCCAGGGCATGCCGATGGACTTGCCCAAGGCATCGCAGGGGCAGGAGGTCCAGACGGTGTTCTCGGTCGAGCTCTCGGCCGACGGCCGCACCGTCGTCGACTCCAAGCCCGTGGCGAACGAGGACATGCTGACGCGGCTCGCCAAGGAAGCGCAGACGCGGACCAAGGATCTGCGAGCCGTCATTCGCGCCGACAAAAAGGTGGAGCACGGCAGGGTGATCCACGTGCTGGACCTGCTCAAGCGCTCCGGCATCCAGAAGATCGCGTTCGCGGTGTCACCCGCGACGACCGAGGGGGTCAGCATCGAGGCACCCAAGGCCCAGTGACCATGCCCGGCTCCCCAGAGCGACGTCAGAAATCCGCGCCCCCGAGCGGGCCCGCGAAGCGCCCGCCAACGTCCGGCCTGGGCCCCGCCGGGTCGCCGCCGCCCGAGCGCGCGGTCGCGCCCGAGCGCGCGGTCGCGCCGGGACGCGCGTCGAGCGGCCTCGACGTCTGGGGCTTCCGCCACCGAGAGTCGGCGCTGCAGCTGACGAGCGCGTTATGCGGCGCTTTCCTGGCGCACGCGGCGGTGGCGGCGCCGGCCGTTGCTTCGCTGCTCGAGCTGCGCGGCTTCGCCGAGCAGCTCCGCCAAGAGCTCGATCCCCACAGCATCGACGTTGAAATCGAGCAGGAGCCGGAGCCGGAGCCGCAAGCGCCGGAGCCCGAACCGGAGCCCGAGCCCGAGCCGGAGCCCGCGCCGCAAGCCCCCCCAGAGCCGCCGCCAGAGCCGAGCGAGCCCCCACCACAAGCTGCGCCCGAAGAGCCAGCTCCCGCCGCGGCCCAGGCAGGTCAGGTCCTGACGGCGGAGCCCGATCCGAACGAGCCGGTCGATCTGACCGATATGGGTTTCGTCACGGGCACCGGCGATCGCTACGCTGGCGGCGTCACCGCCAGCACCGGCACCTCCAAGACGGCCGTGCGCAACACCAACGCCCGCGCCGACGGCAAGATCGGTGGCACCGGCACCGGGCCCGCGCGGCCGCCGGCGCCGCCCCCCGTCGACCGCTCCCGCTCGCCGCGTCCGGAGAGCATGTCCTGGGAGAGCTGCGGCTTCCCGGCGGAGGCGGAGATGGAGCAGATCGATCATGCGGTCGCGACCATCGTGGCGACCGTGGGCAGCGACGGCGTCGCCAAGTCGGTGACCGTCGTGAGCGATCCCGGCTTCGGCTTCGGGCGCCTCGCCAAGAGCTGCGCCATGCGCCGGCGCTGGATCCCCGGGCTGGACGCCCACGGCAGGCCGGTCACCAAGACGTCGCCACCGGTCCGCATTCGCTTCAGTAGGAATTGATCTACTATGGCCGGCGCATGTCGAACGATCGCGTCGAGCAGCTCAGCAACATCGGCCTCTTCCGCGGGCTGAAACCCGAGGCGCTCGAGCTGATCGCCAAGGTGGCGAGCGAGGAGCAGCACGCCACCGGTACCAAGATCTTCGAGCACGGCGACGCGGGCGCCAAGCTGTACCTGATCCTGGAAGGCAAGGTGCGGATCAGCCGCAACGTGGCCGGGATGGGAGAGGAAGCCCTGGCCGTGCTCGGCCCGGGACAGGTGTTCGGTGAGATGGCGCTGCTCGACGAGTCCCCGCGCTCGGCGGACGCCCGCGTGCACGAGCGCTGCCGCCTGCTGGCCATCCCCAAGGACGGCTTCGACGATCTTCTGTTTTTGCACAAGGACCTCGCCTACGAGGTCCTCTGGAGCGTCGTCCGCATGCTCACCGAGCGGCTCCGTGAGACCAACGACAAGCTCACGTTCCTGTCGGTGAGCGGACGGTTCTGAGGCGAAGGCTGGAGTGCCCCGGCGCACTAAGCGCCAACCACGGTTTCGGCGCGGTTTGCGCGGCGGCCGTCGTTGATTCCGCCGCCAAGGCCCAGCACCACGAGACCCCAATAGCGTCCAATCCCCGGCTGGCTCAGTTGCAGAAGGACGGCTCCAAGACCCCGCACGTGCCGTTCGAGCATAAGAAAGGCGCTCGGCAGCGTCCTTCGGGGCACGGCTCCCCGAGTGTGGGCTGAGCCACGCACGTGCGTTCTTCCAGCGGGATCTCGGCGATGCAAGCCGTCCCGTACGAGCACCGAGGCTCGGCGGCGGTGACGCCGCAAACTTCACCCTCTTGGGCAAAGCTGAGCGGCTCGCAGGTCCCGGAAACGCAGGCGTACCCCGCGGCTCCGTCACAGGGCTGTGCCGAGGAGCACTCAGCACCCTCGCGGCCCAGATCCGTGCAGGTACCCTCCACGCACCAGCCGTGCAGACCACAGATCTGCCCTTCACATGGTGCTCCCGCTCCGAGCGCCGGTTTGCACGTGTGGCCATCGCAGACCAGGCCCACCTCGCAGTCCTCCGTCGAAACGCAGACCTCGCCGCCAGGTAATCGGGTCACACACTGGCCGCATTCACCTTTACGCGCACAATGACCGGCCGTGTCCGCGCAACGACGCCAGGAACTCGAGGACGCGGGAATCTCAGTGCTCTGCAACGACACCGATGGCACGCTCTTTCCTGAGACTTTCGTCCGAGTCGACGTGGCCCTCTCTCTCTGCGGCATCGGAACGGGAGTTCCTCCGGTGCCCTTCTTCCAGCCGCCACCAGGTTACGAATCGGAGCGCCTGTGCGGACGGACCTCGAACGACACCTGCGATACCGCGGAGCCGTTCGAGCTCAAAGTGAATCACGAGATCACACTGAGCGGAGACACCAGCGACTTCTCGGATGACGTTGACGTCAGCTGCGGCAATACAACTGGCTCCCCCGATGCCTTCTACACGTTCGAAGTGCCTGCTGGCAAGCGGGTGATGTTCTACGCCGACACGTTCGGCCCAGGGAACACGTTCGACACGGTGCTCTTCCTGCAGGAGGGATGCCCGGGTACCACGGAGGTCGCTTGCAACGACGATGCTTCCCTCTGTCCGGGCGAAGGCGGTTCGCCGCTGTTCCGCAGCCGTTTGCGCCTCCGCTCGACGCCGGCACCTACTTCTTGGGCATTGCGGGCTTCGGCGCCGCTTCCGGGCGCTACTCGATCCACGTCCAGGCCCTGGAGCTGAGCGACAACGGCATCCTGCTCAATGCTTCACAGCTTGGCACACCGCTCTTCATCGACGAGAATACGAACAACTCCACGGCAGCGCAGTCCGAGAGTTTCTGCGGACTTGCGGGCTCGAAGGATTTCCAGGTCTTGTACACGACCTGTCAGAGTTTCGAGCTCGAGCCAGTCCCCTTCACGCCTCCCAGCTGAAGGCCCTATTGTAACGGTGCGACAACAAGGGGCGCTTCACAGATTAGGGGATCAACGAGACGATGCGGTGCGAACGCATGAACGGCAAGCTCCAGCGTGGCTTCGACCAGCACCGCTTGCTCGCGGCGATCCAGACTGCAGCAGTAAGCCTCTTGCCAGCGACCGTGTCCGGCATCGCCGTCGCACCCGCTTTGCCACGACGAGAACGTGAATGGCTGATCTGACGATTCGGCATAGGTCTGGATCATCTGGCCACTGAACGAGTAGCAGACAAGCCGCTGCTCGTTGCCATCCGGAAGCCTCGCGATGCCGGTGAGCGCAAACTTGCCTTTTGTACGGCCGTCGTCGATGGATAAGAACGGATCGAGCTGGTGGCCACAACACACGCCCGTGCTGCAGTTCATGAGGGTCCAGGACCGTCCGCCTTTTCCGAGGGCGCCACGAACTCGAACTCGCTCGCCGGCAAGGCTCTTCACCGAGGCGCGTAGCTGCGAGGGGCTCATTGCCGGAGCGGCAAGGGCAGCGCGAGAACAGGTCGGGATCTTTCGAACATTGCGGCACGCGTGTAGACAGCTGGGGTGGAGTTCCGCACCGTCAGGTCCGCGTGGCGTCGCGCTCGCCCCGCACCCGAGCAGCCCGACCAGAGCGAGAGCGACAATCACTCCTCCGTCTTGGCGATCCGCAGATACTTGGCGGAGCACTTCTCGCGCGCCGTTTACTATTGGCATTACGACTTCTCCCCGTCTCTCGTCGAACGCGAGAGCCCCGATCTGGTACTGCAGCTGATCGGCGAACGCTCACTGTCGAACGGTCCACCGGAGAACCCGCCTGCCCTGCAGGCTGAAGCGCCCGTTCGTGAAGTGGTCGTGCGGACGCGACCCGTGGGCGACGGGGGGGTATCTCAGACCGGCCTTTCGGCCAACCGCTCTCCCCGGGGCCCTACTACTCCCCGGGCCGTACTAAAGGGTGGACACCGGGCCCGCGTGTGGGAAAAAAACCACTACTCTTTTGCTCCGGCGGTACAGAAGTTGACGTCCTAACACCCGTTCAGTACTCTTCGGGCGCCATGCAGGGCCTCACCAAGCGCCAGCAACAAACGTTGGAGTTCATCCGCAAGTCGATCGAGGAGCGCGGGTATCCCCCCACGCTGCGTGAGATCGGCGAGTCGATGGGCATCCGCTCCACCAACGGGGTGAACGATCACCTGCGCGCCCTCGAACGCAAGGGCTACCTGCGTCGCGAAGACATGAAAAGCCGCGCGCTGCGCCTGGTGGACGAGTCTGCCTCGCAGATGGAGCGGACGGAGCCGGCCGAAGACGACGACTCGGTGGAGATCAACATCCTGGGACGCGTGGCGGCGGGGCTGCCGCTCTTGGCGGAGGAGCACGTCGTCGACACCGTCCGCATCGACAAGATGCTCGTGCGGGGCGGGCGCGACGTCTTCGGCCTGCGCGTAACGGGGGATTCGATGATCGAGGCCGGGATTTTCAATGGGGACTATGTCTTCGTGAAAAAGTGCTCCACCGCGGATCGGGGCGATATCGTGGTGGCGCTCATCGGGGACGAGGCCACGGTCAAGCACTACTATCCGGAGCGCGACTACGTGCGCTTCCAGCCTGCCAACAGCCAAATGGCCCCCATCTTGGTCCGCGCGAGCGACTTTCGACCCACGATGCTGCTCGGCAAGGTGATCGGCGTCTTTCGCCGAATCTGAGCCGCGACGACCGCGCGGGGCGCTGAAGAATCCAGGCATCGCTGCCCCAAGCCCCGGCAGGCGACGCCTCGGGCGCGATGGGCCCCGGCGGTGGACGCGGGTGATGGGGAGGTGGTCGCGGGCTCGACGCCTGAAGCGATCGCGCAAATTGGGTCTCATTATCGCATCGCGGATCCGCTCGGATCCTGCGAACGAAATTGCGCGACGCCGATCGGTCGTGCCGACGTGAACAGCGACGGCGCGAACTTCCGAAGAAAACGAAAGCGCGCGCTCGCACTTCGACTCGTCCGGGCAGCGAATTATTGCGGGCGACGCGGCGTTTCCCCCTAGTTTCGAGCGGCTTTCGCTTTTACCCTCTCGGCGCCTCTCCCCCTGCTGCCCGGAGGATCGTCCGTGTATCGCCGATTGCTGCTGCTCCCCTTGCTCCTCGCGCTGTTCACGTTGACCGGCGTTGGACAGGCCGCGCCGCTCGACAACGCCGCCAACAAGAAGATCGACGAAGCGATCAATCAACATTATCTGGCGACCGACTTCAAGAAGGCCGAAGGAGTGTTGCTCGGCACCATCAAGGCTTGCGGTGATCGCTGCAGCAACCCCGTGCTGGCGCGCGCCTGGATGTACGTGGGCATCGTGCGCGGCAGCGGCCAGCAGAATCAGCAAGGAGCGCTCGAAGCGTTCCAGCAGGCGCTCGCCATCGATCCGCAGGTGCAGCTCGATCAGGCGCTCGCCACACCGGAGACGAGAGCGACGTTCGAGTCGGCCGGCGCCGCCGTTGGCGTGGACCCGCAAGTGGGCGCGCCGGAGCCGCCCGCCGAATCCGCCATTCCGGGTGTGGCCGGCGAGGATGTCCCCGGCGAGATGCAGTGCACGCCCGACGTGCAGGAGGTGGAGACGCGCCGGCCGATCCCGGTGTCGTGCATTTCGGACGAAGACATCACGAGCGCGGAGCTCCGCTACAAGGAGTTCGGCGGCGAGTCGTGGAAGACCGTCCGCATGCGGAAGAACGGGGACGACTTCCAGGCAGAGATCCCCTGCAGCGCCACCACGCTGGTCGGCACGCTGCGGTTCTTCGTGCGCGGCAAGGACGCGAGCGGCGACACCGTCGACAGCTTCGGCACCAAGACCAAGCCGGCGACGATCGAGATCGTGAGCCAGACCGGTGCGCCGCCGCCCGCTTACCCGGGTCAGTCGGCTCCCCAGCGCTGCGCGGAAAAGGTGATTTGCCCGCCCGGCATGGAAGACAGCCCGGAGTGCAAGGCCGGCCAGCAATCGGGCGGCGCGGCCTGGGGCGCGCCCTGCTCCTCGACCTCCGAGTGCAACGAAGGCCTGACCTGCCAGCAGGGCACGTGTGAGACGGCGCAGAGCTGCGACGTCGACGCCGATTGCTCGGCGGGCAGCTGCGTCGGCGGCGTCTGCCAAGAAGAGAAGAAGGAAGCGGCCGGGCCGTTCAAGAAGAACTGGATCGGCCTGCACGTGGCGCAGGATTTCGCGATGGTGAGCGGCACGGACGTGTGCTCCCCACAGAACGTGGATCAAAACTTCGTCTGCTTCGAAGCGGGGCGGACGGATGTCCAGTTCGTCGGGATCGAGACCGTCGAAGGCGCCGGCGGAAACATCCCTTCCGGCACAGCCCTGGCCACTACCCGAATCCTGGCCTCCTACGAGCGGGCTTTCGGGGAGAACATCACGCTCGGGGCGCGCCTCGGCTACGCGTTCAACGGCGGACCGAAGGCGCTCGGCGGCACCCCCTTTCTGCCGTTGCACGCCGAGGCCCGCGCGAGCTTCTACTTCCTCGGGCTGACGAAGGCGTTCCGCCCCTACGTGCACGTCGGCGGCGGCGTCGCGCAGGTGGACACCAAGGTCGCCGACGTCCAGGTGCAGCGGGTAGGCTCGAGCGAGGTCGAGGTCGTCGACGCCTGGAAGAAGATGGGGCAGAGCTTCGTCACCGGCGGCGCCGGCATCGCCTTCGGCTTCACGGAGAACATCGCGGCGAAGCTCAACTTCAACTTCGTCTACCTGCTGCCGGACAGCGGCGTCAGCTTGCAGCCGTCGCTCGGCCTGGCCTACGGCTTCTGAGGTCCCCGGACCCGGCCACCAGCGCGGTGGCCACGGGGTAGGCGAGCAGCGCGCCGGTCAGCAGGCGCAGCGGGGCTGAAGGCGGCCGCATCCGCAGCCACTCGGTCAAGACGTCGAGGCCGAGCACCAGCGCCGCAGCACCGATCCAGATCGTGAGCCAGGGCTGCGCTGGGCGCGGCCGGCCGAGCAGCGCGCCGGCGGCGAGCCCGAGGTAGATCCCGAGGCAGCGCGAGCAGACCGCTGACTCGACGCCCAAGACGAAGAGGCCGCGCGCCGCGTCGCGATGGCATTGCACCCCGAACCACAGCTCTGGCACCACCGCGAGCCAGCGGAGCGGCGCCACGCCGCTTGCCACGGGCGCCCAGAGCGGCGCCAACCCGAACAGCACGAGCGCGAGCCGAATGACGAGCCCCGCCGTGAACCAGCGCGTCGAGCCTCGAGCGTGGCCCATTCAGCGCTTGCCGGGGATGGGCCGCCCCAGCTTTTGCAGCACCTCCTGCAAATCCTGCCACACCTGCCGCTTGGCGCTGGGGGTCCGCAGCAAATACGCCGGGTGAAAGGTCGGCATCACCAGCGTGCTGCCGCGGTAGAGCTTCCAGCGTCCCCGCAGGCGCGTGATGCCTTCGCTGGTGCCGAAGAGCCCTTGGACCGCGGTGGTGCCGAGCGCCACGATGAGCTTGGGTTGCACGAGCTCGAGCTGCTGCTGCAGGTGCGTGCTGCACGCCGACATCTCTTCGGGCGTCGGCTTTCGATTGTTCGGCGGGCGGCACTTCACGATGTTGCAGACGTAGACTTCATCGCGCGAAAAGCCCATCGCCGCGATCATTCGGTCGAGCAGCTGTCCCGCCTTGCCCACGAACGGAAACCCCTGTCGATCCTCGTCTTCCCCGGGGCCCTCGCCAATGAAACACAAGCCCGACGCCAGCGACCCGCGGGCGAACACCGTCTGGGTCCGGCCGGCGTGCAGCGGGCAGGCCGTGCATCCCTTGATCTCCGCGGCCAAGAGCTCGAGCCGCCGCTGACGCTCCTCCGGGGAGAGGGAGAGGGCGGGCG